>DATAGU010000241.1:0-7551 GCA_036263495.1 Polyangia bacterium | reverse complement strand
CACGACGCGCCGGATCCCTGCCGTCCCCAGCAGGGCCGCCGACGGGAAATCCGCCGCCGTGCAGACCGACCGGTTATCGAAATCGCCAGCCTGGACGGCGCGCCCCTGCCCCATCCGATCGGCGTCGAGCAAGAAGGCGGGTGGCGCGTCGCCCGCCACGTCGCCCACCAGGCCGGCGCCATTGACGAGCGCCGCCATGATCGGTCGCACATCGATGGTCGCCCCGGGCGCCGGGACGGCATTGTAGAGCGGGATGGGTCGGAAGCCCTTCTCGGCGAGACCGATGCCCATCTGCGTCCCCTCGGCGCCTGGCAGATCGATCACCAGGGCCACGTCTCGCAGCCGATGAGCGGCTCGATAGGGCGTCGGGCCACCCTCGGTCTGGGAGGCCATCTCGAGCGGCCGGATCACCTCGGGCAGGAGCCAACCCGGGCTCGGAGGGAGCGGCCCGGGCTCGAGCTCTTCGTCGAGATAGGCGAAGAGGACGGGCTTGACCCAGCGACTCCACGGGCTCTCGGGCAGGCACCAGCAGCGATGAACCTCGGTGCGATTCATGCGTCCTCCTGGACGACGAGCAAGGCGACGTCGGTCGCCGAGAAATCGATGTATGCCCTGCGCGTGATCCGCGCGTAGGCGCCCGCGGCCCGGCCGTCGACGGTGTAGACGCCGATACACGGCAAGAGCGGGCCTTCCGGGTGCTCGACCGGCACGACCGTGAAGCGCCGCTGCGCCACCCACTGGCCTGGCCGCCAGCGGACCGCCCACGCGAGGCGCGCCCAGGCGGCCTTGCTCATCGCCGAGCGGATCGAGACCGTGTCCCCGGCGTTGCCGTAGGCCGACTTGAGCAGCCAGCCCTCGTCCGTACGCCACGGCGCGTCCTCGGGCGCCCGCGTCTCGGGCAGCAACTGCCGCCACGTCTCGGTCGCTGCCCCGAGGTGGGGAAACACGAGGGGCAGGCGTTTGCTCTCGGACAGGACGGCGATCCCCGGGTTCAGGACCGGCGTGTGGCCGCCGGCAAAGAGGGGCGCCCAGCTCTCCTCGTGAGGCAGCCGGGCGAGCCACTCGGCCTGGTAGAAACGTACGATCGCCGCGACCGGTCCCTCGCACCATGCGGTCGCGAGGTGAGCGTGGCCGGCACGCCAGCGCAGGTGACGGGGCGAGACCACGTGGGCCGCGAGCCCCTTCTTCCGTAGCTGCGCCGCGAGATAGGCAACCACCTGATGATCCTCCATGTGCCCCGGCGCGCTCGCTAGCGCGACCGCCCCATCGCCGGCGGCGCGGACCAGCGCATCGACCAGATCCTGGGTGGGAGCACCGGAGGGGACGGCTCCCGGGGCGTGCGCCGCCATGAGCGCGGTGAACTGGGTCGACTCGGTGAACCCCCCGGGGACATCGCTGTTCACCTCCGACACCCGCCACCCCTCGGTCGTCCAGTGGAAGTCAAAGCGCATGACACGCGCCACCGGCGGCGTAGGCGCGATGCGGCGGCGCAGCAGCCGGCGGCGCAGCAGCCGGCTGAGCGGAGACGGCAGCGCGAGCCGCTCATGGAGCCCTGGCCGCTCGAGCAACTCCCGTTCGATGGCCAGCGTTTCGCGCGTGAGCCGCTCGGCCAGCGCGGCTAGCTCTTCCCACGCACGCCGCGTGATGAGCAGGGGGAACGGCGCGAGGGCCGTCACGTCGCCCACCTGCACGTCCCACTTGAAGTGGTGGAGCTCCATCGTGCGGCGGAGCTCTCTGAACGTCCCGGCGTCGAGCGGGGCACCGAGGCGAAGGGGATGGGGGCGCGTGGCGATGGAGTCGGGCATCAACTCGAGCTCATCCCTACTGAGGAATCTCGCGCCCCATGAGTTCGGCAGCACCGGCTCCTGTGCGGCGGCGACGGCGCGTCATCGTATGGTCGGCCAGCGGTAGACGGCCTGGGGGCTACTTGGCGGCAGGGGCCTGCTTGGCGATCACCAGCTCCTTGAACTTCGCGTACACGCCCGCCGGCACGACCTTCTTCGACACCAGCTGGGCCTTGTTGGCATAGGGCCGGTTGTCGATGATCTTCTGCGCATAGACGTCGCCGATGCCCGGGAGGGCCTTGAGCTGCTCCAGGGTGGCGGAGTTGAGATCCACCAGCTCGGTGGCCTTGCCCTGGGCTGCCCCAGCAGGTTCGGTGCCTTTCTTCTGCGCCAGCGCGAACGCCGGCACGAACAAGAGAGCCAGGAGCGTGAGAATGCGTAGGGTCCGATTGCGCATGGTTGTCCTCCTCTTGCCGCCTTATACCTCCTGCGCGGGAAGTCGTGTAGATTCGCCCCCTGCAGAGGGTTCTCTCTTTCCCCTCGAGATTCAGCGCCTTCAAGCTGTCATCAAGCGGGGACACCACGCCGGCCGACGCACGGGAGGAAGACGATGGCGTTTCGCACCTATGGGGAGCTTCGTCAGGATCTGGTTCGTCAGGGCATCCAGTGGAAGGTCAACCCCAAGTTCGCGGATAGCTTGCCGGTTCACCGCCCGGCGCTCGGCGCTGACCTCACACAGCATCCGCGGGCCGCGACCGTGCCGCACACCGATGTCACGGCCCTCGTACGGGCCGCCCCGACGACCAACTCGCTGCTCCGGAAATATCTGATCGAGCGTCATATCCTGCCGCCAACGTCCTGGATCGCCGCCCAACCGTTCCCTCTGCCCGCGGGTGGTGCGGGAGGCCACGCCAGCCAGGTCGATTGGCGCAATCGCTTCGGCTGGTCATGGATCACGCAGACCCGCGACCAGAGCCCTTGCCAGCACTGCTGGATCTATGCCGCCACGGCGCTCATCGAGGCCATGGTCCGCATCGAGCATTGCGTGTGGTGCGTGCGTTCGGAAGGCGACTACATCGTCGCCAACGGGGTTCCTTGTGGCGGTCGCGGCGGTGCCGCCGCCGTGTTGGACTGGGTGAAGGATAACGGTTTGGCCGATCCCGATTGCGGACCGTGGGCCAACGACGATCCGGCCCACCGATCTGGTCCCTACTATGATCCGCCCTCCGGACCGATCCAACCACCTCCCGTGCTGGCGATACCGTTCAGCCGCCGTGGCGGCCGGACCGTCAAGATCCCCGCCTACAGATCCATCGGCGACCCCTCCGAGCAGAAGAAATGGATCGATACCATCGGTCCGCTGGTCGTTGCCTTCGATTGCTACAGCGACTTCCCCGGTTGGTCGGGAACGGTCCCCTACAGACGCAGCGCCAACGCGGTCGGCCTGGGCGGTCATTTCATGCTCGCGGTCGGCTATGACGATCATCTCAACTGCTGGATCGTCAAGAACTCGTGGGGAACCTCCTTTGGCAACGACGGGTTTTGTTTGATCGCCTATGGCGAGTGCAGCATCGACGCTCACGCGAAGCTCGGCCTCCAATTCACGGACCCTGATCCCTGGACCAAGCGGCGCTGCCACAGCGGCGGCCTGATCGAGAGCAGCGACGGCGCCTTGCACCGCAACTTCGAGCTCGTGGCACCAAGTCGCGGAAACTCCCTCACGCACTGGCGTCGCGACAACGCCGACCCCAGCTTCCCCTGGTCGAAAGGCAATACATGGGGCGACGACGTGGCGGAACCGCCCACGCTCACCAGCACCACCTACAACCGCAACTTCGAGGCCATCTACCGCACGACCGGCTCCCGCCTGCGCCATTGCTACTTCGATCAGCGCTCCCGACAATGGGGGCCAACGGACGTGTTCGGTCCTACCCACGCGACCGGCGCCGTGGGCTTCGTCGAGACGAACTGGGGGCCCGGCAACTTCGAAGTGGTCGTCGCGGTCGGCGGCGGCCAGCTTCAGCACTGGTGGCGCAACAACGTGGGTCAGTGGAGCGCCGGTGACACGTTCGGCAGTGGCGTGGCCACCATGGGCCCCTCGTTGATCCAGAGCACCTGGGGCAACCTCGAGCTCGTCTGCGTCCTCTCGAACGGCCAGATGCGACACTTCTGGCGCGATGATGAACATGGACGGCAGACCTGGAGCGCGGGGGACCAGTTCGGCTCGGGCATCTCCTCGCCGCCCTGCATGATCGAGGGCCAATACGGGATGGCGAACGAGCACGGGCATGGCAACTTCGAGTTATGCGTGGCCGCCCCCGACGGCACGATTCAGCACTGGCGGCGCGACAACCAGCAGGGCACCTTGCCGTGGTCCCTGAAGACCACGTTCGGCCGCAACGTCGCCCGCGTCGTGGCGCTCATGGAGGGGAGCTTCGGCTTCAATCTCGAGCTCATCGCCCTGCGCAACGACGGCGAGCTGCAACACTATTGGCGGGATGGAGACGGCTGGCACGAGGGGCAGGTCATTGGCACCACCCGATGAGCTGGCCCTGCGCCTCGGCGAAGAGGTGGTCCTGCCCCTGCTTGGTGCTGGCTCGGTAGGCTATGTGTGGACCTGGCAGGTAGAGGGCGAGGCCGATGCGATCGCCATCTCCATCGAAGCCCAACCGAGCGCCCCGCTCCCCACGCATGACTCCGGCCCTATCGGGGGAAGCTTCGACCAGCGCCTCCGGATCAAAGCCCTCCGGGAGGGACGGGCCACTGTCACACTGACGCTGAGCCGCCCGTTCCAGCCTGCGCACCCGCCCCGCAGTCGGCACGTGATGAACGTGACAGTACAAAGCGGGGGCCCCTGAGAGGGCCCCCCGGGAGACAGGCGGCGTCTCGGGAGTCATATAAGAGCCCGCGCCAACCCGGCGACTGACAGAGAAGCGCTACTCGGTCACGCTGAAGTACCGCGCCTCCGGATGGTGGCACACCAGCGCCGACGTGGACTGCTCCGGCACGAGCTGGAACTCCTCCGACAGCTCCACGCCGATGCGCGCCGGCTCGAGCAGCGTGAACAGCTGCGCCTGGTCCTCGAGCCGCGGGCAGGCCGGATAGCCGAAGCTGTAGCGGCTGCCCTGATAGCCCTGCTGGAAGTACATCTCGATGGTCTTGGCGTCCATCGCCGCGATGCCGAGCTCCTGCCGCACCCGGCGGTGCCACAGCTCGGCCAGCGCCTCCGCCGCCTCCACCGCGAGGCCGTGGTAGTGGAGGTAATCGTCATACCGGTCGGCCTTGAACAAGGTCTCCGCCGTGCGCGATGCCACCGCCCCCATGGTCACGATCTGGAACGCCACCACGTCGCGCTCCCCGCTCGCCAGGGGACGGAAGAAATCGGCCAGGCACAACCGCCGTCCGGTCGGTTGCCGCGGAAAGGCGATCCTGAGCCACTCCTCCCCTGCCTCCGGCATACCCTCGGGCCGGAACACGACGAGCTCGTTCTTGTCGCCCGCGCACGGGAAGTAGCCGTACACCACCTGCGGCTCGAGCCAGCGGTTCTGGATCGCCCGCTCGCACCAGGCGTGGAACTTGGGCTCCACCACCTCGGCCACGAAGTGCCGGTACTCGGACTCCGAGCGCCGCCCCCGCCGGTACTGCCACTGGCCGCGGAACAGCGCTCGCCGGTTGATATAGGCGAAGATCTCGCCGAGCTTGAGCTCGCTCGCCGCCACCACGCGGCTGCCCCAGAAGGGCGGCGTGGGCACGTACGGCGCGGGCTTGATGTCCGACGGCGCGTAGTCGCTCGTCGAGACCGCCACCTGCGACCGCTGCCCCTGCGCCCCCTGGGCCTCGACGCGCCGCCGCCGGTGCAGGCGCTTTCGCCCCGGCCCGGTGAGCACGCGCTTCTCGACGTGGCCGCACAGCTCGTCCATGAGGTGCAGCCCGGTGAAGGCGTCTAGGCCGTAGTACACCTCGCCGGCCTTGTAGGCCTCCTGCAGATCCCCCTCCACGTAGGCGCGGTTCAGCGCCGCGCCGCCGCAGATGACCGGGATCGTGAAGCCCCGCTGGCTCATGAGCTCGAGGTTCTCCTTCATCACCACCGTCGACTTCACGAGCAGCCCCGACATGCCGAGCGCGTCCGCCTTGTGCTTCTCGGCCGCGTCCAAAATCACGTCGATCGGCTGCTTGATGCCGAGGTTGTGCACCCGGTAGCCGTTGTTCGACAGGATGATGTCCACGAGGTTCTTGCCGATGTCGTGGACGTCGCCCTTGACCGTGGCGAGCACGATCACGCCCTTGTCCGTGCCGCTCGCCTTCTCCATGAACGGCTCGAGGTAGGCCACCGCCGTCTTCATGGTCTCGGCCGATTGCAGCACGAAGGGCAGCTGCATCTTGCCCGCGCCGAACAACTCGCCCACCACGCGCATGCCGTCGAGCAGGATCTGATTGATGATGTCGAGCGCGCGGTACGACTTCAGCGCCTCGGCGAGGAGCACGTCGATGCCGAGCTTCTTGCCGTCGATGATGCGGCGCTTGAGCTGCTCCTCGATGGGCACCGCGGCCCCGCCCGCCTCGCCCTCGCCCCCGCCCTTGCTCGCCGCCTGATCGAACCGCCCCATGAAGGCGAAGAGCGGATCGTACCCCTCGCGGCGCCGGTCATAGATGAGGTCGCGGGTGAGCGCCACGTCCTCTTCCTTGAGCTGGTGGAGCGGGATGATCTTGGCCGCGTTCACGATCGCCGCGTCGAGCCCGCGCGCGATCGCCTCGGCCAGGTACACCGAGTTCAGCACCTGCCGCGGGTAGGGCTTGAGCCCGAACGAGATGTTCGACAGGCCGAGCAGCGTCCGCACTCCTGGCAGCGCCTTCTTGATGCCCTCGATGCCGTCGAGCGTCTCGATGCCGGCGCGGCGGCTGTCTTCGTCGCCCGAGCCGATGGTGAAGGTGAGCGGATCGAAGAGGATGGCCTCGGGCGGGAGGCCGTGCCGCTCGACGATGATGTCGTGGAGCCGGCGCGCCACCTCGAGCTTGCGCTCGGCCGTCTTGGCCATGCCCTCCTCATCGATGGTGAGGGCCACGAGCGCCGCGCCGTGACGCCGCGCGAGCTCGCAGATGCGATCCGCTTTGTCCTCCCCATCCTCGAGGTTCACCGAGTTGATGATCGCCCGCCCCCCGACGAGCGGCAGCACCGCCTCGAGCACGTCCATCTGGGTGGTGTCGATCATGAGGGGCAGCGGCACCTGGGTGTTGAAGCGCCGGATCACCTCGCTCATGTCGCGCGCCTCGGGCCGGCCGACGTAGGCGGTGCACACGTCGAGCACGTGTGCCCCCTCCGCTACCTGCTCCTTGGCCATCTCCACGATGGCCTCCCAGTCCTCGGCGAGGAGGAGCTCGCGGAACTTCTTCGAGCCATTGGCGTTGGTGCGCTCGCCCACGATGAGCGGCGGCGGGTCCTGATGGAGCGAGACCGGCATGTAGAGCGAGGTCACGTGCGCCGGCTGCGCCGCCGGGCGCGGGCGCGGCTGGAGGCCCTTCATCCGCTCGGCGAGCACGCGGATGTGCTCGGGCGTGGTCCCGCAGCAGCCGCCCACGGCGTTGACGCCGAAGTCGCGCACGAACCGCTCCTGGTAGTCGGCCAGGGCCGTGGGCGTGAGGTCGAAGTGGGCCACGCCGCCCACGTTGCGCGGCAGGCCCGCGTTCGGCAGCACGCTGACGAAGCGGGCGGCCGTCTGTCCGAGGTACCGGACATGATCCTGCATGAGGTCCGGCCCGGTGGCGCAGT
>DATAGU010000240.1:0-40417 GCA_036263495.1 Polyangia bacterium | reverse complement strand
GGCAGCGGCCCGCCCACCAGGCGACGCTCGACGATCGATCGGGCCTTCTGCGATAGCGGTACCTCACGCCACTTGTTGTTCTTGGGCTTCCAGGTCTTGCCGTTGACCACGCGGCTCTTGGCCTGGGTCTCGATGCGGATCGCACTACGTTGGAGTTCGACCGAGCGCCAGGCCAGATGGAACAGCTCGGCGCGACGCAGGCCGGTCTCGCTCGCGAACTCGACGACCTCGGGGAGCAGCGGCGCCAGCTCGCGGAAGTCCTCGCAGACGCGCAGGAGGTGCTGGAGCTCTTCTTCGGTCGGCGGGATGACGGGGGTCGAGTCATCCTGTGGCAAGAGGTCGATGGCCGGCGCCTGCCCGATCACGTCCTCGATGTGAGCGAGGTTGAGGAGCGCCTTCAAGCAGGCCAGACACTTGTTGATGGTCGCGTGCCGGAGCTCCTCGCACTTACGAGCGACAGGCTTGCCGTCCTTGCGCACGGCGAAGGTGATGGGACCGTTGCTCTTGAGTGCCTCGACGAAGGCGTTGATCTCGCTGCGCCGCAGCAACGCATCCAGGGGCTTGTCGCCCAGATAGAAGAGCAGATAGTTGAAGGCGGTCCGTTGCGCTCTGCGGGTGGTCTGGTTCTGGACGACCTTGGCGTGTTCAACCCAGCGGGTCTCGAAGTATTCGCGCAGCGTCGGCATGGGCTTGGCGGCAGCGGTCGCCATCGTCGCTGGGTCGAGGCCAAGGAGGCGAGCGGCCTCGGCGAGTCGGATCTCCTGGTCAAGCTCGGCGATGAGGAGCGCCTCGGCGCGTTTGGCCTCCTGCTCGCCGCCGGTGCCGCGCTTGGTCTTACGGATGCCGGCGCGCTGGACCTGCACCAGCCAGTCACCGCGCTTGCTGAGGATCTTGTAGGGCATCGGGAGACTCCTTGTCGCTGGGATGAGGCGTCGCTACGCGATCGGCCCTGCCGCGGCGAGCTCGAACAGGGCGCTGGCGTGCTGGTGGAGGGCGCTCTGCAACCTCGGGCGCTCTTCGGTGCTGGCGGCCTGGGCAGCCGCGGTGGCGTGCTGGCGGTAGCGCTCCCAGGCGCGCTCGAGGGACTCGAGGGTGTCGCGCATGGGGCGCGCCGGCTTGGTAAGGCCCCAGAAAGACCAGCCATTCATCGTCTTGCTCTTGAGCCCCATGTCCTTGGTCGCGGCAATGGCAGCGGCGGAGAGCGATTTGTAGAGGGTGCCGTTGTAGCGGATGCCACCCTCCTCAATGGTGCATTCGCACCGGACGTTGCCGTGGCGATCGACCTTGCGGAGGATCGTGCCGACCGGGGGCAGGCGCTCATCGCGCTCGCGCGGCGCGGGCTTGTCGGCGGGCTGCTGCTGGGAGGTGGCGCGGCGGCGCTTGTCGGGCTTGTCGGCCTCGGTAGCGGGAATCTCGGCGGCGGGTACGGCGTCGGTTGCCGGGGCTTCCAAGATTGCCGCGTCGGGCACGCCCGCTTCGCCCGTGAGCGCAGGCGTGGCATCCACCGCGGCCGCTGGGGTTCCGGTGGCGGGCATGGCGTCGGCGGCCGGGGCCTCCGAGGTTGCCGCGTCGGGCGCGCCTGCCTCGCCCGTGGGCGCGGGCGTGGCATCCGCCGCGGCAGGGATAGCGACGGCCTCGGGCTGCGCGTCGACGACCGCCGCGCGCGCGGTGGGCACCTCTGCCGGGGCCGTACCCGGTTCGGCGGCTTCCGCACCGATCTGCTCCGGCTCCACCGGGGGCTCGGAACCGGAGATGGCCGTCTCGGCCGGCGCCTCGCCCTGCGTGAGCGCCTCCTCGCGGATCACCTCGGGCGCGATCGTCTTGGCCGAAGCCTCTTCCTGCACCGGCGCATCGTCCCGCGTGGGCTCCTCCGCGAGCACCGTCTCCGGAGCAGGCGCAGGCGTCTCGATCGGCCGGGACTCGCTGGCCTTCGCCCGCTCCCGCGCGGCCGCCGCCCGTCCGGCCGCCTCCTGGCGCTCGGTCTTCGTCCCAGCCAGGCGCTCGGCCGACGCCCAGCTCTCAGCCGCCTGCTGCCAGCGCCCGGCGGTCTCGTACCCCATCGCCTCCTGGCGTACCGCCACGAAGGTCTTCTTCGCCCCCTTGGAGGGCGCCTGGGCCGAGATCTTGCTAGTGGTCTTGGAGACCGGCTTTGCGTTCTTCTTGATCGTCATGTTCGCTCTCCCTTTTCGAGTCCCGCGACGCTTCGCGCGTCGTCGAGACACATGAAGGCGCTGGAGATGCTGGAAGCCAAGGCCACCGGAGAAGAAATCGATCATCTCCAAATCATTCAAAGCTCTCGGGAGCCTGCAGTGTCACCGACGGTGACCTACGCTGGCTCAGCCCCCGCTGCTCTACTCCGCGAGCGCCCGCGTCGCTGCTACGATGGACCGGCGCCGAGCGATCTCATCGACCGGCTCCTGCTGCCTCGACGACGGCCGCCCAAACGGCAGGAGCTGCGTCCTGCCCGGATGCAAGGTCAGTCCCTAGCGTCCCATCCGTTTGCCGAGCTCCGCCATCACGCGCTCCGCATCGTCGCGCCGCTCGAACGTGATGACCAGATCGTCGGCGTACCGGAGCAGCGTTGCCTGAGCGCCACCAGTGTCACCGTCTGGTTCGTCGGAGTATCTCCGGGGCTCAGACGCTCACTACCCGGGCACCGCTGCCAGGAAGCGCCTCAACAGCAGCGCTGGCGAGAACCGTGGCGAGAGGGAACGGTCCCCCCTCTCACGATCTCCTCTCCTCGCCGCAGCCGCACGCTGTCCTCGACCGCATCATCACCGCCTCCTCCAAGGCGGGTGACCTCGTGCTCGATCCCTTCAATGGCTCCGGCACCACCGGCGTGATGGCGCTCAAGCGGGGACGGCGCTACCTCGGCATCTACATCGAGCCCACCTATTTCGAGCTGACGGCGCGGCGTATCGCCCCCCTGTCGCTCAAGGCCGTCGGCTAGGACTTACGTTCAGCGCTTTCTTTTTCCTGGTCTCGTTCCTATCCTTCTCTTGGAGCGCCCTCCATGAGCAAGGCGGATCGAGAGGCGAAGAGTTCCCCTTCGACGTTGGAGGCGCGACGCGCCGGCCCCACCTCCATGCGGTCCCGGGGAGTAGGTGCGTCGCATGAACCTGCGCTCGGGAACCTCGCCCTCTCGCGGCGGCTGCGTGGCGGTCAGCTGCCGCCGCTTTCGCCTGGTCAGGCGCTCGGCAACCGCGCGCTGCTGCACCTCATCCGCACCGCCGAGGCGGGCGACCCCGCCGGCCAGCTCCTGCCACCCGGCGTGCGCACCGACATGGAACGCAGCCTCGGCGAGGATCTCGGCGACGTGCGCGTGCACAGCGGCCCGGAAGCCGACCAGGCGGCGCACGCCATGGAGGCCGCAGCGTTCACCATCGGCCGCGATGTCGTGTTCGGGGCTGGCCAGTATCGTCCCGATTCCCTGGGGGGCCGCCTCGTCCTCGCCCACGAGCTCGCGCACGTGGTCCAGCAGCGTGGCGGTGTTGTTCCGCCGCTCGACACCCAGGCCCCGCACGAGGTAGACGCGTCCCGCGCCGCCGTCGCCGCCGTGCTCGGCCGGCCGGCGGCGGTGCAGGCCCGCACCGGCGTCAGCATGGTCCGCATCACCCTGCCCGAGGTCGTCAAGATGCTCGCGTTGGCCGAGGAGCAGATGAAGACCGAGGGCAAGTGGAAGAACCTGGTCGGCGCCGCCGGTGAGGGCTCCTACATGGGCGCCCTCACCAACCGCGGCGTCCCCAACGTCAACGTGAATGAGTTCTCGTCGTCCATGAACACGCCGTACCTCGACGTGGTCTCGGCCGAGGGGATGGCGCAGGTCAAGGTGCGGGACACCGGCGCGACGCTCGGCAAGGCCCGCCTCGACGACTACGTCGAGGACTTCCAGCGACTCGTCGACCCGGAGCTGTCGGGCAGCAAGCCGGCGAAGGTCATCAAGCTCCTCGACAAGAACCGCGGCGAGCTGATCAAGCGGGGCGCCTGGCCCAAGGGGCTCGATCCCGCGGCCACCCCCGACGAGATCCTCAAGTTCATGCAGGAGCGGAGCACGCTGGCGATCCCCGCCGACCATGTCGCCGCCGTGCGCCAGGAGGTGGCGACGTGGGCCCGCGCGCACCCCGAGCATTGGGGGCTCAAGCCCGGCCCCGACTTGGAGGCGCAGATCGAGCGGCTCACCGCACGTATCGAATCCGTCGGCCTCGCGCGCGAGTCGCTGGCGACCCTGGAATCCAACTTTCGCGCCGGCAAGACCACCCTGCCGGCGGACGTGAAGGAGCCGATCGTGGCGCCCGAGCCGCCCACGGGGGCCCCGGAAGTCGCCGCCCAACCTGCCGGCGGACCCTCGGCGGGGGGACCTACGGCGGAGCCCGCGGCAGCGGCGGGGGCGAAGGTGCCTGGGGAGCCGGCCGTTGAGCCGGTGGTCAAGGTGCCTGGACAGCCCACCGTGGATCCGGCCCAGGTCAAGACGCCGGGTGAACCGACGACTCCTGCCGAGGCTCCGATCAATGAAGGGGCCGCGCCCGAACCGCCGAGCTTCAGGGCACGCCTTGGGCGGCTGGGGGGCTTCGCTGGAAAATGGGGCGGCCGCGCCCTCGCCGCGTATGCCGCGTGGGCCGAATTCAAGCGGCTCAAGACGAGTGACCACGGCTGGGGCGAGTCGCTCCTCGGCAGCCTCGGTATGGGCGCCGGCTTCCTCGGCGCCGGCAGCCTGCTCAAGACCGCGCCCAAGGGAGCGGGTGCGGCGGACCTCGTCATCAACCTCGCCAACCTGGGCCTCCACCTGGCCGGCGCGCCGCGCGGCGTCACCGATGTGAGTTCGACCGTCGCCTCGGCGACACCCTCGTCTTTCATCGGCTCGGTGGTCAGTCAGGGCGGGCGGGCCTGGTACAACATCATCCGCGGGACCATCAAGGGCGACGCGGCCGACATCGACAAGCAGGTGAAGGAGATGCAGCGGGGCAGCGCGGGTGCGCCGCTCCAGGGCTACGCGCTCACCACCGAGCTGATCGCTGACGTGGCCGCCGGCAAGGGCCTGGAGAGCTCGATCATGCGGGTCGGCTCGATCGGGCAGGACACGTCGGTGGCCCGCATCGGCAACACCCTCGGGTCGTCGGCGTTCGTGCTCGGCGAGGTGGGCAAGAACCTGGCGAAGGGCGACAGCCTCGAGAAGGCGGTGATGAAGGCCCCCACGCTCACCGGCGACACCAAGTGGATCCAGGATACCGGCGAGCGTCTCGGGAACGAGGCCTACCAGTTTATCAACAAGGACCTCCCCGAGGCCAAGGAGTTCGCCAAGAAGGACGTGGCCAAGGTGGTCACCACCGTCGAGACCAAGGTGGACGAAGCCAAACAGCTCGTCGTGGATACGGTGAACGTCGCCCGGGAAAAGGGCGCCGAGATCAAGGATGAGGTCGTCGACACCGCCAAGGCGAAGCTGGAAGCGGCGAAGGCGCTCGCCCGCAAATACCTGCCCTGGTGAACCGCGCGTAACCGTTCACGGGGGGAACAGGGAGGCCAAAGCTTCAGCGCCGTTTAGCATGGCAGAAAAAAATCGACCAACCGCTCGGACTGTGATCTACAGAAGTGGTGATCGATCCGCGCGACCAGCCAATCGCCGAGCTGAACGCCCTTGTGGTCCAGCTCCGGGCGCGCATCGAAGAGTTAGAGGCTCGGCTCGCGCAGAGCTCGTCTAACTCGAACCAGCCACCATCGTCCGATACCCCAGCCGAGCGCTTGGCGCGCTCCAAGCCCAAGGGCAGTGGCCGCCCCCGCGGAGGGCAGAAGGGCCACAAAGGCCATCGACGAAAGCTGATTCCTCCAGAGCAGGTCACGCGGTCCAAGGACCTATATCCCAAGCAGTGTGGCCGCTGCGGCCGCTTGCTGGCGCCGGGGGAGGACCCAGAGCCGATCATTCACCAGGTGGTCGAACTCCCAGAAATCCAACCGGACGTTTCCGAGTACCGCCGGCATCGTCGGACCTGTTCGTGCGGCCACGTGACGTGTGCCAAGTTGCCCGTGGGGGTTCCGGCCGGAAATGTGTGGCCCGCGCCTGATGGCGCTCATCGGGCTGCTGATCGGTGCGTATCACTTGAGCCGTCGCCAAGGAACCCAACTGCTCAGAGGGTGTTTGAAAACCCTTGCCTGCGGGTTCTGCATGGAGGACCGTGGGGCATGCTGCCCCGCAAGCCCTATCCCTCTGATCTCACGGATGAGGAATACGCCCTGATCGAGCCCCTGCTGCCCGCCTGCAACGCGGGTAAGCCCCAGGGAGGTCGCCCCGAGAAGCACTCCAGACGAGAAATCCTCAATGCAATTCGCTATATCGTACGCTCGGGCGGTGCCTGGCGGATGATGCCGCACGATCTTCCGCCGTGGGCACCGCGTATTTCTATTTTCGCCAATGGAGCCGAGAAGATACGTGGAATCAGATCCACACGGTCCTGAGAGAGCAGGTCCGCGTGGCCGACAAGCGTGACCCCGAGCCCAGCGCGGCCATCATCGACAGCCAGTCGGTCAAGACCACGGAAGTGGGAGGGGAACGAGGCTACGATTCAGGCAAGAAGGTCAAAGGCCGAAAGCGCCATCTGTTGGTCGACGTGCTGGGCCTGGTCCTGGCCGTCCTGGTTCACCCCGCCAACATCCAAGACCGCGACGGAGCCCGGTCGTTGCTGGAGCGCATCCAAGACGTATTTCCTCGGTTGGTTGCGACCAGGCAATGCTGGTCTGAAAGGAGGAAGCCTGCGGTAGCTTCTGAAATTCGGTTCGTCGTCCAGCGGGTGCGAAACCCGTCCGACCAAGGAGGAGCCCGACCAGTCGGTAGTGAGCCTTGCGACGGCCCCTGGTGACAGGGCCGGCGATGCGTAGGCACACGAATGTGCGAGCCGCGGCGTGTCAGCCCCGAAAATGGATCATCCCAGGGTGCCCAGGGCTTCAACCGGCCTGAAGGCGACGGTGTCTCCCGCGAAAAGGAGGGCGAGTGGGAGGCGCACCCGGCGTGGTGGGTGGCTCGCGGCGCGTACCAAGAGGACGGCCCAGTAACCTAGGGAGAGTCTGGTCGTTCCTCGATCAAATTCCGGTGCAGCGGGGAGCCGGTGACCCGTCCCCGACACGTTGGGTGTTGCGGGCGCACACTCGAGGTGGCCTGCCGCCTGGCAGGCGAAGAATGAAGCGCCCGCATCGAGGTAGGCCGTAGCCAGGGGAACCGGAGCAAAGGCCGAAGGCGGCGAGACGTCGGAGGGCCCCATAGGAGCGTTGAAGCCGGGAAACGGGTAGCGCCGGAGCCGGTCGAGCAAAGGGGGCCCGTGTCGAGAGAGAGCTTGAGGAGGGAAAGATGCCCGCTGCACCGATGGCGGAGAACATCTCACCGGGACTCATCAGGGTAATGGAGAGAGCCAAGCGCGACCAGGAGGTCAGCTTCAACTCGCTGGCGCACCTCATCGATGAGGCAGCGCTGGAGCGTGCCTACGGCCGACTCCGCAAGGATGCGGCAGTGGGGAGGGATGGGATCACGGTGGAGCAGTATGGGCAGCGACTGGGGGAGCATCTCCAGGACCTGCACGAGCGCCTGCGCACGATGCGCTGGCGCCATCAACCAATCCTCCGTGTGCACATCCCCAAGGACCAGGGCAAGACCCGCCCGATCGGGATCTCGTCGACGGAGGACAAGATCGTCCAAGAGGCGCTACGCGAGGTGCTGGAGGCGATCTACGAGCCGATCTTTCGGGACAGCTCGTACGGCTTTCGGCCCGGGCAGAGCGCCCATGACGCGATACGAGCCCTGGACCATGCGCTGTATCAAGGCGAAGTGAACTGGATCGTGGAGGGAGACATAGAGTCCTTCTTCGACAGCATGGTCCGCAAAATGCTGATGGAGATGCTCCAGCTCCGGGTGTGCGATGGGTCGTTGTTGCGGCTCATCGGGAAATGCTTGCACGTGGGAGTCCTCGACGGGGAAGAGTATTCGGAGCCGAGCGAGGGAACGGCGCAGGGCTCGGTCCTGTTGCCGCTGTTGGGGAACGTCTACCTTCACTACGTACTCGACGAGTGGTTCGAGCGCGACGTCCGTCCGCGGCTCCAGGGCAAGGCCACCCTGGTCCGCTATGCCGATGATTTTGTGATCGGCTTTGAAAAGGAGGAGGACGCGAAGCGAGTGATGGCGGTCTTAGCGAAACGCTTCGAGCGGTACGGACTGCGACTGCATCCAGACAAGACCCGCCTGTTGCCATTTGGTCGTCCCCCAAGAGGGTCGTCCAGCGGCAAGGGCCCGGCGACCTTCGACTTCCTGGGCTTTACGTTTTACTGGCGTCGAGCCAGGGGAGGTCACTGGATACCGGGCCTCAAGACGCGCGTGGGGCGGTTCCGACGGTTTACGCGAGCGGTCGCTGACTGGTGTCGACGCCATCGGCATCAGCCGGTCAAGGAACAGCATGCCGGGCTCACACGACGGATCAACGGGCATTTCAATTACTATGGAGTCAACGGCAACGGGCCCACCCTGCGGCGAGTGATTCGCAAGGCGAGCCGTGCGTGGCACAAGTGGTTGAATCGAAGGAGCCAGAGATCCCGCCTGAACTGGACTCGGTTTAACGACCTGCTGCGGAGTTTTCCGCTGCCCACGGTCCGGATCCGGGTCCAGATTTGGGCACCGTCTCCGTGAGACTCTCTCGATGGAGGAGCCGGATGGTGGAAATCTCCATGTCCGGATCTGGTGAGGGCCCCGGGGCCAGTCAGCGCCCGGGGCTACTCGACCAGCTCATCTGGGCCGATGGGGCCTACGCTGGCGCATTGCTCCAGTGGGTCGCTCAACTCCGACGGTGCAATCCGCTCCGCATGGAGATCATCAAGCGCAAGAAGGGTCTCAATGGATTTCAATTATTGCCTCATCGATGGAAGGTCGAGCGCACGTTTGCATGGCTTGGGCGGCACCGGCGAATGAGTAAAGACTATGAAAAGCTTCCACAAACGGGCGAGGCTCTCGTTCACGTCATCATGATTGGACTGATGCTGCGACGTCATGCTGCGACGTCGCGCCGCAGCTGCAGCGGGCGGTTCAGGCCATCCGGCCAGCGGGCCTCTGGCAGGTGGGGTACCTGCCGGCTAGGTTTCAAACACCCTCTTATCCTCGACGCCACCGGCTGCCGCGCCAACCTCGTGTCCATCGCCTGCAGCCAGCTCATCCGCACCCTCGACGCCCGCAGCCGCCAGTTCACCCGTCCCCAGGTGGAGCAGGTGCTCCGCGGCGAGGATTCGAGCCCGCTGCGCGACGAGCTCCAGTACTGGCGCAGCGCCCCCCTCGACCGTGCGCTCGTGCACGCCGCCCTCCTCCACAAAGACGACCACGACGCCCCCCTGCGCGACGAGCTCGTAGCGCGCCTCAAGGCCGCGGGCCTGCAGCCCGACGGCCGCGACCTCGACGCCAGCCTGGAGCGCCTGGAGCTCGGCTACGTGCTCATCCGCGGCGAGGGCGGACGGCTGCGCATCCCGGTGCCGCTCCTGGCCTGGCTCGTCCAAGAGGAAGGCGACCTGGCGGAGGCGCTGGCCGACGACATCGCCGAATACCAGCGCGGCCGCGCTGCAGGCGCAACGGGCGGCTGAGCCCGCTCGAGCCTTTCGGTTGTCCCCCGTCCCGGTAATCCTCGCGCCCGGCCGCCCTGGGATGGTAAGCTATCAGTCGCTTTCTCGACGGCTGTGCAGCAGGGCCTCTGGGTGGACGCGGGAGGCGCGATGAACGAGAAGTTGAAGACGGACCGCTCGGAGAAGCAGCCCGCGCGGCGCGGGGAGGCCGCGGGCCCCAGGGCGGCGGCGACGTCGAGGATGACGGCGCTGCACGACCGCGTCGGCAACCGCGGCGTGCTGGCGCGGCTGGCGCGCGCTCGGAGCGCTCCCGCGCAGCTCGAGCGCGATGCGGATCGGGCGGCGGAGGCCCGTGCGACGCAGGGGACGCCGCCCGAGCGCGCGGTGGAGACGCTCCCCGAGTCGGGTCGCACGCACGAGCTCTTGGCGGGGCGCGGCGCGGGCCAGCCCCTCGACGGCGCGGCGAGCGCGCAGCTCGGCTTGCAGCACGGGCCCTCGTTGGCCGCGGTGCGGGTCCACACCGATGCGGCGGCGGCGGCGGCGGCGCGTTCGCTCGCGGCCAACGCCTTCACGGTCGGCTCGCATATCGTCTTCGACCGCGACCGATATGCCCCGGCCACGCCCGAGGGGCGTCGGCTGCTCGCGCACGAGCTCGCGCACGTGGTGCAGCAGAGCGAGCGGCCGGGGCTGGCCCCGCAGCGGCAGAAGAAGAGCCGGCAGGAGATCCTCGACGCGATCAGCGCCCTCGAATCGCAGATGAAGGGGCCCTGGAACGAGGAGGCGCTGGCCGAGCTGAATGACCAGCGGAACGCGCTGCTCGCCGAGCTGCGCGACGCGCCGCCCGAGCCGGTGGCCGACGAGCAGCTCTCCACGCCGGCGCGCCCGGAGCCGCTCTACACACCTTCGCCCGCACCGGAGCCACTCTACACGCCTGCGCCCGCACGGGAGCCACTCTATACGCCTGCACCGACGAGCGGGGGGCCCCCATCGCCCCCTGCGAACGAGGGGCCGCAGTACACGCCGGTGGCAGAGCCCCTCCCCAAGAGCGAGCCGAACCACCCGCCAGCCGAGCCCGCCCCGAAGGCGCCCGCGGGGCCCCCCACCATCGACCGCCCCGTCGAACACCTCGACGACCGCGCGCTCAACGAGAAGATCTCGGAGCTCGAGCGCTGGCTCGGCGACCACCTCTACTCCGACCTCGAGACCCAGCAGGTGGCCCTCCTGCTGCGCTCGCTCAAACGCGAGCGCGCGCATCGCAGATCCATGGCGAGCTATCCGGTCGATCTCTCCCCCAACACGCCGGAGAAGATCCAACGCGTCATCACGCACGCCCAGCTACTCGACGAGATCGCGATGCACGAGCAAGCCCTCCCCGAGGCACCCGACGAAGAGCGCCGCCTCGCCGAGGAGCGGGCGCGCTTCGACGAGGCGCGGGCGGAGTCGAACGTCGAGCCGGTGGAGGTCTTCACGGCCGAAGACCTGGAAGGCGATCCCGCCTACGTGGATTCGTTCACCCGGTTCAGCTACTTCGGGCTCACCCACGACGTGACGCTCACCCTCGCCGACGGCACCGAGGTGACGCTCCCCTACTCGCTGCTCAAGCCCGACCCGACCAGCGCCGGCACTGCGCCGCCGGGCGCCCGCACCGTGGGGTTCATCTGGTTCTATCGCGACAAGCGCAGCGGGAAGATCTTCCCGAGTCACATGAACTCGTTCACCATGCCGCGGCTCTATTCGATGCTGAGCGAGCACAAGGACGTCATCGTCAACTCCGACCTGCTGGCGCAGGCGGGCGTGCAGATCCTCACCGGGCCGCCCGACGCGCCCGAGTGGGTCAACTGGATCGGGATGACGGGGCTGGTGGCGGGGCCGCTCGCGCGCCTGGGCGTTCGCTTCCGCAGCGCGTACCCGCGCGCGCCCATCGGCATGGGAGAGGCGGAAGGCTCATTCCGCGTGATCGAGCCGGGCCCTCACACGCCCACGGTCGGCACCGCCGGGCCCGGCCACGTCGGACCGGTCACGGTCCTGCCGGTGGAGTCGCTCGGGGTGCGGACCGGCGTCCCCGAGCAGCTCAGCCTGTTTCCCGAGCTGGTGCCGCCGAGACCGTTCTCACAGGTGCCCGAGCAGCTCAGCCTGTTCCCCGAGGTGGTGCCGCCGACGCGCTTCGAGCCGCTCCCGCCCGTCGCGACGACCCCGCCCAGAATCCCGGAGCAGCTCGAGCTGTTCCCCGGGTCCGCGCCGCCCTTCGACGTGGGCGAGATCAAATCGTGGAAGAGCCAGCGGGCGGGCTGGCGCCAGCTCAATACACGCAAGTATGTCTACAACGTCCCCGACACGGGCCGCGAGGCGCTCGCGCTCTATGACAAGGACGGCGTGGTGATGCTGATCGTACGTGAGTCCGGGGGCACCGAGCGGATCGTCTATCAGGGGATCGTCGGCCAGGTCCCGCGCGAGGTGATGCCGACGGCGCCTTACGGCAGCAAGGAGTTCGGCGACGCCATCGAGGTCCACGTGACCGCCATCGTGAGCCGCGCGACGAGCCAGCCCTACCTGATCAAGCACCCGAGCGCCACCGGCCCCGATCTCCTCCCGCACCAGATCCCGCTGGTCCACTGACAGACCGGTCCCTCTCACGTCCAGCGCAGCGCCGCCGCGGGGGCGCACGGGCAGGCGCGGCCTGGCGTCGAGGCGGCGCGCAAGACGAGCCCCAGGGCGCGGTGGGCCCCTTGTCATGTCGGGGACGATCTGTTTGACTCGCGGGTGTGCTGGAACGGCGGCGCGAGTCCAGTGCCCTCCTCAGGCAAGAGCTGGCGCGACTGGTGCAGCTGCTTGGGCGGCAGCTTCAGCGAGCACGGCGCCGCGGCCGTACGCCGGCAGGCGAGGCCGTCGGCGGGTTTGTCATCGAGGAGGGCGAGGCTGAGGGCCTGGTCGAAGAGCTGCTCGGCGAGTGGGCCGGCGAGCCGACGGGGGAGCCCACGGGACCTCCAGTGGCGGCTCCGCAGGAACTCGTGCCGGCATCGCCCCTCTCTCGAACGCGCCGGGTGTTCGAGCTGTCGCCGCATGAGTACGACGCGTTCCTGCTCGCGCTGGCGGTCGAGTGCGACGCGCGCGTCGGCCGGCTGATCGCCTTTCTGAACGATCACGCGGGACACACCCGGCCCACGGTGGGGCTGGCTCTGGCGATCGCAGGACGGAACGATCCGCAGGCGGTGCCGGCGCTGCTCGGGCGACCGCTCATCGTGGACGGGCTGCTCGAGCTGGAGGGCGATGGGCCGCTGCCCGGGCGGACGCTGCGGCTCGCTCCCGAGCTGCTCGCGCGCATCATCGACATGAACGAGGTGGGAGACGGCAGCGCCCCTGGGGTGCGGCTGCTGCCGGCCGATCCCGAACGCCTCGCCCAGCTCGTGCTCGAGGACGAGGTGCGACGGCGGCTCGATCGCTGGGCGGCCCTCGCGCGCGCCGGCACCCCGCCCCCGCTGCTCGTCGCCGGCGAGAGCGGGAGCGGGCGCACCACCGCGGCGGCGGCCGCCGCCGGCCGCGCGGGGTTCGCGTTGGTCGCCGTGGATGTGCGGCCGGAGACCCTGGGGGCGGCGCTGCGGCGAGGCCGGCGCGAGGCACGCTGGCACGGAGCGGCGCTGTGCGTGCGGGTGGATTCACCGCTCACCCACCTCAACCATCCTCATGAGGAGTGGCGTGTGCTCTGGGAGGGCCTGAGAGGCTTCCCACAACCGGTGGCCGTGGTGCTCCCCAGCGTGTCGTGTGAGAGCGCAGCGGCGGCGGCGCCCGAGGAGCCGGCGATCGTCCAGCTGTCGCCCCCGCGCGCCGAGCTCCGGGCGGCGCTCTGGCGGGCGCTCCTGCCCGGCGTTCACGACGAGCAGGCGCTCGCGTCGTTGGGGCCGAACTTCCAGTTCGGGCCAGGGCGCATCGCCCGTGCGGTCCGACGCGCCGCCGGTGACCACCTCCTCGAGGGCCGCGACGGACCGCCGACGGTGCACGACGTGATCCGCGCCGCTCGCGCGGTGGGCTCGGCGGCGATGAGCTCGCTCGCGCAGAGGCTCCCCCTCCCGTACTCCCGCGACCAGCTGGTGGTGCTGCCGCGCACCGGCCGCGAGCTGGATCTCGCCGTCGCCTGGATGCGCCACCGCCTCACCGTCTTCGAGCGCTGGGGCTTCGCGAAGCGCATCGCCTTCGGCCGCGGCCTCACCGCGCTCTTCTGCGGCCCGCCCGGCACCGGCAAGACCATGGCCGCGCAGGTGCTGACGCGCGACCTCGGGCTCGAGCTCTACCGCGTCGATCTGTCCCGCGTGATGAGCAAGTACATCGGCGAGACGGAGAAGAACCTCGGCCGGCTCTTCGATGAGGCGTACGCCTCCGGCGCCGTCCTCTTCTTCGACGAGGCCGACGTGCTGTTCGGGAAGCGGAGCGAGGTGCGCGACGCACACGACCGCTACGCCAACCTCGAGGTGGGCTACCTCCTCCAGCGCATGGAGGAGCACGACGGCGTGAGCATCCTCGCCACCAACCGCTCCGGCGACATGGACGAGGCGTTCCTGCGCCGCTTCCACTTCATCCTCGACTTCCCCATGCCCGAGCGCGACGAACGGCTGCGCATCTGGCGGGGCATGCTGCCGCCCGAGGCGGAGCGGGAGCCCCACCTCGACCTCGAGGCGCTCGCCGAGGCGATCGACGCGTCCGGCGGCGAGATCCGCAACGCCGTGCTGATCGGCGCGTACCTGGCCGCGGACGAGGGCCGTCCCATCGGCCTCACCCACCTCAAGAAGGCGCTGCGCCGCGAGATGCTGAAGAACGGGCGGGTCCTCGACGAGCGGGCGCGCCGGGTCCTCGACGGCGGCTGATCGTCTCGCGTCGCGCCATCCGCCGACTCCTCCTGCGGTTTGATCTCGAATCGAGGGCCCACGGCGATCCCCGCCTCGCGGCTCTCTCGCCGAGTGCCCGGTTTGTCTTGACAGGCCGCACCGTGTGCGGATAGAGATCGCATGCTTGCCGAGCGCTCGCTCAGTGAGCGTGCCGCCGGAGAGGAGCCCATGATTCAGCGGTGCTGCTCGCACCCGCGCCGAGGAGACCTTCGGCGCACCGGATCCCCGTCACGCCGGAGTCCTGGTTAGGTCCAGCCGGTGGCTACCGTCGACGTGATCGCCAACGTGGGCGATACCCTGATCTCGCTGCTGCGGGCCGCGTTCGCCCCGGCTGCCCCGGGCGAGGATGTACCGATCGTCGATCCCTCCAACGTCGTCACGGCGGAGCCGGGCGAGTTCAGCAAGTACAACAACCAGCTCAACCGGGCGGTCACGATCTTCCTCTATCACGTGTCGATCACGTCGGAGGTGCGTAACGCGCCACGGCGCACGCTCGACGGCGGCAAGACCACCAGGCCGCTCCTGCCGCTCACGCTCCGCTACCTCATCACACCCTGGTCCCGCGACGCGCGGTCCTCCGCGATGATCGCCGGCCGCATCATGCAGAAGCTCTACGACAAGGCGGAGCTCGGCCCCTCGGATCTGCAGGGGGACTCGTGGGCGCAGGGCGACTCGGTGCAGGTCATCTTCGATCCGTTGCCCGTCCAGGACCATTACAACATCTGGGATCCCACCGAGCTGCCGTACCGGCTCTCTCTCACCTACCTCGTGCGCGTGATCGGGCTCGAACCGGCCGTGCAGGTCTCGGAGGCGCCGGTGGTCACCGCCACCCTCAAGGGAGCGCCATGAGCCTGTACCCGCTCACCGACGCTCCGGTCCTGTCGCTGCGACTCGCGGTCGTGTACCGCTTCCGCGACATCTTCACCAACACCCCGGTGCGCACGAGGCTCACGGTGTCGATCCCGTCGCGGAAGTGGACGGCCTACGCCTCGCCCAGCGACGGCACCTATCGCTTCGTCGAACCCCTCACCGGCGCCGGCGACACACCCGTCCCCCGCCCCTTCGACGTGCTCGTCGAGAGCGACACCGGCGACTACGCCAACTACGAGCCGTTCCAGGTGGAGCTGCCGCGCACGGTGCCGCCCGGGCCGCCGCAGGTGTCGTCGTATCTCATCGAGAAGTTCCTCTGGCCGACGCGGCGCTTCCGCCCGCCGCCGGGAGAGACCGCCGTGGTCGGCCGCGTCACCAGCGACGCGGACAAGAACGTGGCCGGGCTCAAGGTGTACCTGTACACACAGGCCGGGCCCGATCCACCGGCCGGCACGCCCTACACCTACACCGACGGGAACGGCGATTTCCTCTACCGGCTGCCCAAGATCAAGGCGCAGCTCGACGGCACGGGGAACGTGGTGCCCGTCACGCTCAACGCCAGGGTCTTCGACGGAGCGCTCGCAGTCACCATCGACCCGATCGCGATTCCCAATGTCGCGCCGGGGAGCGTCATCTTCCAGCAGTTCCAACAGACGTGAGGGAAAGCGATGCCCGAATATCTGTCGCCAGGCGTCTTTATCGAAGAGGTTCCGCCGCGGCTGCGCGCCATCGAAGGAGTGAGCACCAGCACCGCCGGCTTCGTCGGGCCGGCGGAGCGCGGCCCCGTGCCCGGGTACCCGCTGCCGTTCACCCCGCCGGTCGGCTTCGTGGTGCCGCTCGATCCCTCGCCGGTGCTCGTCACCAGCTTCGGAGAATTCACGCGCCAGTTCGGGAGCCCGCTGCCGCTCCCGGATCCGGACAACAACGCCTACCTCGCCTACGCGGTGCGCGCCTTCTTCGACAACGGCGGGCGGCGCGCCTACATCGCGCGCGTCGCCCACTTCACCGACCCGCTCGACAATTCTTCGGCCCTCCGAAGCAACGCGCTTCTAGCGCAGGGCGTGGTGCTCAGGCTCCAGCGCTCGGCCCGCGCCAACGAGGACCGAATCTATCTCACCTCGCTGCGCGGGGTGGACAAGAACGTGACGCTCAACTTCCGCAAGCGCTCGGACGGCAGCGATGCCATCTCATCGCCAGCGAAGATCACCGGCAAGCCGGCGCCCTATGCGTTCCACGATGGCGACGCCTTCAGCGTCAACGTGAGCGGCGATCAGGTCGATATGACCACGCCCATCAAGGCCACGCCCGCGACGGCGATCTCGGGCGCCGCGCCGTTCGCGCTGGCAGACGGACAGACGCTCCAGATCCGTGTCGGCCCAGCGTCCGAGCCGGTCCAGACGGTGACGTTCAAGTCTGGGGACTTCATCGACCCGCCAGGAGACATCGCGCACGCGACAGCGGACCAGGTGACCACGGTGCTCAATCGCGACCTGACCGGCGTCCAGGTGCTGGTGGAGGGGGGCCGTGTCCGTATCCGCACCGATCAGAGCGGCACCGGCGCGCAGCTCGCGATCCTGGATGGTCCCGCTGCGGGGACGCTCAACTTCGTCCCCACGCCGTCAAGCGGCAACGTCGTCGATGTCGCCCGTGTGACGATCGATGAGATCGCCGCGCGCTTCTCCACCACGAAGTTCAGCATCCGTGACAATGGTACGGGCAAGCTGCAGATCGCCTCCACCGGCGTAGGCTCGGGGGCCACCCTCCAGCTCGTCGACACGGTTCCAGGCACGGCCGCAAAGTTGGGCCTCGAGGGCTTCCTCAGCCCGCCTCCGGTTCAAGGCAGTGGATCGGTGCGCAGCGTCAATAGCTATGACCCGAAGTCGGGTCTCGTCGTACTCGACGGCCCGCTCGGGACTGACATCGACCCTGTCTCCGTCTACATCACCGTGTCGGGTGTCTCGCTCAACAAGGGACCCACGTTCTGGGCGCGCTCGCCCGGCAAATGGGGCGACTCAGTATCGGTGCTGATCTCGAACTCCGATCGCAGCCCGGTGCCCATCACCGCGCCCGCAGCCGGCAGCGCAACGTCGGTACAGGTCCAGAACACCTCCAGCTTCTACAAGGGCGCGATCGTCGAGATCGATCACGGCACCAGCCACAGCTACTATGAATGCGTAGATATCGCCGGCAATGCCATCACGCTGGACCCTGCGCTCAAGAGCGCGGTCACCACATCGTCGTTCGCGCGCGTGATGGAGATCGACGTCACCGTCGCCGATGAGAGCGGGGTGGCGGCGCTCGAGTCGTACCGTGGCCTGTCCTGGAACCGGACCGGCAGCGCCAAGGATCTCCGCCGCCACTACGCGACCACGATCAACGCGCGGTCCCGGCTGGTGTACGTGCAGCCTCCGGGGGGCGGCGAAGATCCGAACCTCGAGTCCCAGCCCATGACGCCGAATGGCTTCCCCCTCAAGCTCTCGAGCGGCAGCGACGGCGGCACGGCTCAGGACCCCGATTACATCGGCATCGACAACGGCCCCGGCCTGCGCACCGGCATCCAGTCGCTCAAGGACATCGATGACATCCGGATCATCGCCGCCCCTGGCCGCAAAGAGGCCGCCGTACAGAACGAGCTCATCACCCAGTGCGAGCTCCTGCGCTACCGCTTCGCGGTGCTCGACGGTGAGCAGGATCCGACCGGCGGATCGGTCACCGCGATCCTCGCCCACCGCAGCACCTATGACACCTCCTACGCGGCCTATTACACGCCCTGGGTCGGGGTCACCGTCGGCGACAACACGCTGTACCTGCCGCCCTCGGGCTACATGGCAGGCCTCTACGCGCGCGTCGACAACGCCCGGGGCGTCTGGAAGGCGCCGGCCAACGAGGTGGTGCAGAACATCACCGGGCTCAAGATCAACTTCACCACCGGTGAGCAGGACATCCTCAACCCGCGCGGCGTGAACGCCATCCGCCGCTTCGAGGGCCAGGGGATCCGCGCCTGGGGCGCGCGCACGCTCTCGAGCGATCCGTCGGTGAAGTACATCAACGTGCGCCGCTTCCTCATCTTCCTCGAGGCATCGATCTTCCGCGGCACGCAATGGGCGGTCTTCGAACCCAACACGCCGGACACCTGGGGGCGCGTGCAGGACAGCGTGGGCGCGTTCCTCAACACGCAGTGGCGCGAGGGCGCGCTCTTCGGCCGCAGGCCGGAGGACGCCTACTTCGTGCGCTGCGACGAGACCACGATGACGGCCGACGACGTGCAGAACGGGCGCCTCATCTGCCTCATCGGCGTGGCCATCGTGCGCCCGGCGGAGTTCGTGATCTTCCGCATCGAGCAGATCACCGGCTTCGCGAACAAATAGAGCGAGCGGGGTGGGGACGTCTCCACCCCGACAAGGAGTGAGCCATGGCCGTTCCGCGTCCCGGCAACCCGTACAGCGCGTTCAACTTCACCGTGGAGGTCGACGGGGTCACGGTGGGCGCCTTCCAGGAGATCGATGGCCTCGACGGCGGCAACACGCCCATCGATTACCGTGAAGGCGGCGACCCCACGAACGCGATCCGCAAGCTGCCCGGCCTCGAGGAGTACAACAAGGTCACGATGAAGCGCGGCATCACCGGCGAGATCACGGACCCGCACAGCCTGTGGCAGCTGCGCAAGGAGGTGCGCGACGCGGGCAACTCGTTTCCGCCCAAGCATCAGGTGGTGATCCACCTGCAGAACGAGGCGCACCAGTCCGTCTACCAGTGGACGCTCACCAACGCCTGGCTGAGCAAGCTGGTCGGGCCGACGCTCAACGCGACCGGCAACGCGATCGCGATCGAGTCGGCCGAGTGGGTCCACGAGCGGCTCGACATCTCGTAGCCCATGGCCTTTCGCTACCAGGTCCCGGGCGTCTACTACGAGCCGCGGCCGCGCGCCCCCGAGGCGCCCGCCGTGCGCACCGACGTGGCGGGCTTCATCGGCTTCGAGCCGCGCGTCCGTGACGGCTCCACGCCCTCGGAGCTGCTCGGCACGCCACCCGTCGGCCACGCCTTTCGCGTCGACGTCGCCGGCTTCCAGCTGGAGCTCGGCGGGGCGCGGGAGGTGGTGCCGGCCGCGGTGGATCTCGTGGTGTCGCAGGACCTGGCGTCGATCCCGATGCTGGCGGGCGGCAGCGTCTCCTTCGCGCTCGTCGCGGCCCGGCCGCCGGGCGGGGGCGTGGTGCTCCTGGTGGTGCCGGGCGAGGCATCGCCGCTCCCGGCCGCGCCTGCGCCTTCCGATGAGCAGGTCGAGGACGCGGTGCGCGGAAGGTTCGGCGCGAAGCGCCCGCTCGCCCGCATCGCCGATCTGCTCTACATACGGTCGGGCGGCGGTGACGTGGTGCGGCCCACCGTGATCCCGCGCCTCCCTCCCACGCGCTGCGACGAGTGGCGCGATTATCTCCTGTACTTCGGGGCCCCTGTCGAGGACGGCACCGTGCTGGCGCACGCGGTGCGCGCCTTCTTCGCCAATGGCGGCCGCCGCTGCTTCGTGCAGACGGTGCGGCGGCCTCGTTTCGAAGACGGCATGGGCCTCGCGGCCGCGCTCGCCGACTTCGTCGGCGTGCTCGGGTCGAGCGAGGCGGAGGCGACCGGCCTCGAGCGCCTCCTGCTCGTCGAACAGGTGAGCGTGGTCGACGCCCCGGACCTGCACGCGCGGCGCGCGGTCGCCCCCGCGCCGTTCACGCTCCCGCCGCGCGAGCTGGAGGCGGACTTCCGCCGTTGCGGCCCGCCCCGCGCGAGCGGCCCCGCCGTGGCGGCGTCCACCGTGGCGCTCCTCGATCCGCTCTACGACGAGGCCGACGTCCTCTCGGCCCAGCGCGCGATGATGGTCCGCGTGGCCCCGGAGCGATGGCGCGCGCTCCTGCTCCTCGCCGCGCCGCTCGAGCTCGACACGTCCGACGGGAAGTGGCACGGCCCGAGCGCGCAGCGGGCGGAGGCGTGGCGCCGCAGCTTCGACGGCGTGGTGGGCGATCTCGAGATGGCTTGCGCCGCGATGTACCACCCATGGGCGCTCGTGCAGGAGGTGCTCGGCGGCCCAACGCTGGAGCTGCCTCCCACGCCGCTCGCCGCCGGGGTGATCGCGCGGCGCGATCTGGCGCGCGGCCCGCACGTGGCGCCGGCCAACGAGACGCTCCAGGGCGTGGTCGGCCTGTCCCGCCCGGTCGATGACGCGGTGAACGCGGTCCTCTACGACAGCCCGCTGCACATCAACGTGCTGCGCGCCTTCCCCGGCTTCGGCGTGCAGCTGTGGGGCGCGCGCACGCTCTCACCCGACTTCTGGCTGCGCTTCCTCAACGTGCGCCGCTCCATCTCGGCGATCGAGCGGCGCGTGGCGCTCCTCCTCCGCTCGATCGTGTTCGAGCCCAACACCCCCTTCCTGTGGTTGCAGGTGAGCCAGCTCCTGTCCAGCGTGCTCCTGCCGCTGTTCGAGAGCGGCGCGCTGCGCGGCGACAGCCCCGACGAGGCGTTCTACGTGCGGTGCGACGGGACGATCAATCGGCCCGAGCAGCTCGAGAACGGACGGCTCGTGTGCGAGGTGGGCGTGGCGGTGGCCGCGCCCAGCGAGTTCATCGTCTTCCGCGTCGGCCGCCGCGACGGCGTCGTGGAGGTCACGGAGTAGCCATGGCCCTCTTCAGCCCGGTCGCCGCGTTCAACTTCCAGGTGTTCATGTTCCCGTCGGCGCCGCCGTTCGGCACGGGCAGCGCCGCCGCCAGGTTCGGCAGCGCCGTCAGCACGGTGATCGATCTGGCCAAGCCGCTGCTCATGGGGTTCAGCGAGGTGAGCGGCATCGATCCGGGCATGGTCGTGACGGAGTACAACGAGGGGGGCGACAACCCGCAGACGCTCAAGTTCAAGGGGCCGGGCAGCTATGAGAACCTGGTCCTCAAGCGCGGCGTCACGTTCGTGCCCGATCTGTGGGACTGGCAGTTCCAGGTGCTCAGCGGCCACGATGCGCCGCTCCGCAAGGACGGCGTCGTCCTCCTCAATGACAAGTCGCACGGGGTCGCGGGCGCGGCGCTCGGCCAGTCGATCCCGATCCTGGGCACTACGCCGATCGCCATCTGGTACTTCCGGAACGCGCTGCCGGCCAAGCTGTCCGGTCCGATGCTCGACGCGGCGAAGAACGAGATCGCGATCGAGCAGCTCGAGCTGTCGCACGAGGGGCTGTATCGGATCGGCGCCAACCTGTTCTCGCTGATCGGCCTCGGCAGCATCGGCGAGGGTGCCATCGAGTTGGGGTTTTAGGTCATGCCGCTCATCAATCCAGTCCCGGTCTTCAACTTCCACGTCCTCCTGAGCGACGCGCGCTTCGGCTTGATCCCGAAGAGCCCGCTGGAGTTCGCGCAGCTGGGCGTCACGATCCTCAAGGGCGCGGTGTTCGGTGGATCCTTCTCCTCTGTCGAAGGGCTCGACGGGGAGGTCGAGGTGGAGAGCTACCGCGAAGGCGGTAACAACGGTGCCCCGCGGCGGTTCAAGACCCGGGTCAAGACGCACAAGCTGGTCCTCAGGCGGGGCATCACGCCCAACCCCGATCTCTGGGACTGGGCCTGGCAGGTGGTCTGGGGCAACCGCGCGCCGCTGCGCAAGGACGGCTGGATCATCCTCAACGATCGCGGCCCGCTCGACATTGGCGGGTTCAAGCTGGGCGGCCTCACGAGCAACCCCAACGTGCCCAAGATCCCCTTCGTCAACGAGATGCCGGTGGCCGCCTGGAACTTCAAGAACGGGTTGCCGGAGAAGCTCGTCGGCCCGGGCCTCGACGCGAAGAGGAACCAGATGGCGATCGAGACGCTCGAGATCTCACACCAGGGGCTCACCCGCCTCGGCTTCACCAAGATCCCGGGCGTCGGTGAGGCGCTGGCGGAGCTGGGGCTCTGAGATGGCCCTCCAGCGCGCCACGCTCACCAACGTCTCGGCCCGCACGCCGTGGTCGATCGAGGTGATGTTCAACCCCACTGAGTACAGCATCACCCGCGGCGCCAACTACGCCGATCAACCGGTGCCGGGGCTGTCGATGCCCATCCTCCAGTTCCTGCGCGGTGAGACGCAGGAGCTCGAGATCGAGCTGTTCCTCGACAGCACCAACCTGGCAGCGCCCGATCCGGGGCAGATCCCGCCCATGCCGCCGCCCGGGACGGTGGCGCCATCGCAGGCGCCGCCGCAATCGAAGACCAACGGGATGTCGGTCGAGTTCGCCCTCACCTGGATCCGCAAGTTCATCGAGATCGATGGCGAGCTGCACGCCCCGCCGGTGTGCCGCTTCGATTGGGGCCGGGTGCACTTCCAGGGCGTGATGTCGTCGCTCAAGGAGAAGTTCCAGCTGTTCGCCGAGGACGGCGAGGTGATCCGCGCGCGGCTGGAGGTGAAGTTCAAGTCGTATCAATCGGCCGAGGTCCAGCAGCGCGAATTGAACCTGGCGTCTCCGGATCGGACGCGGGCGGAGACGCTGCGCGAGGGCGAGACGCTGCAGCAGCTCGCCGCCCGCGCCTACGGGGATCCCAGCCAGTGGCGGGTCATCGCCGAGGCCAATGACATCGACCGGCCGCGCTTCGTCCCGGTGGGGATGACGCTGAAGATACCAGCCCTTTGACACGCGAGGAGGCGGGCATGCCCGTTCGGATTGACCGCATCGACACCGAGATGACCGTGACGCCCAAGAAGGAGGCCGCCGAGGAGGCGGACAAGAGACGCGAGCCGCGGCGCGGGGGCGGGGGCGGCCTCGGCGAGATGTCCGATTACGCCCTGCGCGAGAGGATCAAGCCCATGGTGCTGGACATCCTCACCGAGGAGATCTACCGCCTCAAGCGGCGGGGGGACCTGCATTGACCGCTCCCAAGCCTGGCCACACGTACTTCGTCCCCGGCATGCGCATCATGCGCCTGCGCGACAAGTTCCAGTGCGGCACGGCCGACCCCGGGAGGGAGCTGAAGGAGATCGCCTACGACGTGCTCAAGGTCGAGGTGACGCAGACCCATACCGGCCCCTGGCATTACTGCATCACGCTCAACAACTGGTACGACTCGCTGCCCGCGGACCGCAAGCAGGGTTTCGGGGCGCTCGAGCGGGTGCCGGCAGGGCAGGACCCCACCTGGCCACGATACAAGTACAACGACTTCCAGATCCTGAACTTCGGGATGCGGCTGCGCATCGACATGCGGTACTTCCCGAAGCCCGACGCCGATTTCGATTCTCTCGCGCGCCAGCAGCACGACTGGACGCCGATGATCGCCGGGCCGATCACGGACATGAAGTTCACCTTCCACCCCGAAGAGGGGGCGCGCCTGGAGGTGTGCGGCTGCGACGAGCTGTGCGCGCTCAAGGGGCACGACGGCGACGTGGACTTCTGGAGCGTCCCCGTGGAGGACGTGATCAAGAAGATCCTCGATCTGGCGCACTTCCCCTGCAAGGAGCCCTGCCCCTCGCCGAGCGGCGCGCCGCGGCCGCCCTTCCTCCGCAGCAAGAACTCGAAGCTCGCCGAGCGGCTGTTCGCGACGCAGACCTATCTCGAGTACCTGCAGAAGCTGGCCGACCGGATCGACTTTGAGATGTTCATGGAGTTCACGAACGTCGACGATCCCGGCTCGGGCCTGTGCTTCTATTTCGAGCCGGCGCGCTCCAAGCTGCCGCCCGGCGGGAGGATCAATCCGATCCGGATCGAGCGGGGCGTCAACCTGATCCGGTGGACGCCGTTCATCGACCTCGACAACCAGGTCACCAGCGTGACGATCACCGGCCGGCAGGGCGATCTCAAGAACCCCGCGCCGCAGTTCGCCAAGGTGCCCGCGAACGACACGTGCGAGGAGGCGGACATGCTGCTCCGGAACGAATTGCCGCAGCGGACCGCCCCGTCGGCGCCGGGCGCGAACGACGAGGACAAGGAGAGGCTCCTGTCGGGGCCGTGCTGGTATTTGCGCAACCGGGGCGAGCCGAACCCCGATTCACAGGAGGCGACCGGCCAGGTCCCCGCCACGTTCGCGCAGATCGAGGCCGAGGCGGCGTTCCGCCGGAAGGCACGGCAGTTCCTCCAGGTGGAGGTGATCACCATCGGGCTGCCGCGCGCGCGCGCGGGCCAGTACATCGAGATCCGCGGGATGCGGGCGCCCTTCGATGGCTTCTATTACGTGGAGAAGGCCATCCACACCTACACCTACGAGACCGAGAGGGAGAGCGGGAGCCCCGAGGAGTATGGGCGGGAGAGAGGGTCGGGAGAGAAGCACGGGTTCCGCACCAAGCTCTATTGCCGCCGCCCGGGGATGCCCTATCCGGACCCGAGCGGCTTCGGATTCATTCCCAGGTGACGAGCCGAGCGCGGGAGAGGTGACTGATGGACTTCGTGGATCGCGTCTTCCAGGGTGAGACGCAGCAGAACCGGCAGCAGCGGAACTTCGGCTTGACCACGGCCGTCGTCACCGGGGTCATGGACGACGGCACCTACGAGCTGCGCTTCCTCTCCTCGGTGGACGACGCGCCCTCGGCGCCGGCGCGCGTGATGATGCCGACCGCCGGGAACAAGCGCGGCCTCTACGCCTTCCCCGACGTGGGCGACGAGGTGGTGGTGGGGTTCGAGCGGGGCGAGCCGAACATGCCCATCATCCTCGGCTCCCTGTTCAACAATGAATCTCCGCCGCCGGACCAGGCGAAGCCGTCGTCCGACAACAACGTCCGCACCCTGGTCTCCCGCAGCGGTCACGAGGTGACGCTCGATGACAGCCCGGGGAGCGAGAGCGTCCAGATCAAGTCCCAGGGCGGCCACGAGCTGAAGCTCGACGACACGCCCCCCGGCAAGATCACGCTCAAGACCGCGGGCGGCATCGAGCTGGAGCTGGACGACGCCACGCAGACGCTGACCATCAGGGCGCCGCTCAACATCAAGATCGAGACAGGGGGCGGCAGCGGGCTCTCGGTGAGCAGCTCGGCGGCGGGCACGCTGGCGATCAATTCTCCCATCGCGATCTCGCTGCAGAGCCAGGGGGTGATCTCGCTGCAGGCCACCTCCATCTCGCTCACCACCACGGGTAACCAGTCCGCGAGCCTGGTGTCGATCGAAGGCAAGCCTTTCGGAGCGCACATCCACACGGGCGTCACCTCGGGGCTGGGCGTTACAGGGCCGGTGAGCCCGTAGGAGGCTGCCCATGGCGAACTCGTCTTCCAAGGCGTTCCTCGGAGTGGGGTGGGCGTTCCCGGTCAAGCCGGTGGGCGGACGCCTGCAGTACGCCCGCTACGAGGAGGACATCGAGCAGGCGATCCAGATCATCCTTCTGACCTCGCGCAACGAGCGCGTGATGCTGCCGCAGTTCGGTGGCGGGCTGCGCGACTTCGTGTTCGAGCCCAACAGCCCTGCCACCCACAGGGCCATCGAAGCGGCGGTCCGGCGAGCGCTGATCGACTGGGAGCCCCGCATCCGGCTGGAGCGGGTGGAGGTGACCACCCGCGCCGACGAGCCGAACCTCCTGCTCATCAACGTGGACTACGTGGTGCGCGCCACGAACTCCTTTTACAACCGCGTGTTTCCGTTCTTCCTCCTCGAAGGAGGGGTGTAGCGCATGCCGATCCAGTCCCCGCTCCTCGATGATCTGAGCTTCAACCGGATCGTGGAAGAACTGAAGCGGCGCATCCCGGTGTACGCGCCGGAATGGACCGATTACAACGACAGCGACCCCGGGATCTCGATGATTCAATTGTTCGCGTACCTGACCGAGATGGTCGGGTACCGGCTCAATCGGATCCCCGAGAAGAACCACGTCGAGCTGCTCAAGCTGCTGGGGATCCGGTTGAAGCCGGCGCACGCGGCCACCACGCGGCTCGCCTTCTTCCTCTCCAACCCGGCGGCGTCACACGGGACGACCATCGACGCGCGGAGCCGGGCCACGGCCAAGAAGGGCAGCCCGCCCCCGGCCTTCGAGACCGAGACCGCTCTCGACATCGTGCCGTGTGAGCCGGCGGTGTTGATCACCACGAAGAACCCGTTCCTCTGGGACCTGGCCCGCAACCGCGCCGGGGGGACCGACCCGGTGGACGACACCAACACCCCCGCGAAGAACCCCTCGAGTGACAACGCCTGGCTGACGGTCGCGTGGGACGGGCAGAAGCCGATGCTCAAGGACTTCCCGGTCGCGCCGATCGCGGCCTTCCCGCCCTCGGTGTCGCGGGTCGAGCATCCGTATCTGTGGATCGGGCTCAACTTCAACCCGACGCGTGACGCGGGCTTCCTGGGCACGCAGGTGACGCTCACGGTGCAGCTCGACGATGACGAGCGGCCCGACGAGACCAGGGAGGAGCTGTGCGCGACGCCGCTCGCGGCCGGTGAGGCGGCGCCGCCGCCGGTGGATTGGCTGGCCTATTACGACGTCGATCAGGGAGGCATGGTCAACGTGCCGTGGCGGATCTTCGACACCACCTCGAAGGAGAGCGGCAAGCCGCTCACGCGATCGGGGACGATCCGCTTCACGGTGCCGTTCTCACTCGGCGAGATCACGACCGAGTTCAAGGACCTGCGGTCGAAGATCACGCCGTCGCCCGAGAGCGCGTGCGCCGAGCTGGGAACGGCGATCAAGAACAGCATCCCGAAGGCGGAGGCCGGGACGACGCCTACGGTCGATCTCGCGAAGCTCCAGAACGCGCTCACCAGCGCGGTGACGGCGGCGCAGCAGAGCGCCCAGATGGCGAAGCAGGTACCGCACCCGCTCGATCCGAAGTTCCGCAAGATCAAGGGGTGGCTGCGGATCGGGCCGCTCTCGCCGCCGCCGCCCTCGAAGCTGCGCATGCTGTGCTTCAACGCGGTGGGCGCGACCAACGCTTCCTCCGTCGAGAACGAGCTGCTCGGCGCGAGCGACGGGCGGCCCGGCCAGACCTACACGCTGGCCAACACCAACATCCTCGCCGGTTCGCTGGAGCTGGCGATCCAGGAGAGCGCCGATCCGAACGCCTTGCTCATCACCTGGACGGAGGTGGACAGTCTCGACGGCGCGACGCCGTTCGACCGGGTGTACGCGCTCGACGCGGAGGCGGGGATCATCACCTTCGGCGATGGCAAGCGGGGGCGTATCCCGCCGCTCGTGCCGGGCGGTGGCCAGGTGGTGGCGATCCGATACCGCTGGGGCGGCGGCAAGAGCGGCGAGGTGGCGCCGGGGACGGTGACGGTGCTGGCGATCCAGGCGACGGGGCTGATGGGCGTCACCAACTTCGTCGCCGCCACCGGCGGCGCCGACGCCGAGAGGCTCGACGACGCGAAGGTGCGCGCGCGCAAGGAGTTGTCGACGCGGACCCGCGCCGTCACCGCGTCGGACTTCGAGTGGCTGGCGCTGCAGACGCCCACCGTACGGGTGGCGCGGGTGCAGGTGGTGCCGCTGCGGCGGCCCCTCTCTTCGCCGCTCCTGCACAGCCAGAGGGCACGGCTCTTACAGCAGCAGGCGATGATGCAGGCGCTCGCGGTGCGCCAGCCCTACGCGCCGGGGTCCCCATCGTCATTCGCGTTGGGGGGTGAGCTCCGGCGGCGGGCCTCACTGGCGCCCGGTGTCTACGTGCAGGAGACGTCCGCCCAGCCGGAGTGTGGTCCGCCGCTCCCGGTGGGGCCGGCGGGCCTCGATGACAACCTGGAGGCGCCCGGGGCGGTGAGCGTGGTCGTGGTGCCCGACGAGGAGGGGCCGGAGCCGGTGCCGACGCCGAGCTTCTTGCGTGCGGTGTGCGAGCAGCTCAACAAGGTACGCTTGGTCACGACCGAGGTGCACGTGGTGCCGCCGCAGTACTGCCGGCTGTGCCAGTTCACGATCAAGGTGAAGGCGCAGGCGGGGTACACGCGCAGCCAGCTGCAGGATCTCGTAGAGGCCAGGCTGGCGACGTACCTCCACGTGCTCCGCGGCGGTGACGAGGGCAAGGGCTATCCCTTCGGTGGGCAGGTGCACATCGCCGATCTGATCGCGCTGGTGTTCCGCACCGAGGGCGTGGAGCGCGTCGATTCGCTGACGGCGCGGTTCGCGCGGACGAAGAGCAACGCCTCGCCGCGCACGGGCCTGCTGACGCTCTGTCCGGAGCGCGCGGGCGAGTATGACCACGTCGATCTGGGGGCGGAGGAGACCGCGAGCTTCGACGCGGCCTCGATCGCCCTGAGTACGGAGTGAGCGTGCCGTCCCGCGACGCCAACAACGCCACCTGGTACGTCCTCCGCTACAAGGAGGACTTCCCGCTGCGCGCCGCGCTCGACGGTGAGCCGTGCCCCCCCGGCCCGCCGAACCTCTTCTATGACGAGCGCCGGAACGTGGTGGAGCTGCTGCCCGAGGCGCTCGGACCAGGCGAGCGGATAGAGCCCCTCTCGGGGCTGGCGGTCGACACCGAGGGCGATTTCTATCGCACGGAGGCCGGGACGGGGCGCCTGCTATGGCGCCGCTGCGACGGGAGCGAGGTCGACCTCGTGTGCGAGCCGCGGGTCCTCGCCGATCCGCGGGGGCTGGCGCTCGACCGCCGCGGCGACCTCTACGTCGCGGACCCGGCGGCGCGCCGCGTGGTGGTCCTCCACCTCGAAGGAGCGCCGGACGCGGTCGCGGTGCGCGCGGTGCTCAACGGCGCGGCGATGGCGGAGCCGGTCGACGTGGCGGTGGCGCCGTCGGGGCGCGTGTACGTCGCCGATCGCGGCGGCGCCGACGGCACGGGCGCCGAGCAGCCGGGACGGATCGCGATCTACAGTGCCCGCTTCGCGTGGATCGCGCAGTTCGTACCGCGCAACGCCAACGGGCTCCCGGCGCTGCCGCGCCCGATCGCGGTGATGATCGAAGACGATGGGACCCTCCTGGTGGCTGACGAGAGTTTCCCTTACCTGCTGCACTTCGATCCCGAGGGCCGCCCGCTGGGTGACGTGGAGCTGGCCTCGGCCGCGGCACGCGACGCCGACGAGGTCGCGCTCGACGCGCTCGAGCGCGCCTACGGGCGGCGCATGCCACGGTTCCTCGCAGGCGTCTGCCCGCCCGCCACGCGCACCGATTGCGGCTGCGATCCGAAGATCCCGAACGAGGCCGGCCAGCGCCTCGCGCAGGTGCACCGGGCGCTGCGGCTCCTGCGCCTGCGCCTCGGCCGCAAGTTCGAGCCCTGCGGCTTCGTGGTCAGCCGCGCGCTCGACGGCGGTCAGCCCGGCACGACCTGGCACCGCCTGGAGGTGGACGCCGATCTCCCGGAGGGGACGGCGCTCACCATCGAGACCTTCACGGCCGACGACGCCAGCGCGTTCGATCCGGTGACGGCCGACTGGCGGGCGCCGCGCGCCGAGGACGGGACGATCCGGCCCTTCCTGGAGGACGTGCCGGATCAGCTCGTGCAATCGCCGCCCGGCCGGTACCTGTGGGCGCGCGTCACGTTCACCTCCGCGGGGCTCGCCACGCCGAGCCTGCGCGCGCTCCGCATCCTCTACCCCCGGGTGAGCTGGCTCGATCTCCTCCCCCGCGTGTTCCGGCGCGATCCGGAGAGCGCCCTGTTCCTCGAGCACTACCTGGCGCTGTTCGAGAAGGTGTTGACCGGCGTGGAGGATCGACGCGATGAGTTCTCGCGCGAGCTCAACCCGGATGCCGCGCCGCGGGAGGTGATCGACTGGCTGGCCTGCCTGCTCGATCTGAGCTTCGATCCGTCCTGGGACCTGGCCAAGCGGCGCGCGCTGGTCTCGGCGGCGATGGAGCTGTACCGCACCCGGGGCACGGTCGCGGGGCTGCGCCGTTACCTCGAGATCTACACCGGCGCCGAGGTGCGCATCGACGAGAGCTTCCTCCATCGCCCGGCGCAGCCGACGTTCCTCGGGCGACCGGGGAGCATCGTGGGCTGCACGTTCGGGCTGCTGGTGCCGCTGCCGGTATTGCCTCCCGAGAGCGAGCTGCTCGCCGCGTACGCGCATCGCTTCACGGTGGTCGTCTACATGAATGACCGCTGCGACCGCGAGACGCTGCTGCCGGTGGTCGACCGCATCGTCACCGTGAACAAGCCCGCGCACACGGTGCACCGGATTGTCACCGTGGAGCCCGACGCGCGGGTCGGGATCCAGAGCTGCGTGGGGATGGACTTCGTGCTCGGCGCCCGGGAGGCGCAGGGCACGCAAATCGGAGGATGTGATGAGCCTGGCGCCCCGAAGCCGGAGCCAGCGAGGACGGGGGTGCTCGGCAGAAATAGCGTGCTTGGCCCGCGCCGCCCAAGCGACCTGCGGGGGCCGCTCGGGAGCCTGTAGCTATCACACGGGCCACGACAGAGCTTGCTTCCTGGAGCGCCCTGAACGAAGGAGTGAAGGATGAGCGCGATTCACAACGGCAGCTATGCATCCGACGATGCGGCCTGCTGGTCGGTGCCATCGGAGTTCGTGAGGCTGCGGTATTTCTTCGGGCAGCGCCTCGGAGCAGTGGACCTCTTCGACGAGCAGCTCTACCACGCGTCCAAGCAGCGCTTCCACAACCAGCGAGCGCACGGCACGGGCGTCCTGTGCGGGCTCCGCGTGGAGCGGTTCGCCGCGGTCGGTGGGGGCGCCTCCACCACGATGCTGCGGGTGCACCGCGGCGCCGCGATCGACGCGTGCGGGCGCGAGATCGTGGTGGGTTGGGATCAATGCATCGATCTCGCGGCGTGGTTCGCGAAGAACCGCGCCCGGCCCGACGTCGCGGCGGTGCTCGGCAAGTGGGGCGCGGGCGATCAGCTCCATGAGCACCCGCTCTACGTCGCGCTGCGCTACCGCGAGTGCCCGAGCGACCCCTCGCCGGCCCCGCGCGATCCCTGCGGCTGCGACGAGGGAGGCTGCGAGTTCGGCCGCGTGCGCGAGGGCTTCGAGCTGGCGATCCTGACGAAGGCCGAGGTCACGAAGTGTGTCGCGCCGCTGTTCCCCGATCCGGGGGGCAAGCCGCTGTTACCCGAGCAGCAGCATGACATGCCGCTCGACGGCTTCTTCCGCAGGCTCGGCGCGACGCTCGTGGCCTCCGATTGCCCGGAGCCGCCGAGTGATCCGTGGCTGTGCCTGGCCCGCCTCGACGTGGCGGTCACCGGAAATCCGAATGCCACGACGCCGACCGCCACGATCACCGACATCCTGAGCGTCGACGTGAGCGATCGTGCGTCGCTGCTCGACACGGCGTTCCTGCAGCAGATCGCGTTCACGCTCCTCGGGGCCGCGGGCGAGGCCGGGATGATCGGTGACGGCCCGCATCTCGGCGGTCTTGGCTTCCAGGCTGATGGTGGCGCAGACGCCGTGACCAAGGGGACGCTGCGGCTCCGAGTCGACCTCGCGCCGGGTGGCGCCGGTCTGATGGGGAACGCCGACTTCGATGCGGCCCCCTACTTCAAGCTCCAGAAGCTGGATCGGACGGCCACGCCGATGAAATGGAGCGCGGTCGGCCCCGACTCGACAAAATATGTCGTCGCCGCGGGCGGGTTCCAAATCCACTTCAACAGCGGCCAGGGGGCAGGGACCTCGGCGCTCTACCGCCTCAGCTTCGAATCACCGTGGGACGCCCCCCTGGTCGATATGAAGTCCCGCCCGCTGCGCCCGATGCGCTGGGCGCGCCAGTTCCTCCTCGACAACAGCGGCGGAACCCTGACGCTCAAGAACGTCACCTAGACGGAAGGACGACTATGGCGATCGATCTGACCCAGTACCTCGATCCCAGGACCAGCCTTGGCACCTGGAAGGACGAACTAAAGACCCTCGACGGGCTGTCCCGTGAAGATCGCTATGGGCCGAATCAGTTCATCCTGCGCTGGCAGAACGACACCATTGGGCTGTTCGGGCCGCTGCGCATCAACGTGTCCTTCTATACCGAGAACGGGACCATCGGGAGCGCAGCCTTGTCCGAGGGGCTCGACGTCCCGTCGGGCATGACGTCGCTCGCCGGTGGCGCGGGCACCGGCTCACCAGGCGTCCTGACGCTGCTCGGCAACGGCGGCTCGACCGCGAACAGCAGCTCCACACCGGCGACCGGTCTCCCGCTGAACGCCGTCACATCGGTCAGCATGTCGCCGTCGAAGATCGTCGCGCACCTCGTCTACAGCTACGTGCTCGACATCCCTCCCGGGCAGCGCTGGCTCTATCGGATGAACACGGTCTCGGTGTCCGCCGCCAACGTCTTGGGCCTGCTCGGAGCGAACCTCCTTGGACGCCATCGTGAACTCGCGGGCATCCGCGTGGTGATCACGCCGGCGGCGCCCGACGTGGCGGCCGGTCCGGTGATGACCTCCGCCGATCTCCCCTGCGACTTCGCCGCCGCCAACATCCAGGATCTCGGCCAGTTCTTTCCAGCCGGGTGCGAGCCGTGTCCGCCGGGCGTGCCGACCGCGCTCCCGCCTGGTGCGGTGTCGACGCTCACGGTGCCCGTGGCGCCCGGCGGCTGCAAGCGCACTCGTTTCTTCAACGGGATGTTCATCACCCGCGAGGACCTCGAGACCGAACAGCGCTACTTCCGCCTGAAGAACCGGCTGTACAATCGCGCCGACGGACAGGGCGTGGTGTGGGGCCTGAACGTCGCGAGGGCGGGCGAGTCGATCTGTGTCTACCCCGGCTACGCGGTCGATTGCTGCGGCAACGACCTCACTCTGTCGGCGCTCTACCGCGTGGATCCGGGACAGCTCATCCTCGATCCCGCCGCGTCGGCCACGCTCGCGCGGCCCGGGCGGCACCGCATGCACCTTTTGCTCGAGTACGTCGAGTGCCCCGAGGAGCCGCGCCCAGTACATGGCGACGCGTGCACGAACGACGTCACCCGGTGCGAGATGTCGCGGGTGCGCGAGTCGGTGCGGCTGCGCCTCGTCCCACCGCGCGACTTCGATCCGTCAAACCCGATCACCGGCTTCCTCAATGCGGCGGCGGCGATCGCGAAGCCGGACGCCTCGCGTGCGGGCCAGCTCAACGTGCCCTTCCAGCTGCTGCTCGTGGTCAACTATACGTTCACGCCCAGAGACTCTTCCGCAGCCACGAAGGGGCAGGCATATGCCGACCGTGTGCCGGAGCGGGAGGCGGATGGGCTCATCACCGGGGTCCCGCAGACGGTGAAGAACGACAGCGGCACCTTCACGTTCGAGCCGATGCTGGTGATCGTGCCGGAGTCGATCTGGGTGCTGGTCGGCGGCAGCGTGACCGACCACAACGGTGAGAAGCTCGCCACCGCGCGGGCGCCGTTCACCCAGCACCTCGAGTGGAAGCTGCCCGCCCCTCGATTCGATGAGAGTTACAGCTTCGAGGCTTGGCAAGCGCAAACCCTGTTCGCCGCTGCCGACGACGAGGTCCGCACCGGCAAGGCCACCATCAAGACCACCAGTGACCTGAGGCAGCATCCATCGAGACTCCCGTGGATAGGGAGATTCGAGGAAGAGCACAAGGTGAAGATAGGTGATGCGTGGACACCGCTCCAGGTGAAGTGGGGCTCTGGGGAGGTGTCGCTCGCACCGACGGGCGTCGGGCCGATGCCGTGCAAGGACGAACCCTGCTGCCCGCCGACACGATCGCGTCGCTTCATATCGAGCGTGGGCAGGATCACCGCCGAGGCGTCGGACCTCGCCGCCGAGCGGGTGGTGGAGGTGGAGCGGCTGCCGCCTCAAGAACGGCGGGAGGCGGCGGAGGCCTGCCCGCCACGATTCCCGGTGATGCCGCCCTGGCTCGACGAGGACCCGCGTAAGCCTGGCAGCGCTGGCGATCCCAAGGCGCTCGTGCTGGCCGCGCTCTACGGCTGGCTGAGCCAGGAGTTGGCGCGCCACCAGGCCGGCACGCCCAACGAGATCTTCACCACGCGGCGGCAGGTGGCGTCGCTCATCTACCGCGGCGCGGCCGACGTGCTCTTCGGTGCCCAGGACGATACGAAGCGCGCCGAGCTCTCCACGGCGCTGCGCGATCTCATGTCGGCCTGGTGCCAGAGCCTCATCTACCCTGGGCCGACCTGCGCGGGCGAACCGCACGGCGTGGTGATCGGCTGCGCGACGGTATCGGCAGGGATCATCCAGAGCGTCGATCCCTGGGGTGGCCGTCGCTGGGCGATGCATTACCCGCTGATCGCTTACTGGGGCCAGCAATTCGGGGTGGCTCCGCCCGATCTCACCGCGTCACGCCTCTTCTCGCTCGTCTGTTGTATCTCGGCGCTACCGGTGCCGCACGTCGCCGACGCGCTCCCCCGGGTCGATCTCCTCGTCCCGCTCGGGCAGGGGTTCCTCGCCTTGGGCGACGAGCAGGAGGCGATCGAGCAGCTCGAAGTGCGGGGCTACCAGGTAGAGAGGGCGACGTCCGCGACAAAGTTCGAGAAGCTGCTCGGCCGGCTGCTCGCGGACCTCATCGCCGGCGTGTCCAGGGAGACGCAGCCGGACATGCTGAAGCAGTATCGCCTCAGTGGTGGTATCAGCTTGTTCAGCCCTCAAGCTGCCCGCACCGTCCTGCCGATCAACAGGTGACCGAAGGCCGCGCAGCCAGCCGGCACAGCCCCAACCCCGGGTGAAGCGTCGGAGAGGGATGGCACATGGTAACGTCGAAGGATGGATGAGAGCCGGATCGGCGAGCTGCACCTGCGCGTGCGCGCCGAAGGCGACGAGCAGGTGCTGCGGGAGCAAGCGGAGCGCTTTGCACGTCGAGTGCTCGAGCGTGCGGTGGAGTTGCTCGAAGCACGTGCGCCTGGCCGTCTGATCTTCATTGGGCGGCTGCCCCTGAGCTGGGTCGTCGAAGAGGAGGCGTTGGCCGAGCCCGGGGCCCCGGGGCTCACCGACCGGCTGGCGCGCGAGCTGGCGGATCAGATCGACACCCGGCTCCCCGCCGGGAATTCCCTGGTCGCCGGCGAGGGCGACGTGGTCGTCTTCGATGACGAGGCGACGTGGCGCGCCGCGCACCTCCTCGCGCGCGCGCGCGGCGAGACCGCCTCCTGTTATGCCTCGCTCGAAGAAGAGGGCGATCCCGTGCTCGCGCTGGCGCGTCCGGGTCGGAGCCGGCTGTCCGAGGCGGTGCTGATGCGGCTCGAAGGGGCGGGCGTTCTCGTCGAGGTGTTGGCGGCGCTGCCGGAGGAGCGGCTGGCGCACCTCGCGGCGACGCTCGGGGCCGTATCCGGCAGGGCCGCGGTGGTGGGCTCGCCCGGTGGGGGGAGGGTCGGATCTGCAGCATCCACGGGAGCCTCCGAGGCACCGTCCGAACCGACGGCGGCCGCGGCGGGCATCAGCGAGGATCGGCAGGTCGTAGAGCGGCTTGTGTCGTTCGGGAGCGCCCTGCCGCGCCGGCTCGGCCTCGCCGCGCGCCACTTGGCGCTGATGGTGCGCGCGGTCTCTCTCCTGGGCGGGACCGCGCCGGCGTCGCGCCGCGGCGCCGCCGTTACCGCGGCCGCGGTAACGCTTGGCCTCGCGTCCTTGCCGGCGCTCACCGCCCTGGCCGCTGACAGAGGCGAATCACGATCCGACGGCGTGGCGCCTGCTGTGGCGGCTGAGCCGGCACTCGTCCTTGTGCCTGGCCCCGGTGAGGCGCTCGGCCCTGTCCTGGTGACGCGCTTCGGCGGCGTCTTCTATCTCCTCTCCAAGATCCTGGAGCTCGGGATCGCCGAGGCGCTCTGGGTGGCCTGCCTCGCCGAAGGCGCGGTGCTGGCGCGCGCCGTTGCGGCGCTCCTCGGCGGCGACAGCGCCGCCGATCCTGCCCCTGCGCTGTTCGGAGGTGTGGAGCCGGAGGGCACGCTCGCTGTAGCATTGGCACAGCAGGAGGAGGTGGCGCGGACGACGCTGGCCGCGCTTGCCCAGGCGCTCCCCCGCCGCGCGCTGGCAGCTCTGCCGGAGCTGCACCTCTCGCTCGTCGACGATCATACCGGCCGCCTGCTCATCGCCACCCCGGCGGGCAGCCCGTTCGTGGTCTTCGCCTGGCCGGCCGCCACACGCGAGCAACTCGAAGCCGGCATCGCCGCCCTCGATGCCGGGTGGCCTGACAGCGCGCCACCCCCATGCGCTCCAGCCGCCCTCGCCCAGCTCGATCGCCGCGCCCGGATCCGGGCCACGCGCGCTCATGCGCCGCGCCCCTTCATCCCTTATACCGATGACGCGCCGACCACGGCGCTGCTCGCGCAGGTCATCGGCGCGCCGTGCCTCCTCTTCTCCGCACGCGCCGCGCTCGCCCCGGGGACCGCCGCCGACCTCGTGGCGTCACATTTTGCGCACCCTGCGCGGGCGATCCTCGGCCGCGAATCGATGACCATCGTACTCCCTATTGCGCGCACCGACCTCGCGCTTCGGCTGGCCGGCCTCGACAAGGACCCGGGCTGGATCCCCTGGCTACGCCGCAAGGTGCGCTTTGTCTTCGAGGGCAACGCACTGGAATGACCGGCACTGCGGAAAGACCGAGCGCCGTGCAGGCACGGCCGCCCTCGGGCTCGATTTTTCGGGACGGCTCTGCGTGCGATCACCGATAATCCACTGTCTGCGAAGATCGGAGGCATGGACGCCCTCATGGCCCTCACAGATTCCACGCTCACGATCACCCGTCGCGGCGAGTTCAGAACTGACGTGGTCGGCCCGAACCACTGCGGCCTGCGCGGCGGGATCTTCCGCTACACGATCCGCGTCGAGTGCGAGGGGGCGTCGCTCGACCAGCGAGGGTTCCTGTTCGACCATCAACGCATCGGCGAATTCTTCGCGCGCGGTGTGCTGACCGACCTGTCGTGCGAGCGGCTGGCGCAGGAGTGCGGGCAGCTGCTGCTGGATGTGATCGCGCGCGAGAACCCCGGCTGCAAGGTGAACCGCATGTGGCTCACGATCGCCCCGGACGAGAACGCCGAGGTGACGCTCGAATGGCCGCGTAGACCGCCCGTTGCGGACGGCGACATGGTCCGTCGCTGGACCTCCGGCTGACCCCCCCAACCATCATGAGCGCCCGCTACTTCCAGCGGTTCGCCCCCTACACCACCGGCGACATCCGCGTCACCATCGTCGCCAGCGACATCACCTACAACAAGTGACCGCGCGTCACACCCCGGTGCTCACCCACGATGCCGCCAGTAGTGCATGTCCTCGTCCATCGCACGCCTCTGGCGCTGTTTGATGTCGTTCTCCGTCGGTTCCTTCAACTCGGGATCCGGCCAGGCCATCAAGGCCGACTTCATCGTCAAGGACACTTCACACCGCACCCGCATCCCGTTGGGCAGGAACATGGTGTACTTCTGCCCGAGCGATTCGATCACGCCCTGGAATACGAATGACCCCAGTGGAACAGGCACAGAGGGGGACGTTTGAGCGCTGGATCGATTCCACCGTCCCAAATGTCCGACCGGGCCAGTAGCCGGCGCCCGACGACGTGTCCGCCGCATGGGGCGCCGACGATTGGGACGCCATGCCACCATTGAATTGTTGGACGCGCTTTTCTGCCAAGGGCGGCAGTGCCGCTCTGCCGTCGGTGAGCGAAGACAAAAAGCGATTCTTTTCCCACACGAAAAAAGGGGCGCCCGCCACATAGTGCCGCGGTGTCAGCCCCCGGCACGGGCCCCTATGGGGTCCATTTGAATTTTTGGACTCACTTTTCTCGCAAGTAGGGCCGATGCCGCTCTGCCGTCGGTGATCGAAGAAAAAAAGCGAATTTTTGGACGCAGTAAAAAAGGGCGGTCCGGCCACGTAGATGCCGCAGCGCGGCATCCCGCCCCGACCATCTCTGCATCCGCCTCACCCGCCGCATTTGCGCCATCCGCGGCAACCGCCGCACTCGCCGCATCTGCACCCATCCGCCGCATCTGCACCCATCCGCCGCATCTGCACCCATCCGCCGCATTTGACCGCATTTATCGCATCCGCCGTAGTTGCCGCATTTGCACTCTATTGCACTATTGCCAGGAGGTGCTTGAGCTGTTAGCAAGTGAGTATCGAGAGGTCCCTGCCCGATGGTACCCAACACCCAGCTGCCAGCCGCCTACTGGTCGCCCATCTCAACGCTGCGCAAGTGGGCCAAGAACCCGCGCAAGAACGACCACGCGGTGCCGCGCGTCGCCCGCTCGATCCGCAAATACGGCTTCGTCGCGCCCGTGGTCGTCTGGGAATCCCAAGGGCGTCTCGTCGCCGGCCACACGCGCATAGCGGCGTATGAGGCGATCCTCCAAAAGGAACCCGGCTTCGTGCCCCGCGATGCGCCGGGGCCCGGGCTCGTGCCGGTGCGCTTCCACGAGTTCGTCGACGAGGCCGAGGCCAACGCCTATGCCATCGCCGACAACAAGCTCGTCGAGGCTGCCGAATGGGACGAGCAGCTCCTGGGCAGCGTCTTCGCGGAGCTGCGCACGCTCGACGAGCGGCTCCTCGCGGAGACAGGCTTCGAGGACGGCGAAATCGAACGCCTCATCCGGGAGGTGCAGCACGCGCCGGCGGATGGTCATGCTGCGAGCGAGCTGGAGGCGCTACCGTGCCGCCCCCCGAGCCATCGGATGCACTCGTCGTGGAGTGGGCATCGAGGTGGCAGCTCTGGATCATCGAGGGCAGGCGACAATTATGGCTTACCCATTCGTCAAGAGTCTGATTCCATGAACTATATCGAGTACTTCAGCAAAGTTAGACTTCACCTCTGGCGGCTTGGGTCGCGGCAGGAAGCGCCATGCCAGATACCGGACCCCGTCCGGACCGTGCTGGAAATGACCTCTTGGGTCCAAGCCGCCTCCGGTGCGGATCTTCGCGCGCCTGAAGGACTCGATGAGGGAGGGAAAACCAGGCTGGGGCTCGATGCAGCGCGGGGAAATCAAGATCTGCCCCTGGGTCAACAGGTGGTGCATCTGCGCGCGGCTGTCGACGACCAGGGGGTTCATACCAGTATACGTCCGGAAGTGCCACATCGGCGGTAGCACGGTCCAGCCGTCAGCCATGAGCCGGGTGAAACTATAAGGTTGAGACCTCTTGTGCTCTGCGTTCTGTCGTAATCCCGTCGCGTCTCCCACGATCAACAGGGACGGAGCAGGCTTCCCCTCGAGGTCCACAGGGCCAGGGTAGTAGCCGCGGCTGATGAAGGCCTGGCTCAGATCCTCTTCGACGCCCGGGGTGGCGACGTAGTCACAAACCCACATCACCAGCTTGTCACCGGGGGCGCGGTAGAGTTTCGCGATGGGGGCGCAGAGACCGGGCCGACGCTGGAAGTCGGCACCGGCGATGAAATCGGACCCATGACCTGCATCGACCGCCTGCGCGGTGAGCTCTCGTGTGACGTCGGCCCATTCATCGACGGGATCGCCGACATGGCCACCACGCTCGCGCGGAAGCGGCGAGAACCCAGGGAACGCCAGATCACCCGAGAGGCGCCATAAGCCCTCTGCATCTGCCTCGGCAGCCAACCGATCGACAGCCCGCAGCGCCTTGGCGATCTTGGGCAGCGAGGGCTGGTGGATGGCCAGGTTCTTCGACGCATCGAGATCGTGATACTGACCGTCAATCTCTTGGGCTTGAATGGCCTGCCAGAGCACCGCGGTCCAGTCCCCTGATTCCCCGCGCGGCGGATTGCTGGCGATGAGAACGACGCCACCCGTGTTACGGATCGCATAGATGGCATTGTCGTAGACTGTGATCGGCTGGTCCTGGGCCTCGTTGATGAAGACGGATTCGATGGGAAGGCCCGCCTGGCGAAGCGCCGCGGGGTTCTTGGCGGACAGCCACTGGATCGTCGAGCCCGTGACGAACTGAGTTCTGGGGTCGCGAAAATCATCGACGTTGGCCGCTATCCACCGGGCGGGCACGATCTTGCCGATCGCATCGAGCACCTCGCGACGCTGCTTGGCCGTGACGTTGACGCCGATGAGCCAGCAACCCGGGACCGCCAGCGCCAGGGCTACCTGCGCGAGCCCACCCAGCAACCAGGTCTTACCACCACCACGGCGGCCACCTCCGAAGAGGATGATCGGCCGGCGATCGTCCCCGGCCAGGCGGGCGTGCACGTACTCGGCGATGCCCCGCGCCATGTCGACCTGCGACCATTGAAGGTGCACGACGTGCGGCTGCGCAGGGCGGTCGATGAACCGCCTGGCATGCCGATCCCACACACCGCCGACCTGGAGCACGATCTCGTCGTCTGGCGTGCGCACCTCCAGGAGCGCATCTACCCAGCGCGATGGCGAGACGAGGATGCGCTCAAGCCGGCTCAGTCTGTCCGC
>DATAGU010000239.1:0-27927 GCA_036263495.1 Polyangia bacterium | reverse complement strand
CCAGCACGGCAAATCCAAGCACCACAAGAAACGGCGTCATTGATCCTCCCGCGACGGCCTCAACCTAGAGGTTGAGGGGGTCAACCTAGAGGTTGAGGGGGTCAACCTAGAGGTTGAGGGGGTCAACCTAGAGGTTGAGGGGGTCAACCTAGAGGTTGAAGCGGTCAACCTCCAGGTTGAAGCGGTCAACCTAGAGGTTGAAGCGGTCAACCTAGAGGTTGAAGCGGTCAACCTAGAGGTTGAAGCGGTCAACCTATGAGGTTGAAGCGGTCAACCTAGAGGTTGAAGCGGTCAACCTCCAGGTTGAAGCGGTCAACCTCCAGGTTGAAGCGCTCAACCTTCCAGGCTGGGCCCCCAGCGCAGCCCAGCAGCGTGCGGGGCCGCCCGCTTGTCGGTGAGGTGAGGAACCTCTACACTCCACCTGTCTCGTGGAATGTGCGGCCTGTCACACGCCGATCCCCGACGGAGCCGTGGCGTGTGTCCGCTGCGGACGCTCCGGCGCGGCCTCGGTCCCCGATCCGCTCATCGGCTCGCTCCTCGCCGGGCGGTACCGTCTCATCGCCCAGCTCGGCCGTGGGGGCATGGGTGTCGTCTACCGCGCCGAGCACGTCCTCATGAAGCGCGAGCTCGCCGTGAAAGTGCTCCACCCCGAGCTCGGCGCGCTCGAGGAGCTGGCGCGCCGCTTCGAGCGTGAGGCGCAGTCCGTCTCGCGCCTGAACCACCCCAACATCGTCAGCGTCACGGACTTTGGCCACACCGAGGACGGGACCCTCTTCCTGGCCATGGAGCTGCTCGAGGGCGAGCCGCTCTCGGCCGTCATCGAGCGGGGCCGCCTCGCCCCCGCGCGCGCCGCGCGGCTCGTGGTGCAGATCCTGCGGGCGCTCGAGCACGCCCACGCGCAGGGCGTGATCCACCGCGACCTCAAGCCGGACAACGTGTTCGTCAGCCAGCGCGAGGGCGAGGAGGTGGTCAAGCTCCTCGACTTTGGCATCGCGCGCATGACCGGGGGCGGCGCCGGGGAGAGCGCCGGCGAGGTCATCACCCGCGCCGGCGTGGTCTTCGGCACGCCCGAGTACCTCTCGCCCGAGCAGGCCCTGGGGGAGATCGCCGACGTCCGCGCCGACATCTACGCCGCCGGCGTGATGCTCTACGAGATGCTGGCCGGCGAGCGGCCCTTTCAGTCCGACTCCGCGGTGGCGCTCGTGTCCATGCACCTCACCCGCCCCGTGCCCTCCCTGCGCCAGCTCTTTCCGCAAGCCGGCATCTGGCCCGAGCTCGAGCAGGCGGTGCAGCGCGCGATGGCCAAGGAGCGCGGCGAGCGCTACGCCAGCGCGACCGAGTTTCGCGAGGCGCTCGAACGCCAGGCCAGCCGCAGCCTGACCGTGAACATCCCGATCCCGGTGCGCGGCTGGTGGGGCGAGCGTGCGCGCCAGACCGCGCGACGGATCCGGGAGGCGACGGCGGCGCTCATCGATCGTCTGGAGCGAGGCCGGCTCGGACCGTTCTTCGCGCGGGTGGCCGGTCGCCTCGGCCTCGCCTCGCCGCGCCCGGTCGTGGCCGGGGCGCTCGGGCTCGGCGCGCTGCTGCTCCTCGTCCTGCTCGGCGCGTCCGTGCGTCGCGTCCACGTCCCCCGCGCCGAGCGGGTCTCGCCGGAGGTGGCGTCGACCCTGGATCGCGCCGCGCAGTTCCTGGCCAGCGCCGATCTCGCCGGCGCCCGGGCCGTGCTGCAGCAGCAGCTGTCGGCGCACCCGAAGGCGGCGCGCGTGCACTACCTCCTCGGCAACCTCCACTACGCCGAGGGCAATCGATCCCAGGCGCTCGGCGACTACCGCACGGCCATCGAGCTCGACGGCAACTACCGGGGCGACGCTACCCTGCTCGCCAACCTGCGCTCCTCGATGGAGACGCGCGGCCTCACCGATCCCACCATCGAGCTGCTCGCCGATGGCATCGGCAAGCCGGCGCTGCCCACGCTGGTGGACTGCGCGCGCACCTGTCGCGACTCGCAGGTGCGCCACGCCGCCGTGGAGGCGCTGCTCAAGCTGGAGGGGCCGGAGGCCCTGCCCGAGCCCGTGCTCGGCGACGAGATCGAGCGGCAGGTGGCGCTCCTCGAGAGCGGCAAGAGCTGCCGCGAGCGCAAGCGCGCGGTGGCGGCGCTGGTGGCGCTCGGCGACCGCCGCGCCCTCGAGCCCCTGCGCCGCGCCCACGACCGTCGTATCCTGTGGGTGAAGCGGGTCAACAGTTGCATGGACCGTGAGCTGAATGACGCCATCCACGAACTCGAAAAGAAGTGAGCCCGGCACGCGGTCCCGGCTGCGGCGGCTGGTCACGCCCGTCAACCTCATGACCAGCCTGGTGCTCATCTTCCCCCTGTTCCTGTTCTACCAGATCGGCGTCCTGCTCTCGCCCGAGGTGGTCAACGGCGCGGACCTCATCACCGGGCACCTCCTGCGGCTGCTCCATCAGTCGGCCCAGCTCTACCTCCTCGTCAACGTGGGGTTCTTGCTCGCCTTCGTGGTCGTGGTGTCGCTCCTCCGGCGGCGGCAGCAGTTCTCCCTCAAGATGTTCGTGCCGGTGGTGATCGAGAGCGCGATCTATGCGGTAACGATGGGGGCGCTCATCGTCCAGGTGATGGGCTGGATCGGCATCAACCCCTCGCTCTCGGTGAGCGCGGCGGCGGCCGGGGCGCTGCCGCGGAGCACGGTGACGCGCGTGGCCCTGGCCCTCGGCGCGGGGGTCCACGAGGAGCTGCTCTTCCGGCTCATCCTCCTCACCGGCACGGTGGGGCTGCTCCATCACCTGCTCGGGCTGCGGCGCTGGCTGGCCATCCTCCTCGCGCTCTTCCTCACCTCCGTCTTGTTCTCGGCGGCCCATCATGTGATCGGGGGGGAGCCGTGGCGGCTCGGGGTGTTCGTGTACCGGTTCTTCTGCGGCCTCATCTTCGCGGTGCTGTTCCAGGTGCGCGGGCTGGCCGTGGCGGTCTACACGCACGCCCTCTACGACGTCTATGTGATGGTGTTCACGTGATGGTGTTCACGTGACGGCGCTCGCGCCGCTGGCGGCGCTGCTCCTCGGCCTGGGCGGCGTGGACACGCGGCTCGCGGAGGCGGTGGCGCACCTCGAGCCGAGCCCGCTGGCCGTGGTGGTGCTCGACGTGGCGAGCGGTCAGGTGCTGGCCGAGCGGGGGCAGGTGGAGCGGCCGTTACCGCCGGGGTCGACGTTCAAGATCGTGGATGTGCTGGCGGCGGCCACCCAGCCCGGCGCGCTGTCGATGCAGGTGCGCTGCCCCCGGCCCGCCGGGACGCAGGGCCCCCCGAAGACGAAGGTGCAGTGCGGCTGGCTTCTCCCGGGCGGGCACGGGGAGCTGAAGCTGGAGGAGGCGGTGGCGGCCTCCTGCAACGTGTACTTCGGCGCCCTCGGTGAGGCGGTGGGGACGCCGGGGCTCGCGGCCATGGCGCGCTCCCTGGGCGTGGGGGTGAGTCCCGGGCAGCTGCCGGGGGATACGGCCCCCGCGGCGCTGGTGGCGGACGGCGATGGCGTGCGGATCACGGCCCTGCAGCTCGCGCGGCTCCTCCGGCAGGTGGCGCGCGGGGTGCGTGAGGACGGGGCGCCGCTCGCCGATGCCGCGGTTCTGGGCCGGTTGCGGCACGGGTTGCGGCTGGCGGTCACGCAAGGGACGGCGGCGGCCGCGGCCTCGTCCATCCCGGTGGCGGGCAAGACCGGGACGGCGGCGCTGGGGTCGAGCCGGGTCGGGTGGTTCGCGGGCTATGCGCCGGCCGATGCGCCGACCCTGGTGGTGGTCATCGTCGAACGTGGACGGTCGGGGCGAGAGGTGGCGGGCGCGGCGCCGGCCCTGCTGGAAGCGTTCTTTCATGGGTCTGGGGCTGCGTCTGGGCCTGGGCCTGGCCCTGGGCACGAGCCCGGCCGAAGCGCGCCGCCCGCGCGGCGCTGAGAGGTCCTGGGCGCGTATGGGCTTGATGGGGGCGGTCTGGCTGGCGGTGCGCATCGGCGTGCTCGGCATCTTCACGCCCGACCACGTGCGGCTCGCTGCCGGCGCCGAGGTGCTCGATGTGCGGCGGATCGGCGGGACGCTGCAGGTGGGCGGCGAGGCCAAGGAGTCGGCGCGTCTGGCCGGCACCCCCTTTGTCGAGGTGACCGTGCTCGATGGCGCGGGGCGACCGCGCATCGTGCGCCGCTTCCGCGGGGCCATCGAAGTGCGGGAGGCGGGCGGGAGGCTCCAGCTCGTCAATGAGCTGTCCGAGGAGGAGTACCTCACGGGCACGGTGGCGCAGGAGGCGCGGGGGGGCGAACTCGAACATCCCGAGATGCTCAAGGTCCAGGCTGTGCTGGCGCGCACGCTCCTCCGCCGCGGCTCGCGCCATGCGGGCGAGGGCTTCGAGCTCTGCGATCTCACCCACTGCGAGGTCTTTCGCGGCGCGGACGGAGAGAGCGAGGCCGCGCGCGCGGCCGTGCGCGCCACCGCGGACGAGGTCCTCGTGGCCGGGAGCGGCACCGGGAGCGGAGGGAGCGTGGCCGAGGTGTACTTCACCGCGGCCTGTGGCGGGGCCACCGCGGACGCCGACGACATCTGGCCCAGCGAAGGAGGGGGAGGAGGCGGGGGAGGGGAGGGCGCGCAGGGGACGCACGCCCATCTCCGCTCGGTACCCTGCGCGGCGTGCCAGCGCGTCGGCGGCTATCCGTGGCAGGCCACGATCGCGCTCGCGGAGATCGAGCGCGCCGTGGGGCGGACCCTGGGCGCGCATAGACGACTGACAGGGCTGCGCGTCCTCGAACGGGGCGCGGGCGGCCACGTGCGCAAGGTCCTCCTCGAAGGGGACGGCCGCGTGCTGAGCGGCGAGCGGCTGCGCATCCTGCTCGGGCGCGCGGCGGGCTGGAACCAGGTGAAGAGCGCGCGCTTCGAGATCACGATGCTCGGGGGCGGCGCGCAAGCCCCTGTCCGTGTCCGCTTCTCCGGCCAGGGGCAAGGGCACGGCGTGGGCGTGTGCCAGGCGGGCGCGGCGGCGCTGGCTCGCAAAGGGATCGACTATCGCGCGATCCTCGAACGCTACTTGCCGGGGACGCGGCTCGTGAAGCAGCCGGCAGCGCGGGCGACAAGCGAGTCCGCATCCCAGCTTGACGCTGCGGCGTCGGGCCGATAGCGTGACCTCAATGACGGACTTCGCGGCCCGCGAGGCCTACGAAGAGTACCTCGAACGCTACGAGCATGCTCTCGGGTCACGTGACGTCGGTCAGTACACCAAGTGGCAGGGTCGCCTGGTGAAGAAGCTGAGCCTCACGGAGTTCACCACGCGCAACGACCAATACCGCGCCCTGTGCGACGATCTCAAGCAGATCATCCTCGTCGGTGGCACGATCAACGACATCCTGGTGAAGCAGGTGCGGGAGTGCGCCGCCGAGTTGATCGTACGTTCGCCCATCTGAACCTGCCCTGATCGCCAGGGCATCCTGCCGATCTCCAGGGCGCCCCGGCGGGCGTGGCAGGCTTGACGGCCGGGCTCATGACCCCCACTCTCGATGGTAGAGTCATGTTGCCACCCTCCGCCCCTGCGTCCGTTTTGTCCGGCGACCCATCTCAGGCCCAGGCCAAGGCCCAGGCCAAGGGGGTCTCTGCCGCTGCGCCCTCGCTGCGCCGGGAGGACGTGGTCGCGCATGTGCCGCGCTGGTACCGGGGCGAGGTGCACTTCGCCCTCCTCAACCTGCTCGGGGGCACGCTCCTGTACCTGGTGGCGCGCGGTTTTCCGCCGGGGCCGCTCACCTGGCGGACCTGGCTGACCGTGCCCCTCGCCTTTGTCTTTGCCAACTATTTCGAGTGGCGGATCCATCGGGGCCCGCTCCACCGGCCCGGCTGGCTGCGCATCCTCTACAAGCGGCACACGCTCCTCCATCACGTCTGGTTTCAGACCGAGACCATGGCCGTGCGCAGCCATCGCGAGATGAAGTTCGTGCTGTTCCCGCTGCCGGCCCTGTTCGGCGCGGCGCTGGTGGCATTGCCGCCCGCGCTGCTGTGCGGCCTGCTCGCCGGCCCCGAGGCGGGGCGCGTGTTCTACCTGGTGGCGATCAGCTACTACCTCCTCTACGAGTGGCTCCACCTCGCATATCACCTGCCGGCCGAGACCTGGCTCGGACGGAACCCCGTCATCCGGTGGATGCGGCAGCATCACGCCCGCCATCACGACCCGAGGCTCATGGTGCATCGGAACTTCAACGTGACCTTCCCCCTGTGGGATGCGCTCCTCGGGACGCTGGATCGGGGGCCGCGGTGACTCCCCCCGGGGGCGCAGGTCACGAGTCCCGCGGGCTCACCGGGAAGGTGGTGCTGGTGGCCGGGGCGACCGGGGATCTCGGCGGCGCCGTGACCGTGGCGTTCGTCGCCGCCGGGGCCCACGTGGTGGCGCTCGGCCGTACGCTCTATCGCGGCGCGCCCGAGGTGCACGCCATCGCCGCCGATCTCGGCGACGAGGCCGCCGTGGAGCAGGCGGTGGCGGAGGTGGTGAGCCGCCACGGACGGCTCGACGTGCTGGTCAGCGTGGTCGGCGGCTTCACGATGGGCGATCCCGTGGCCTCCCTGCCGACCGAGACGTGGCGCCGCATGATGGCGCTCAACCTCGACACCCAGTTCTTCCTGTGCCGCGCGGCCGTTCGGCCGATGTTCGCGCAGGGGGCAGGGCGGATCGTCACCGTGGGCTCGCGCAGCGCCTTCCAGCCCCAGCCGGGCGCGGCGGCCTACGCGGTGAGCAAGGCGGCGCTGGTCGCCTTCACGCAGAACCTGGCCGCCGAGGTGCGCGACGCCGGCGTCACCGTCAACGCCATCCTGCCGAGCATCATCGACACGCCGCCGAACCGCCGCGCCATGCCCGACGCGGACTTCACCCGCTGGCCGACCCCAGCCGAGCTCGCGGCCGTGATCCTGTTCCTCGCCGGCCCGGACGCGGCCATCATCAGCGGGGCGGCCCTGCCGGTGTATGGCCGGGCCTGAGCCCCAGCTTCTCGGTCTGTATCAGTAGCTCTTGGGGATCTTCGACAGATCGATCTGGTCGAGGGCCGCGCGGATGAGCTGCGACTTGTTGGCCTTGGTGTGGCCGCGCCGCTTGAGCTCCGCCACCATCTCCTCGAGCCGCTCGATGTCGCTCGTGTAGAGCGAGATGCAGCAGATCTTGTAGTGTGTCGGCCGCGGCGCCGGGGGCTTGGAATTCGCCTTGAGCGGGGCCGGGCGCGGGCGCGGCTCGGGCTTGGGCTCGGGCGGATGATAGAAGTGATCGAGCAGCCGATCGTCGATGGGATCGTCGAGGCGGCGCTCCGGAGGGGCGGCCACCGGCGGCTCCTCGTGAGCCGTGCCCATTGTCCGCTTCATGCGTACGCTCCTTGCCGGGCCCGCTTCATGCCGCCCTCGCAGGCAGGGTGTCGGGGCACACCTTGTCCACCAGGCGCCGGTAGTCCTGGGCCCCGTACGAGTCGGGCGCGTACTCGAAGATGGTCTTGCGGTGGCTCGGCGCCTCGGCCAGCTTGGTGGAGCGGCGGATGGGGTCGAAGAGCCGGTCCTTGAAGTGGCTGCGCAGCGTCTCCACGGCCTCGTGGGCCAGCTTGATGCGCGAGTCGAAGAACGTGGGCACCACGCCGGTGATGCGCACCGCGTGGCCGAGGTGGCGATCGATGTCCTTGAGCGTGCGCAGCACCTGGTTGACGCCGACCAGCGCCAGGTAGTCGCAGGACACCGGGATCAGGACCTCGTCGGCGGCCCGCAGGGCGTTCTGGTTGAGCAGCGAGAGCGACGGGCCGCAGTCGAGCACGACGTACTGGTACTTGCGCCGCGCGTCGCCGAGGCGCTCGTTCAGCACCTGGTCGCGCCCTTCGTCGAGCCGGGCGAGCCACACCTCGGCCGAGGCCAACGTGGCGTCCGAGGTGATGACGTCGAGGTGGCCGCGCACCGGCACCGCCACCTGGTCGAGGGGGACGTTGTCGACGATGAGGTGGTAGAGCGTCCGGTCGCCGCGCACGCCCAGGGAGGCGCCTACGTTGCCCTGGGCGTCGCAGTCGATGAGGAGGACGTCCAGGCCGCGGTCGGCGATGCCGGCGGCCAGGTTCACGGCGGTGGTGGTCTTACCGGTGCCGCCCTTCTGGTTGAGGATGGCCAGGCGGCGCGCCCGGCGTGTGCGGAAGGCCTCGCTGCCGAGGCCTTGTTTGCGGCAGTCGAGGTGGCAGAAGTATCGCTTTCCCGCGGCGGTGGCCGCGACTTGGTAGGCGTACTGCACGGTGAATTTTCGCTGGCAGACCGAGCACTGTTCGCTCATGAGGGGGATTACAAACCCGGCGCGCGCCGAGGGCAAATTTTTCGCCATGGCTCTGCTGCCGTCCCCACCGGGACCGCTCCCTGGGACGGGGGGATCTACAGCGTCGAGGGGAGATGGTAGATAGGGGGGATGTTGCCGCTCGATGATCTGCTGGTGCTGGACCTCACGCGGGTGCTCTCGGGGCCCTATGGATCGATGCAGCTCGGGGACTTCGGGGCGCGGGTCATCAAGATCGAGCGGCCGGGGGAGGGCGATGACACGCGCGCGTTTGGACCTCCTTTCTTGCGGGGGGAGTCGGTCTATTTCTTGTCCATCAATCGCAACAAGGAATCGCTCGCGGTCGATCTGAAGAAGGCGGAGGGGCAGGCGCTGGTGCGTGAGCTGGCGGCACGCGCCGACGTGTTGCTCGAGAACTTTCGCCCGGGGGCGCTGGAGCGGCTGGGGCTGTCGTATGCGGCGCTGCGGGAGGTCAATCCTCGGCTCGTCTACACTTCGCTGTCGGGGTTCGGTCACGCGGGGGCGCCGGAGTGGGTGGCGCGGCCTGGCTATGATCTGGTCGTGCAAGGGATGAGTGGGCTGGCGTCGCTGACGGGAGAGCCGGAGCAGCCGCCGCTCCGTTGTGGGGTGGCGATCGCGGATCTAGTGGCGGGGCTGTATGGGGTGATCGGGACACTGGTGGCGCTGCACGCCCGGGAACGCACGGGGCGGGGACAGCACGTCGATGTCTCGATGCTCGACGGGCAGATCTCCCTCCTCACGTATTACGCGGGGAATTTCTTTGCGACGGGCGAGACCCCGGTCCGCATGGGGAACCGTCACCCCTCGATCGTGCCCTACGGCACGTTCCGGAGCCGCGATGGCTACTTCAATCTGGCCTGCGGCACCGATGCGATGTGGCGTGCGCTGGCTGGAGAGGTCCTCGGCCGGACTGATCTGGCGTCGGATCCGCGCTTCGCGACCAACGCGGGGCGCGTCGAGCGTCGCAACGAGCTGCTGCAGGAGGTCGAGCAGATCCTGGCCACGCAGCCGAGCGCCTGGTGGCTGGCTCGCCTCGAGGCCGCGGGCATCCCCTGCGGGCCGATCTACACGGTCGCCGAGGCGCTGGGGCACCCCCAGGTGCAGGCGCGCGACATGGTGGTCGGGCTGAAGCATGCCACGGCCGGAGATCTCCAGGTCACGGGCGTGCCGGTGCGCCTGTCGGAGACCCCGGGCAGCGTGAGAACCCCGCCGCCACGGCTGGGAGAACATACGCGACAGGTGCTCGGGGAACTGCTGGGGAAGACGGGGAAGGAGCTGGATGAACTGGCCCGCCGAGGAGTGATCTCGGGGGCGGGGGATTGTTAGCGCTTCTTGACCTTCTTGCCGGCGGCGGGCTTGGGCTTGGCACCGGCCCGGGCGGGCTTGGAACGAACCGGAGCGGCGGCGCGCGCCTTGGCCTGGGTCTTGGGCTTGGCCGCGGGTGGCTTGGCCGCGGTCTTCTTTTCACCCTTGGCCGGAGTCCTCGGCTTGGCCGAGGAGGCCACCGGTTTCTTGGTGGCTGACTTGGCGCTGTCCTTCATCCGCGGCTTGGCTTCGGCCGGGGATTCAGCGGCCTTGGGCCGGCTACGGCGCGGGGGAGCCTCTTCCTCCTCGGGCTCAAACTCGAGATCCTCTTCCTCCTCCGCCTCCTCTGCGACCGGAGGCGGCGGCACTTCTCTGATCTTGGGCGGGGCCTTGGGCTTGGCCTTGGACTCGCCACGCGAGGAAGTCCGCGAGCGCTGCCCTTGCCCTTGATCTCGAACACTCGGGCTCGCGGCAGGCACCGCAGCAGGTGGGGTCGTGATCGCGGTCGATGCCGGCAGCGACATGCCCCGCCGGTTGTGCACCAGGATGCGGCGACCCGACTGGAACGTGATCTCGATCTTGTCCGGACCGATCGACTCCGACACGAAGCCGGCGCCGAACGTGGGATGGGAGATGAGATCTCCATCCCGGTACTCCTGCGAGATGACGTAGGGTTTGATCTCTTTCCGCGGTTTGGCCATCACCTGTTCCCAGGTGGGCTTGGCCTTGGCTGGACGCTTTTTCACCACGGGTTCGGGCGCCTCCTCTTCATCGGCGCCGCGCGGCTTGCGGTAGGGATGGACATCCCCGCAGGGCGTACACTGGACGCGACGAATCTCGTCCTCGTACTTGTGGACGACGACGTGCGCTGTATCCGCCTTGCACTTGGGACAGAATGCGTCAATCTCCGCGCCGCTCTCGTCCACTTCGTCGTCGAAGATGAAGTCCATGGGTCTGTGGCCTCTCTCGGTACTGGCTCGGTACGGGCCTCCTCGGCAGAGACCGGTGCCACCGGCAAGAGGGCAGCTCGTGCCTCACGACACACTAACTCGACAAAATCTTGCCGAGTGCGTGCTTCCTAGCATGTCGAGGCACCCTCCGCAAGAAAAACTGGACGGCTGCTATCTCTTGGCGCCGCACGGGAAACTGGTCCGAAGACGGGTTCTGCCCAGGACGATGGCTGCCCATCAATCACAGAAACCTCTTCACGGGTCTTAGATGATGGGACCCGATGCCGCGGTGCGGCAGGAGGAGGCCGGGATGGACCGGCAGGCGCATGAGGTACAATGATAGCTGGTGCCGTGGACAGGGACAGGGACAGGCTGGTCGAACGATGGACCGGGACCTTCGGCGCAAGAGATCGCCAGGCGGCGGATTGATGCCCTGCTGGAGATCGGCCGTGTCGCGGCCGCGCTGGCCGCGGCCGAGCAGTTCTGGGCCGAGGCGCCCGAGGATCCCGAACGGGTGGAGATCCTCTGCCTGTGTCTCCTGCGCGCGCAGCGCGCCGAAGAGGCGGCGCGGCTCCTGGCCCAGGCGCGCGGCAGGGCCCCGGAGCAGCCCCATATCCTCTATCTTCATGGCTTCGCGCTGCGGCAGCTCGGGCAGCACGAACCGGCCGAGGAGGCCTTGCGCATGGCGCTTCGCCTCCTCCCCGAGGAGACCATCTATCTCCGGGCTCTGGCCGAGCTCCTGGTCGAGCGGCGGCGACACGAAGAGGCGCTGGCGCTGGCCGAGCAGGCCACGGCGCTCGGGCCGGAGGAGGCGCGGAATCATGTCACGTTGGGCTTCGTGGCCCGGGCCGCGGGGAAGCGAGAGCTCGCGCGCCGCGCATATCGCCAGGCCCTCGCGCTCGAACCGGGGGACGCCACGGCCTGGAACAACCTCGGCTGTCTCGATCTCGAGGCGGGGGACCGGTTGCAGGCCCGCGCCCACTTCCGCGCTGCCCTGCGGCTCGACCCATCGGCCCGCCGCGCGCAGCGCAACCTGGGGCTCGTGGTGAGTTCGCGACCGGCCGAGATCTACACCAACTTCCACAGTTTCCTTGGCGAAGCCTTGCGCGAGGTGGTGGCCGCGGGCCGCGCCGGCACGCCGCTCCGCCTCCTCGCCCTGGGCCAAGCGCTCGGCGGAGAGGCGGTCTCCTGGGCCCTCCGCGCACGGCTCGGAGCGAGCCCCATCCTCGGGCAAGTGGGGGCCGGTGTAGGGGCCGCGGCGGTCACGACCCTGCTCCGCTCGCTCGGTCCCGCGGCCGCCGTGCCCCTCATGGCGCTCGGGGTCGGCTGGCTGGCGACGGCGCGACAGGTCACCCCCATGCGGCGCGAGTTCGCCGCCCACGTGGTGACCACGCGGGGACGCTGGGAACGCGCCCACCAGACCTGGCTGGCCCGCGCCACGAGCCGAGCGGCCTACGAGGCCGAGATCGACCGGTTGCTCGAGCACCTGATCCTGGCCCTGGCCCAGCGCCAGGGCCCTGAGCCGGGCGGGAGCGCGCCTCATGGACCGACGTGACGAAGACGTCGCGGCGCTGGAGGAAGCGGTCCAGGCCCTGCCGCACAACCTCCCGCTGCGGCGCCAGCTGGCCGAGGCCCTGCGGTCCGCGGGGCGCCCCGCGGAGGCCCTGATCCACCTCGACGTGGTGCTCGAACGAGCGCCCGACGACGCGCAGGCGCTCGTGGCCGCGGCCGCCTGTCTCTGCGAGCTCGGACACCATGCCCAGGCGCAAGAGCGCTACCAGGCCGGGGTGGCGCGCGATGCCACCGTGGCGGACGCCGCGCTCGAGGGCCGCATCACCCGGTCTCTCGGGGAGCCTCGGTCGCGCATCCGGCTCGTGTCGAGCGGCCCGGGTGCACCGCCGGCGGCGCCACCGGCCTCCCCAGAGGCGCGCGAGGGCCACGAGGGGCCGCCCCGGACCCCCGGTCGCATCACCTTCGCCGACGTGGGCGGCCTCGACGAGGTGAAGCAGAAGATCCGGCTGCGGCTCCTCTACCCCCTGCAGCGGCCCGAGCTCTACGCCGCCTTCGGCCAGCGTCCGGGCGGCGGGCTCCTGCTCTATGGTCCCCCCGGGTGCGGCAAGACCTTCATTGCCCGCGCCACCGCCGGAGAGGCCGGCAGCGCCTTCATCGGCGTGGGGATCGAGGAGGTGCTCGACATGTGGCTCGGCCAGTCGGAGAAGCGGCTCCACGAGGTGTTCCAGCGGGCGCGCGCCCAGGCCCCGGCCGTGCTGTTCTTCGACGAGGTGGACGCCCTCGGCGGGCGGCGCTCCGCGCTGCGCCACGAGAGCTATCGCACCCTGGTCACCCAGTTCCTGGCCGAGCTCGACGGCGCCGTGGGCGGCGGCCGGGAGGCCCTGCTCGTCCTCGGCGCCACCAATGCGCCGTGGGACGTGGACGCCGCCTTCCGCCGCCCCGGCCGCTTCGGCGACGTCCTGTTCGTGCCGCCCCCGGACCTGCGTGCGCGGGTCGAGATCCTGAAGCTCAAGCTCGCCGGCAAGCCGCAAGCGGACATCGATCTGGCCGAGGTGGCGCGCCGCAGCGAGCTCTACTCCGGAGCGGACCTCGTCCACGTGGTCGATCTCGCGTGCGAGACCGCCCTCGTCCGCGCGCTCGAAGGCGGCGGGATCCACCCCCTCACCACCGACGCCCTCCTCGCCGCGCTCGCGCGGGTGCCACCGACCACGCGCGAGTGGTTCGTGGCCGCGCGCAACTTCGCCACCTACGCCAACGAGGCCGGCCAGTACAACGAAGTCCTCGACTACCTGAGACGGCATCGGCTCGGTTGATCGAGCCGCCTCGTGATACAGGGAGTTGCGCTGGGCACCGCCCCAGTGCATGATGCCGAGCATCACCATACGGGTTCCGTCCTGCCTCATGCATCCCTGCAGAGTGCGCCACGGACCAGGCAGCACTTGCTGACGGGTTCGAGTAGGACAGCCATCAACCCTCCGGATCACCGGCCACCTCGGCCGAGCCCTCCGCATCTCGAACGTTCGAGCTGGCGCAGGCGGGCGCAAAGCCGAGCGTGTCTCCCGTAAGAGAAAGTAGAACATCGTGACGACATTTTCCGAGCTAGGGCTCATCGAGCCCATTTGCCGCGCGCTCGCCGGCGAAGCCTACGAGCACCCGACCCCCATCCAAGTCCAGGCCATCCCACCCGTCCTCGCCGGTCGCGACGTGCTCGGCTGCGCCCAGACCGGCACCGGCAAGACCGCCGCCTTCGCCCTGCCGATCCTGCAGCGGCTCACGGATCCTCGCCGGCCGACCCCACCCAAGGGCGCCCGAGTGCTCGTGCTCACGCCCACGCGCGAGCTCGCGCTGCAGGTCGCCGAGAGCTTCGGCACCTACGGCCGCCACACCCGCCTCACCTGCACCGCCATCTTCGGCGGCGTCGGCTACCAGCCGCAGGTGGCGGGCCTCGCCCGCGGCGTCGACATCCTCGTCGCCACCCCGGGCCGGCTCCTCGACCTCCTCGGCCAGGGCCACGCCCGGCTCGGCGGCGTCGAGGTCCTCGTGCTCGACGAGGCCGACCGCATGCTCGACATGGGCTTCATCCGCGACGTGCGCAAGATCCTCAGCGCCGTCCCGCAGCGGCGGCAGACCCTGCTCTTCTCGGCGACCATGCCGGAGAGCGTGCGCGACCTCGCCGAGTCCGTGATGCAGGACCCGGTGAGCGTGTCCGCCACGCCGGCCGGCACGACCGTGGAGCTGATCGAGCAGTACGTGCTCTTCGTCGAGCGGGAGAACAAGCGCGCGCTCCTCGGTGAGGTGCTGCGCAATCCGGCCATGAAGCGCACCATCGTGTTCACGCGCACCAAGCACCTCGCCAACCGCCTCGCCGACCAGCTCTGCCGGTCCGAGGTCCAGGCGCAGGCCATCCACGGCAACAAGTCGCAGGGCGCCCGGCAGCGGGCCCTCGAGGACTTCCGCGCCGGCCGGTCGCGCGTGCTCGTGGCCACCGACATCGCCGCCCGCGGCATCGACGTGGACGGCATCACTCACGTGGTCAACTACGAGCTGCCCATGGACCCCGAAGGCTACGTCCACCGCATCGGCCGCACCGCGCGAGCGGGCGCAACCGGCGTGGCTCTGTCATTCTGTGATCGTGAAGAGCGCCCGCGGCTGCGCGACATCGAACGACTGACGCGCCGGCCCATGCGCGTGATCATCGACCACCCCTACGCGTCGTCCACCGGCGGCCGTGGGGCTTCCCGGGAGGCGAGATGAAAGGACCCCACTTCTTCGCGAAGCTCAAGAAAGAGCAGGCCAGGCAGCAGAAGCAGAAAGAGAAGGCCGCGCGCCGCGCCCAGCGGCGTGCCGGAAAGGAGGACACCCCCGACGACGCCATGGAGGTCGAAGGGGAGGGGGAAACCGCGACCGCGGAGCCGCCCGCCGAAGGCGGGGCCTCGAGCGAGACCGGCTGACGCTCGCCCAGCCGGAACACCCCAGTTGGATGCCGTCGCTGGCTGCGCCGTAGCAGGCAGACAACTGCGGTGTTTCGGCGCAGGGGGCCGTCCAGGAGGGCCGGCCCCCAAACCCACCCCCCCGCGAGCATCAGCGTGAACGTGAGCGGGGCGATCAGTTCTTGGTCGAGGGGAGCCGCCCGATGACGTCGAGCAGCCCATCGAACGCGTCCCGCAGCGCCCAGGCCTTGTCGCTGTAGCTCGACCGCCGCTCGGCCTCGGCGAGCCCTTCGGCCAGGGCCCGCCGCGGCCCTTCACACCCCGCCAGCTTGCGCTCCAGATCCAGCACCGCGCCCTCGTAGATGCGGTAGCACGCCTCGAAGTGTCCATCGTTGTAGAGCGGCGCCCCCACGGCGATGGCGTCGGCGATGGCGTTGGCGACGCGATGGACGCTCTGCGGCGAGCAGCCATCGAGCAGGCTGAGCGCGTGATAGGGCACCGCCCGCGTCGGCACCCGCGGCAGACGCGACGTCGACTCTCGCCCCCGCACCGCCTCCACGTGCCGCTCCACCACCTCGAGCAGACCGTCGAAGGTATCGCGCATGGCCCAGGCCTTCTCGTCCTCGCCCGCCAGCTGCTCGCAGCGCCGCACGCCCGCGAGCAGCGCTTCCTTCACCCCGGCGCAGCCGACGAGCGTCCGCTCGAGGTCGAGCGCCGTGGCCTGATAGATACGGAAGCAGGCCTCGGGCTTGCCGTCATTGTAGAGCGGCGCGCCGATGGAGATCGCGTGCTCGATGCGCTCGACGATGAGGGCGAGGTCGTCGGGCGTGCAGTCCTCGAGGACACCGGTGTCGTGATGGGGCACCTGGCGCTCGATCCGGGTGCCCCAGCTCCATTCGTGGAGCGGCGTCCCCTGCGAGACGTCGAGGAGCGGCTTGAGCGCGTCCACCGGCACGGCGAAGTTGAGGTTCTGGCCGCGCGCCTGCACCAGGCGCGAGATGCCGATCACCTCTCCGTGATCGTTGAGCAGCGGCCCCCCTGAGGACCCGGGCGCGAGCGGGGTCGAGATCTGGAGCAGCGAGATCGCGGGCGTCACCTCGCGCACCGCGCTCACCAGGCCATCGCTCACCGTGTGGCCGAGGCCGAGCGGGTTGCCGATCGCGATCACGTGCTCGCCGGGGCGCACCGTGGCGCTCGTGCCGAGCGGCAGGGCAGGGAGCTCGAGCTCCGGGATCCGCAGGAGCGCGAGGTCCTGGTCCTCGTCCACGGCCAGGATCTCGACCTCACCGAACTGCCGGCCGTCCGCCAGGACCACGGTCGCCGCCTGCGCGCCGGCGATGACGTGGAGGTTGGTGGCGATGCGACCGCCGCGCGCCGCCACGAAGCCGGTGCCGAAGCCCTGGCTCACCTGGATGAGCACGACCGAAGGCAGCGCACGCTCGGCGATCTGGACGGGACTCAAGGCAAAGGTGTCTTTGGGGGCCATCGCTTGCCTGCGGCGTATCTTAGTACAGCTCCCCGGCTTTGGGTGACCCTCGCGAGTCCCTCATGCTGGACTGCTGAGGTCCGGCCGAGGGCTGCTGAGGTCCGGCCGAGGGCTGCTGAGGTCCGGTTGATGGCTGCTGAGGTCCCCGTTCAGGGCGCTGAGGTCTGGCCGAGGGCCGCTGAGGTCCGGGTCCGGGCTGCTGAGGACCCTTCTTCGGCTGCTGAGGACCCTTCTTCCGCTGCTGAGGACCGTGTTTCTGGCGCTGAGGACCTTGTTCCGGTTGCTGAGGACCGTGTTTCTGGCGCTGAGGACCGTGTTTCTGCCGCTGAGGACCGTGTTTCTGCCGCTGAGGTCCTACTGGGGCGGCCGGGGGCCCTGCGGTGGGGGCTACAGATGTCTGCTACTCTGTAGATGACGACCTGGGCCGTCGCCGTACGGTCTGCATCGACAGGCGCTGCGCCGTCACGTAAGCTTGCGCTTCCATGGATGTCTTGGGCCGGGTGAGGAAACGGCGTGCCGGCAGGACCTGCGCCTGGCCAGGAACGGCCCTACACAGGTCCGACCTGACCGATCGGGCATTCTTGTGCCTGGTAGCCGCGGTCCTGGGCTGCATCGGCGCCTGCAGCGACTCGCGCCCGGAGTTCCAGACCCTCGTGGTGGGGCGCGCGGCCGACGCCTTGACCCTGGATCCGGCGCTCGTCTCCGACAGCGAGAGCGTCGAGGTGTGCGAGCAGGTCTTCGAGCACCTCCTGCGCTTCCGCAAGGGCGGCCTCGAGGTGGAGCCGGCCCTGGCCGAGTCCTGGCAAGCCTCGCCCTCGGGCAAGGAGTGGATCTTCCGCCTGCGCCGGAACGTGCGCTTCCACGACGACACGCCCTTCGACGCCGACGCGGTGGTGTTCTCCTTCCGGCGCCAGCACGTGGTGGACGAGGAGCGGGGGGGCGCCTCCAGCTACCACGACTCCACCTTCCGCAACCTCCGGCGGGTGGAGAAGATCGACGACTACACCGTGCGCATCGTGATCGAGCGGCCGAGCGCGTCGTTCCTGCCCGATCTCGCGCTGTTCACGGCCTCGATCGTGTCGCCCCAGGCGGTGGCGCGGCTCGGCGGCGACTTCGGGCACCACCCGGTGGGCACGGGGCCCTTCCGGTTCGTCGAGTGGTCGCCCGGAGAGCGCATCACGCTCGAGGCCAACCGCACCTACTGGGGCGCGGCGCCGCACATCGATCACCTCGTGTTCTCCCACATCCCGGACCCGCGGCAGCGCCTGGTGGCGCTCGAGGGAGGGGCCATCGACGTGGCCGAGGGGCTCGAGCCCGAGGACCTGCAGTTCGTGGCCTTGCACCCGGAGCTGCGGACCGAGAAGATCCTCGGCAACAACGTGACCTACCTGGCGATGAACACCGAGCACCCGCCGTTCAACGACCTCCGGGTCCGGCGCGCCATCAACCACGCGGTGAACCGCCAGCCCATCGTCAAGCTCATCTATCAGGGGCTGGCGCAGCCGGCGAGCGGTCCGCTCGCGCCCACGTTCTCGGGCGCGGCCGGCCAGGCCGCCTATGCCTACGACCCGGCGCTCGCGCGGCGCCTCCTCGCCGAGGCCAAGTACGACACGCACCTCCGCCCCAAGCTCTACGTGCTCGCCACGCCGCGCCCGTTTTTGCCCGAGCCCGAGCGGCTCGGGCGGCTCCTCGCGAGCCACCTGCGCGCCGTGGGGATCGAGGTGGAGCTCGTGTTCAAGCCCATCTCCGAGTTCCCCCGCGCCATCGCCAACGGCGATCACGATCTCGCGCTCGGGGGCTGGATCGGCGACAGCGGGGAGCCGAGCGATTTCCTCTACGTGCTCTTCGACAGCGACAACGCGCAGCGCGGCACGGCGACCAACGCGGCCTTCTTCCGCGACCCGCGCCTGCACGGGCTGCTCCTCCAGGCCGACGAGACGAGCGACACCGAGCTGCGGACCGGGCTCTATGCCGAGACGCTGCACCTCATCCACGACCAGGCGCCCTGGACGCCGCTCGTGCACGCGGAGATGGTGGTGGCGGAGCGGTCGCGGGTGAGGGAGCTCGATGTGAGCCCGGCGGCGACGCTGTACTTCCGCGAGGTGCGGATCGACGAGCCCTAGCTCGCCGGATCCGCGGGCTCGCCGGAGCGAGATGAGCATGCCCACGTGGGAGACACGATGAGGGGACGCGAGCAGGGCCCCAAGAGCCAGCAGGGCCAGCACGGCCAGCACGGCCGTTTCGCCCGCCTGCGCCTGCGTCACAAGCTGGCCATCACCTTCACGCTGGCGGCGTTCCTGCCGGCGGCGGGGGCGTCGACGGTGGCGGTGCGCCTCGTGCTGTCGGGGCTCGAGCAGGGGCAGTACGACGAGACGGCGCGCACGCTGCGGGTGGCGCTCAACCTCGTGCTCGGTCAGGTGAAGGACGTGTTCGACGACACGGTGCGCCTGGCCGAGTCGCAGGCCCTGCCCGAGGTGATCGAGGGCCGGGCCGCCGACGTGAACGACTTCCTGGCCCGGCAGGCGCGGCTCTTGCCGCCGGGGCAGGTGGAGGTGGCGGACGCGAGCGGCAAGGTGGTGGGGTCATACTGGGCCGGGGTGGGGCAGGGGACGAGCGACCTCCACGTGCCGGACGGAGCGCCGGCGGTCCGCACCGCGCTCGGGTTCGAACGCCAGGTGACGCTCGTGCGCATCGGCGATCGCCTGGCGGTGCGCGCGGTGTCGCCGGTGGTGGACGATGACTTCCTCCTGCGCGGGGCGGTGGTGGTGACGGTGCCGATCGACACCGGGATGGTGGACCGCCTCAAGGCGCGGCTCGCGACGGATCTCGTGTTCTATGCCGGGGAGCGGCCGGTGGCCTCGTCGTTCGTCGGCCGGGACGGCCGGCGGCAGATGGGCTTCGCCGTCCCGCGCACGGAGATCGAGCTCACGCGGCGGGGGCAGATGGCGATCACGCAGGTGTCGGCCTACGGCCGCAGCTACGCGGTGGGGCTGGCCCCGCTGGTGGATGGCAAGGACACGCGGCTCGGCATCATCGCGGTGGCCATCGATCAGGAGAACGTGGTGCGCGCCAAGGCGCAGGCCTGGCGGCTCATCATCGGCGGCGCCACCGGCGCGGTGGTGTTCGGCCTCCTCCTCGCGTCGCTGCTGAGCCGCAGCATCACCATCCCGCTGCGGGATCTCCACCGCGGGGCGCGGGCGGTGGGCCGCGGTGAGCTCGGCACGCCCTTCGTGCGCCAGACCGGCGACGAGATCGGGGACCTGACCGAGGCGTTCGGGCACATGGCCCGGGCGATCCGCGCCAACCAGGAGACGCTCGAGGCGCGCATGCGCGAGATCGAGACCCTGCACCGGGTGGGGCGGGCCATCACCTCGGTGCTCGGGTTCGACGAGGTGCTGCGCCGCATCGTGGAGGAGGTGACCTCGGTGGTGCGGGCCAAGCGCGGCGTGCTCCTCCTCGGCGACATGGACGGCGCGCTGCACATCGGGACGGCGGTCGGCATCGAGCACGCGGACGAGATCGCGCGGCTCGGCGAGGACCTGGCCTGGCGCGGCGGGCCGGTCCTGATCGACGACCTTGCCGACGAGGTGGAGCTGCGGTCGTCGGCCGCGGCGGCGGGCGTGACGGGGTCGCTCCTGGCCGTGCCCATCGAGCAGAAGCACCGCGTGCTCGGCATGGTGATCGTGAACCGGCCACCGGGCATGGCCCCGTTCACCGAGAACGAGCTGCGCCTCGTGTCGACGATGGCCGACCACGTGGCGCTGGCGATCCAGAACGCGCGGCTCTACGACCAGGTGCAGAAGTCGGCCGAGGAGCTCGAGCTCAAGGTGCAGGAGCGCACCTACGATCTCCTGCTGGCCAAACAGAAGCTCGAGCAGACCAACCAGGAGCTCGAGCGGACGGTGCACGAGCTCGGGCGCACGCAGTCGCAGCTGCTCCTCTCGGAGCGGCTGGCCGGGCTGGGATCGCTCGTGGCCGGCATCGCGCACGAGGTGAACTCGCCGGCCGGGGCCATCCAGGGCGCGGTGGACACGCTCGGCGAGAACGCGGCGGGCCTCGTGCGGCGGGCGCGTGACCTCGCGGAGGTGCCGATGCAGGCCGAGGACCGGGCGCGGCTCTTCGCGCTGTTCGAGGCGTTCGGGCCCAGGTTCGCGGACGCCAAGGTGGAGGCGCCGGCGCTCGTGCGGCGGCGATCCAAGGAGCTCGTGGCCGAGGTCGAGAAGCTCGGCATCAAGGACAACAACGTCTCGGAGGTGTGCAAGACGCTGGTGGAGATCGGGGCCGCCGAGGCGGCGCCGGAGCTGGCGGCGATCGGGGCGGCGACGGGCGGCCGGATCGGGCCGCTCGTGGGGTACCTCGAGCGCTACGCCTATCTCCTGCGCAACACCCAGGCGATCCGCACGGCCATCCGGCGGATCACGCGGATCGTGGGCGCGCTCAAGAGCTACTCACACCTCGATCAGGCCAAGGTGACGGTGACGGACATTCACGAAGGGATCGAGAACACGCTCGTCATTCTCCAGCACGAGATGAAATATGGTATCGTCGTGACGAAAAAATTCGGGGAACTGCCACAGGTTCCGGTCTATGTGGACGAGCTCAACCAGGTGTGGACGAACATCCTTGTGAACGCCATCCAGGCCCTTCGTGGCAAGGGTGAGATCGTGATCGAGTCCGCGCTCCTGGGCGAGGACGTGATGGTGGCGATCACCGACAATGGACCGGGGATTCCGCCCGAGATCATGAACCGGATCTTCGATCCCTTCTTCACCACCAAGCCCAAAGGCGAGGGCACCGGCCTCGGGCTCGGGATCACCAAACAGATCGTGGAGAAACATGGCGGGCGGATCGAGGTGACGTCCCGCGTCGGTGCGACGCGGTTCATGGTGTATCTCCCGGTGAGCGGGCCGCCCCAACAGGCTGGGCAGGCCGGGCAGGCTGAGCAGGCGATGTCCGGCCAGGCTCGGCAGGAGCAGGCGGCGGCACCGGGCGCTTAGGCGTCGCCCTGACCTCGATGCGAGATGCGAGCGTGGCCGAATTGAAGGAACACATCATCTGCGTCGACGACGAAGAGGGCATCCTGACGGCGCTCCGTCAGCAGCTCGGCCATCGTTTCGGCAACGAGTGTGAGATCTCGGTCGCGCAGTCGGCGCAGGACGCGCTCGAGCTCGTGCAGGAGCTCCAGCGCGAGAACGAGCCGGTGGCGGTGATCATCGCCGATCAGATCATGCCGGGGATGAAGGGGGTGGAGCTCCTCGAGGAGGTGCACCGCCTGAGCCCGGCGACGACCAAGGTGCTCCTCACCGGGCAGGCGGGGCTCGACGCGGTGGTGGCGGCCATCAACCGGGCCGGGCTCAACCGCTACATCTCCAAGCCCTGGGACGAGCCGGACCTGCGGCTGACGGTGGAGAACCTCCTGCGCACGTTCCGCCTGCACCGGGAGAACATGGAGCTCTTGGAGGGGCTCCAGACCAAGAACGCCGAGCTCGCGCGGCTCAACGACGAGCTCGAGGCCAAGGTGCGCGCGCGCACGGCCGAGCTGGAGGCGGTCAACGCGCGGCTGTCGCAGCTCGCGGTGACCGATGGCCTGACGGGGCTGTTCAACCACCGGTACCTGCACGAGCGGCTGCAGCAGGAGGTGGAGCGGGCGCGGCGCTCGGGGGCGCCGGTGAGCATGATGATGGTCGACGTGGACCACTTCAAGACCTACAACGACCGTTGCGGGCACCCGGCCGGAGACGCGGTGCTGCGCGAGGTGGCGCGCCTCCTGTCCACGGATCGCCGCATCACCGACGTGGTGGCGCGCTACGGGGGCGAGGAGTTCGCGCTCCTGTTCCTGGACACGGACAAGGCGGCGGCGGCGCTCATCGCCGAGCGCGTCCGCGCCAAGGTGGCGAACACGGTGTTCCCGCGCGGCTGTGAGCAGCCGGGCGGGGCGATCACGGTCTCGGCGGGGGTGGCCTCGGTGCCCGAGGACGCGCTCACGGCCAAGGATCTGGTGGCGGCGGCGGACGCGGCGCTCTATCGCGCCAAGCGCTGCGGGCGCAACGTGGTGGTCTCGGCCGGCCCGGAGGACGATCACCGCAAGCTGGCCGCCGAAGCCACGTGACCCGGTTGCGCGGGGGGCGGTGACGGTATGAAAGAACCCAGGTTTCCCCGTGGAAACTTGGGTTCTTTCATACCGTCACCCCTGACCTGGTGACCCGGGACCTGGGACATGGAAGCCAACGACCAGATCCATCGCCGCGCGCAGGAGGCCTTGCGGCGGGCGCGTCCCCTCGAGGCGCTGCGTCTGTATCGCCAGCTGCTCCAGAACACCCACGTCATCGACCACGAGTACGACGAATGGCTGGGAGGGGCGGTCGAGGCCTACCGCCAGCTCGGCCGGTCCGAGGAGGCGGCGTACGGGCTCGTGTACCTGCAGCGCTTCGCCGAGGCGCGCACCCTGTTCGCGGCGGTCCCCGCGCCGCTCGAGGTGGCGCGCTGCCGGGAGCTCGAGGCGCGCCAGCTCTCCGTGGGACCCACCGCTGAGCTGTTCCTCGAAGCCGCGCGCGGCTATGCCGCCGCCGGCCGGCACGTGCTGGCGGCGCTCAACTACGCCGCGGCCGGGGCGGGCGGGCAGCGGGAGGCACGCCACAGCTGGGAGCGGGTGCTCGAGGATCCGCGGCTCAGGCAGCACCCGTACGAGCAGGCGCTGTGTCACTTCAACCTGAGCCTGGCGGCGCGGCGGGTCGAGGACTTCAGCGCCTGCAACCGGCACCTCGTGCAGGCGCAGCGGCTGCTCGAGGAGCAGGCCGACGAGTTCGAGGCGCGCGGCGAGCGCGAGCGGGCCTTCGACTGCTACGGCGTCCTGCTCCAGATCGGCCGCGAGTCGGGCTCCTTCGAGAACGTGGCCGAGGGGTACATCAACTGCATCCGCGTGCTCAAGGCCGACAACCTCAAGTACTACGTGCTCCAGTACTACGAGGACTTTCTCCGCATCGCGCTCGAGCGCGAGGAGTTTCACGCCGCGGCCCTGGTGCTGCGCGAGGCAGCCGACTACGCGCGCCGGCTCGGCCTCATCTACGACCGCCACTATCTCAAGCGCGCCGCCGAGGCCTGGTGCAAGGCGGCGCAGAAGAACGAGCGCGACGGCGGGCCGGCCGAGCTGACCGAGAACGCCTACCTCGCGGCCATCGACAGCTTCAACTCGATCGGCGACTTCCCGCACGTGCGGGAGACCTACCTGCGCCTGGCCGCGCTGGCGCTGCCGGACAAGAAACGGCAGCGCTACGCGCGGGTGGCGGAGCGCTATGCCGACGCCTCTGAGGAGCCGGTCGAGGCCGCCGGGTTCCCCGATTACCTGCGCCACCAGCAGGCCTACCCCGCCACCTGGGAGCAGGATCTCGTGGAGTGGGAGCTGGACGGCGACCCGATGGCGGTGTGCTCGTTCATCCTGGGCGACGCGCACTACATGAACCTGAGCCGGCGGCGCGCGCTCAACGTGCTCCTGCTCCATCTCGAGAGCCGGTCCTCGGCCGAGGAGCCGAGCCTGCTCGCGCAGATCGCGCAGACCCTCGGCGAGCTGCAGGTGTATGCGGTGCTGCGGCCGCTCGAGCGGCTCTATGAACACCCGCACCTGCAGGTGCGGCGCGGGGTGATGAAGACGCTCCGGAACCTGTACTTCAAGCGCACGTTCCACCTCATCCAGCGCGGGCTCGAAGACGAGAGCCGCGAGGTGCGGGAAGGGGCCCTGGAGGCGGTGTCCGCGCTGCACTTCCCCGCCGCCTTCGATTGCCTGTCGCGCATCTTCCAGGAGAGCGAGGACCTGCGGGTGCGGCAGACGGCGCTCGAATCGATCGGGCGCATCACCACGGTCGAGGCCGGCGAGTTCCTGCTCGAGGTGATGCGCCACGAGCCCGCGTTGGCCGACGTGGCGCAGCGGCTGCTCGCGAACTGCGACGTGCCCGAGATCTTCCCCATCCTGCGGCGGCAGATGGAGCTCGAGACCGGGCCCGCGCGGGCGAAGATCGAGCAGGTCCTGCGCGGCGCCGGGCGCTACGCCGAAATGCGCTGACGGCCCCGCCCCACGCCCACGCTCACGCCGCCGCTTCCTGGGGGGCCCATCGGCCCGAGATCGCCGGCGCGCCACGACTCGGACAGGAATGTCGCGGTCGCCCGATCCGCGCTCGGTCCGCCATCCTGGGCGAAGGCGACAAGATGCTGTAACCGCAGGGCATTTCTCTCGGCACGGGAGTTGCCTAAGGCATGGGCATCGACTTGGCGGACGCGATGGTAGCGGCCGCCCTTGGGCTTGAGGGAGGTCTTCATGCGTTGCTCATTAGAGCGTTACTTGTCGGGGGGGTCTCTGGGGATGTTGGCGTTGCTCGGGATCCTGACCGTGGCGGGCTGCGACCAGCCGCTCGACCGGGACACGGGCGAACAGCTCATCGCCGATTGCAGGAGCGATCGGGACTGCGGCAGCAGCCGCTTCTGCCAGTTCCGAGACGGGCAGTGCGGCGGCCTCGGCTCGTGCCTGGCCCGCCCCACGGCGTGCACGCAGGAGTATGCGCCGGTGTGCGGCTGCGACGGTCGCGACTACGCGAACCGCTGCATCGCCTACGGCGCCGGCGTGAGCGTCACCCATGAGGGCGCCTGCCAGACCCAGGCGCGCTGCGACGAGCGCACCCCGTGCCCGACGGGCCAGTATTGCCAGTGGCCGGACGGCCAGTGCGGCGGCGCCGGCACCTGCGAGCCCAGGCCCGACCTCGCGAGCTGCCCCCAGGTGAACGAGGCCGTGTGCGGCTGCGACGGCGGCTTCTACGGCAACCGCTGCCGTGCCGCCAGCATCGGCGTGAACGTCGCCTACGAAGGGCTTTGCCGCGGGCTGTAGGCGCAGGGCCCTGCGGTCCCGCAGGTATGGACCCTCTTCTATAAGCGCTTATTCGGAGTCGTGCGCCGCGCAGGCTCGGTCAGGGCAGGGCCGCCGCCGTGTCGCGGAGGAGCTGCCACAACGCCTCCACGTGGGCCCGCTCCGTCAGCTCGGAGCCGATCGAGACCCGGATCATGCGCCGTCCCTTGAGCAGGGCGCTCGTGAGGTAGGCCCGGCCGCCGCGGTTGATGCGCTCGGCCAGGGCGAGGTTGTGCTGGTCGATGGCCTTCTCATCCTGCGCGAGCCGCGCCGGCACGTGGCGTAGACACACGGTCTGCAGCGGCACCGGCGCGAGGCGCTCCCAGCCGGGCGTGGCGTCGACCTCTTCCTGGAGCCAGCGGGCGTTGGCGAGGTCGCGCCGGAGCCGCGCCTGGAGCCCCCGCACCCCCTGATCCCGCAAGAGGAACCACAGCTTGAGCGCGCGGAACCGCCGCCCGAGCTGGATCCCCCAATCCCGATAATTCCGCACCGCCGGGTCCTCGGCCGTCCGCAGGTAGCTCGGGCTCGTCGACATCACCCGCAGGAGGTGGGGCACGTCGCGCACGAAGTACGCCGAGAGATCGAAGCCGACGCCGAGCCACTTGTGCGGGTTGACGACCAGCGAGTCGGCCCGCTCGATGCCGCGCCAGAGCGGCCGGCACTCCGGCAGGATCATGGCGCAGCCGGCGAGCGCGGCGTCGACGTGGAGCCAGAGGTCCTGGCGGCCGGCGATCTCGGCCATCCCGGCCAGCGGATCGATCGCCGTGGTGGCCGTGGTGCCGATGCTGGCCACGAGCGCCGCGGGCCGCCGCCCGGCGTCGCGGTCTCGCTGGATGGCCTCGGCCAGGAGGTCGAGGCGCAGCGCGTGCGCATCGTCGGTGGGGATGGCCCGCACGTGGTCCTGCCCGAAGCCGGCCAGCCGCGCCGCCTTCTCCACCGAGCTATGCGCCTCGGCCGAGGCGTAGATGGTAAGCGGCACCGGCGACTCCTGCAGGCCGCCCTCCTCCTGCGAGTAGCGGGTCGCGCGCTCGCGCGCCTCGAGGAGCGCGCACAGCGTGGCCACGCTCGCCGTGTCGTGGATCACCCCGGTGAAGGTCGCGGGCAGGCCGAGCATCTGGCGCAGCCAGTCCATCACCACCTCTTCCAGCTCGGCCGCCGCGGGCGAGGTCTGCCACGACATGGCCTGCGCGCCGAAGCCCGAGGCCACGAGATCGGCGAGCACCGCGGCGAGGCTCGTGTTCGAGGGGAAGTAAGCGAAGAAGCGGGGGTGGTTCCAGTGGGTGATGCCGGGGCGGATGAGCTCCTCGACGTCCCGGGCGATCGCGTCCAGGGAGCCGCCCTCCTCGGGCGGGGTCGCCGGCAAACGGGCCTTCACCTCGCCCGGCCCGAGCGGGCTCATCACCGGCAGCTCGTCGATGCGCTCGCGGTAGTCGGCGATCCAGTCGACGAGCTCGTGTCCGAGGCGGCGGAATTCTTCAGGGGTCATGGGCTGCACCTCAGCAAGGACGCGCCACTCTATATCGGGCACCTGCTCTCGGGGCAAGTGGCGCAAAGCTTGCTTTTCCTGGCCGCCATGAGACCTATCCTCCTCTCGATCCTCGTGTGCTCGACCGTGTCCTGCGCTCCTGGCGTCGGAGAAAACAGCCTCCCGGGGCAAACACTTTCCTCTGACGACACCGCCACACTTCCTCCGCAGGGAGAAGTGGCTTCCCCTGGCTGCGCCGATCCCACGCCGACCCCCGTCACCTCCTTCAATCGCGGCGCCTTGGCCGTGGCCGCCGAGGGGTGTGACGTGTACTGGATCGCGCCCTTCAGCGCGCTCGCCGGCGTCTATCGCGCCCCCCGCACCGGCGGCGACGCGACCCAGCTGGCCAGTGTCCTGTCGTTCCAGGATGACGCCTACGACTGGGGCCTCGCGGTCGACGGTGGGATCGCCTTCTTCGCCGAGACCGGCGACGCCGGCATCAGCCCCCACGTGGGCCGGGTCGCGCGCGTCGACGGCGCCGGCCACGTCACCGAGCTGGCCCGGGGGCAGCCTCTCCCGTGCCGAAGTGGAGGCCACCCCCGGCGCGTGACGCTCGATGCCACCCACGTCTACTGGACCGAGGACTCCGGCCGGTTCATCGGCGACCTCGACGATCCCGGCCTTCCCCCGGACCCGGTCTGCCACACCACCGCGGACTTCCGCTGGGTGCGCAGCGTACCGAAGGGCGGAGGCGTGGCGCGCACGCTGGCCCAGATCTCCTCGCTCAACGTGGCCGTCGACGAGAGGTTCATCTATTACACCCGGGGCGACGCGCTCCTGCGCCTCGACAAGCGCAGCCTCGAGGAGAAGGTCGTGGTCTCCGGGTTGGCCTTCGACCAGGGCATCGGCCGAGAAACCGTGCTCCACCAAGCCGGCGCCGCGATCTACGTCGGCGGGCATGACGGGTGCCTCTACACCGTGCAGCGCCAGAACGGCCTCGTGCGCACGGTCTGCCCGGGCCCCGAGAGCACGCAGGGCCGCGTGATCGCGCTGGCCTCGGAC
>DATAGU010000238.1:0-44884 GCA_036263495.1 Polyangia bacterium | reverse complement strand
CAACTGGGACGGCCAGAGCACCATCTCCAGCACCAACGGCGCCATCCGCAACGCCCTCGACTGCTTCTGCACGGGCAGCAACTTCTGCTACATCGCGGTGCACAGCGCGGGCGATCTCCAGATCGGCTACGCCCTGTCGCTGTATGGCTCGAGCTCGCGCAGCGTCAGGAACGCTGTGCCCAATTCGAGCGGCGTGTGCGGCACAACCGGCGCCACCCAGACGGGCTGGAACATCTACTGGGTCGACGTGGCCTCGGGCGCGAGCGGGGGGAGCGAGCTGGCCAACGTGGGGCAGTTCTTCACCGGTCTGCCGCTCGACAACGACCTCAAGACGGGCAATGCCCGCGGTCTCTACAACCACAACGTGACGCAGGGGCGCTACTTCTACAACTTCGCCGGCGCCAAGGGCACGCTCTACTCGGGCATCCTGCCGGGGCAGGATGACGAGGCGGTGGCGTATCACACGACGGGCGGTGTGTCGGTGACGGGATCGTTCTGCAATCCGGGGGATCTCTTCTGCGATGGCACGCTCACGACGGGGTCGGGCGCGACGAGCAATGGCAAGGCCAAGTGGTCGTACCATACGGTCCAGTTCCGTGACGATGGCGAGAACTACAGCCACTCGAACACCAACTGGGGCGGTATCGTGAGCGTGGTGCGCGCCGATTGCGTCACCTACGCCCTGTAGACGCTCGCTCCTGACGTTTTGTGATCCCCCTCCGCCCCGCCTGCCTCTGATCCGTCCCCCGTCCGTTCGCCTGCGACTTTCATGATACAGCCTGGGGCGCTAGAATCGATTCGAGGCGACGATGTCGATATCCCAGGACGAATGGCCCCCGGGGGTGACCCCTCCACCGAGCGGTGAAGACCTCCCTTACGACGACGGTGAGCCCCTGGAAAGCAACCGCCATGCGCTACAGCAGATCCTGCTCCGCGAGGTGCTCGAGCACGCGTGGGCGGGGCGGACCGACTTCTTCGTCGGTACCAACATGTTCCTCTATTACAGCTCGCTGCAGTTCAAGAAGAATGACTTCCGCGGGCCCGACGTGTTCGTCGTGCTCGGCGGCACCGAGCGCCGCGACCGCAAGTCCTGGGTGATCTGGGAGGAGGATGGGCGTCACCCCGATGTCATCATCGAGCTGACGTCGGAGTCGACGGCGGGGGAGGATCGGGGGCGGAAGAAGCACGTCTATGGCGCGCTCATCAGTGTGCCGGAGTATTTCATCTATGATCCGGTGAGCGGCGCGCTCGAGGGGTATCGCCTGCAGTCGAGCAGCCGCAGCTATGTCCCGATCACGGGGCCGGCGCCGCCGCTCCGCCTGGGGTGTGAGGCGCTGGGTCTGGAGCTCGGTGTGTGGCAGGGCGAGTACGATGGTTTCCCGGGGGCCTGGCTGCGCTGGTTCCTGCCGGGGGGGGCGATGCTGCCGACGCGTGAAGAGGCGTTGGCGGCGGCTGAACGAGAGCGCGTCGCGGCCGAGGAGCGCGCTCGCCAGCTCGCCGAGCGCCTCGCGACCTACGAGCAGCGCTTCGGCAAGCTGCCCGACATCGGCTGAGGGCGCAGACTTCGGCGGGGCGGCGTCGCGGGGACGGTCTCCGATCGGCCAGCGCGCGTCAGAGACGTTCGTCGCTCAGGCGATGGAATCCTGGCGCGCTGAACTTGTCTTCTGGCCTCTGATCGTGAACAGTCCTCTCCGCGTATGACGAAGCATTCACAGACACTGGATACACTGGGTATCGAGGGATTCTCCTTCGCGGACTTGTTCCAGCCGGAGCGGCTGGCGGATCTCTACCGGCGCTGGGAAGAGGGGCTGCGCGCGGCCGATCCCGGGCTTCATGAGCGATATGTGGCTTGTCGTGCCCATTCCGATGGCGCGCCGCCGCCGCGCGAGTTGTCGGAGCTGCTCCTCGCGGTGGCGCCCCACGTGAGTGAGTTCCTGGCCCGGCTCTTCGGCGTGAACGCCGAGCGCAGGGAGCAGATGGCGGCCACGGAGGCGGAGCTGGTGGTGTTCCGCTTCAAGGATGAGTTCGTGAAGCGGCGGGCGCTCAAGCGCTCGGTGTCGGCGGGGGAGGGCGGCCAGGCGCTCGCGGCGGCGATCCAGGCCGGTCAAGAGGTGCTCGAGCGGGCGGGGCTCGCGGCGGACCAGCAGGACGACGAGCGCCAGGTGGCCCGGGTGGTGTGCCGGCTGCTCGATGAGGAGGCGGCGCTCAAGCAGCGGCCGGTCGACGATCCGGAGCTGGTGTCGCTGCGGGCGGATCTCGCGCGCCTCGAGGCGTGGGTGGTGGCGCGGCGGGGGGCGCTCGCGGCGCGCTGGATCTCGTACCGGTTGCCGCACACGCTCGACTACGGCCACCTCGTGGAGCTGCGGCGGCCGGACGCCAAGCTGCCCGAGGCGATCTCCGGCCCGCCGGAGAAGCGGCGGGAGCGCGATGGCTTCCGGCTGACGGATCGGCGCATGAAGCCGACCGAGGTGCTGGACCAGGTCGATTACTGCCTGTACTGCCACGACCGCGACAAGGACTCCTGCTCCAAGGGGCTGCACGACGCCAAGACCGGCGCGATCAAGCCGAACCCGCTCGGCATCCCGCTCAACGGCTGCCCGCTCGACGAGAAGATCTCGGAGATGCACCTCATGAAGCGCCACGGCGACGTGATCGCGGCGCTGGCGCTGGCGTGCATCGACAACCCGATGCTGCCCGGGACGGGTCACCGCATCTGCAACGACTGCATGAAGTCGTGCATCTATCAGAAGCAGGAGCCGGTCAACATCCCGCAGATCGAGACGGCGGTGCTGACGGACGTGCTGGCGCTGCGCTGGGGCGTCGAGATCTATGGCCTGCTCACGCGCTGGAACCCGCTCAACCTGCGCCGGCCGTATGCGCTGCCGTACAACGGCAAGAACGTGCTCGTGGTGGGGCTCGGTCCCGCGGGGTACACGCTGGCGCATCACCTCCTCAACGAGGGGTTCGGCGTGATCGGCATCGACGGGCTCAAGATCGAGCCGCCGCCCATGCCCTACGCCGGCCGTCCGGGACGGCCCGACTCGGCGACGCCGACGGTGCCGCCGGCGCCGGTGGAGCGCTGGACCCAGCTCGAGACGGAGCTCGACGAGCGGGTGCTGGCGGGCTTCGGCGGCGTGTCGGAGTACGGCATCACGGTGCGCTGGGACAAGAACTTCCTCACGCTCCTCCACCTCACGCTGGCGCGGCGCGAGCGGCTGCGCATGTACGGCGGGATCCGTCTCGGCGGGACGCTCAAGCTCGAGGACGTGTGGGCGCTCGGCTGCGACCACGTGGCGATCTGCGTGGGCGCGGGGCGGCCCACGATCGTCGACTTCCCGAACAACCTCGTGCGCGGCATCCGCAAGGCGTCGGACTTCCTGATGGCGCTCCAGCTCACCGGCGCCTACAAGCGCTCGTCGCTGGCCAACCTGCAGGTGCGGCTGCCGGCGCTGGTCATCGGCGGGGGGCTCACGGCGATCGACACGGCGACGGAGCTGGTGGCGTACTACGTGGTGCAGGTGGAGAAGGTGCTGGAGCGCTACGAGCGTCTGGTCGGCATCGAGGGGGAGGCGGCGATGCTCGGCGGGTTCGACGCCGAGGAGCGGGCGATCCTGGCGGAGCAGCTCGAGCATGGGCGCGCGGTCCGGGCCGAGCGCGAGCGCGCGGCCCGCGAGGGCAGGGCGCCCCGGTTCAATGAGCTCGTCGATGCCTGGGGCGGGGTGGCGATCCTCTACCGCAAGAACCTGGCCGATTCGCCGGCGTACCGGCTCAACCACGAGGAGGTGGACAAGTGCCTCGAGGAGGGGGTGCGGTTCGTCGAGCGCATGGCGCCCAAGCGGGCGGAGGTGGATGAGTACGGGGCGCTGCGGGCGCTCGTGGGCGAGCGGCAGGCGGAGACGGGCGGGAAGTGGCGCGCCACCGGGGAGCTGGTGGAGTTCCCGGCGCGCACGCTGTGCGTGGCCGCGGGCACGAGCCCGAACACGGTGTACGAGAAGGAGCACCCGGGGACGTTCCGGCTCGACAAGAGCGGCTACTTCCTGCCGCATCGCGCGGTGCGCGGGCCGGAGGGAGCGGTGACGCTCGAACCCCACCCGGAAGGGTTCTTCACCTCGTACCTCCACGAGGGGCGCACGGTCACCTATTACGGCGACAACCACCCGCGCTTCGCCGGCTCGGTGGTCAAGGCCATGGCCTCGGCCAAGAAGGGGCTGCAGGCGATCGTGGATCTCTTCGCGCCGGAGCTCGCCGGGCTCGACGCCGGGGGGCGCGAGGGCCGCGAGCAGATCTGGAGCGATCTCGTGGAGCGGGTGGACGAGGCGCTCATCGCCACGGTGTACCGCGTCAACCGGTTGACGCCGACCATCGTCGAGGTGGTGGTGCGGGCGCCGTTCGCGGCCGAGAAGTTCCAGCCGGGACAGTTCTACCGGCTGCAGAACTACGAGGTGGACAGCCCGGTGGTCGAGGGGACGCGCCTCAGCATGGAGGGGATCGCGCTCACCGGGGCGTGGACCGATCCGGAGCTCGGCCTGTTGTCGCTCATCGTGCTCGAGCTCGGCGGCTCGTCGCGGCTGTGCGCCCACCTCAAGGAGGGGCAGCGGGTGGTGGTGATGGGCCCGACCGGGGCGCCGACCGAGATCCCCCGCGGCGAGACGGTGCTCCTGGCCGGCGGCGGGCTCGGCAACGCGGTGCTGTTCTCGATCGGCCGAGCGCTGCGCAACCAGGGCAACCGGGTGCTGTACTTCGCGGGCTACCGCCTGCCGCGCGACGTGTACAAGCGCCAGGAGATCGAGGTGGCGGCGGACCAGGTGGTGTGGTCGACGGACGTGGCGCCGGCGATGACGCCGCGGCGGCCGCAGGATCTCTCCTTCGTGGGCAACGTGGTGGAGGCCATGGTGGCCTATGCCGAGCGCCGGTTCGGTGGGGAGCACTTCTCGCTCGGCGAGGTGGACCGCATCATCGCCATCGGGTCGGACCGGATGATGGCGGCGGTGCAGCGGGCGCGGCACACGGTGCTCGGGCCGCACCTCAAGCCCACCCATCACGGGATCGCGAGCATCAACTCGCCCATGCAGTGCATGATGAAGGAAGTGTGCGCGCAGTGCCTGCAGCGGCACGTGGACCCGCGGACGGGGAAAGAGACGATCGTGTTCTCCTGCTTCAACCAGGACCAGGACATGGACCAGGTGGACTTCGCCAACCTGGCGGGCCGGCTGCGGCAGAACACGGTGCACGAGAAGCTGACGGCGCGCTGGCTGACGTACGTGCTCGGTCGCGGCGAGCTGCGCGGGGTGTGAGCGTCGGTCCCTGTGCCGGCCTCGGGCTTCACGCGGGGGCCGGCCCGGGGCTGGCCCGGCCGGGCGTGCTTGACAGCACGGAGCGGGCATTCAATCCTGGACTAAATGATCTGGATCCTCATCTGCGTCGCCCTGCTCGGGATGGTGGGGGCGGGAGCGCTGTCCTATCGCTGGCGCAAGACGCAGCTCCTCCAGGCTGAGGAGGCGCAGAGGGCGCGGCAGCAGCAGCTCCTCATCGAAGAGGCGGCGGCGCGCCAGGCGCGGCAACGGCAGCTCTGGGCCGAGGAGGCGGCGGCGCTGCGCTCGGCCAGCCAGGCCGAGGCCGAGATGCTCCGGCGTCAGGCCGAGGTCGACACGCTCGCCCTGGTCCATCGGCTGCGCCTCGAGGCGGATCGGGAGATGGAGGCGACGGGCGCCGAGCTGACCACGCGGACGCTCGAGGCGGAGCGGCGCGAGCGGGAGCTCGAGCAGCGGCACACGGAGATCGAGGAACGGGCCGCGGCGCTGCAGGCGCGCGAGCAGGCGATGCGCGATCGCGAGCAGACGGCGCGCTCGGTGCGCGAGCAGGCCAAGCAGAAGCAAGGCGAGCTGCCACGCCTGCTCGAGCAGCTGGCGGGGGAGACGCGGGAGGAGATCCGCATGCGTCTCATCTCCGAGTGGCTCGAGGAGGCGCGCGGGCAGGCGGCCGAGCGGCTGCGCCGCATCGAGGCGGGCATGAACGACCCGCAGGTGGGGCGTGACGCGCAGCGGCTCATGACCATCGCGGTGCAGCGCTACCACGGCCATTACCTGACGGAGCGGCTGCTCACCAACCTGCCGATCGCCCCTGGCGCGCTCGGGCGCGTGGCCGGGCCGCACGAGGAGAACCTCCGGATCATCGAGGAGGTCTCGCACATCAAGCTGAGCCCGTCGGACAGCGGGGAGGCGATCCGGCTCGAGGGGCAAGACTCGTTCGGGCGCGAGATCGCGCGACGGGCCATCACGCGCTTCGCCAAGACCGGGACCAAGCACGAGGCGGACGCGCGCCGCATCTGTCAGGCCATCGCCGACGAGCTCGATCGCGAGGTGGTGGAGCTCGGACGGCGCGCCTTCAAGGAGCTCGAGATCCCGCGCGCCCATCCCGACATCGTCAAGCTGGTGGGCAAGCTCAATTACCGCCCGAGCTACACCCAGAACCAGTGGAAGCACGCGCTCGAGGCCGCGTTCCTGTGTGGCCTCATGGCCTCGGAGCTCCGGCTCGACCTGCGGCTCGCGCGGCGGGCGGCGCTGCTCCACGACATCGGCAAGGCGCTCACCCACGAGATCGACGGATCGCACGCGGTGATCGGAGCGGATCTGGCGCGCAAGCTCGGCGAGGCGGAGGTGGTGGCCAACGCCATCGGCGCGCACCACACGGACGAACCCTTCAATTCACCCTACGCGCTCCTCGTGGCGGCGGCGGACGCGATGTCCGGCGCACGGCCCGGGGCGCGGCGGCAGCAGGACGAGAACTACGTGGAGCGGCTCGAGCAGCTCCGTTTCATCGCGTCGAGCTATCCGGGGGTGGATGCGGCGTATCCGGTGCAGGGCGGGCGGGAGGTGCGCATCCACGTGCAGGAGAACCGCGTGTCGGACGCGCGGGCCGTGGAGATGTCGTCCGAGATCGCGCGCCGCATCTCCGACGAGATGACCTTCCCGGGGCAGATCAAGGTCACGGTCATCCGCGAGGTGCGGGCCGTGGCCACGGCCAACTGAGTCCCGTCTCAACCCTCTTTGATCCCCGCGCGACTCACGCGCAACCCTCGTCGCCTGCCATGCCGGGGCTCCGAGGGCAGATCGAGGATCGTGACGTAGCGATCCGAAGGTGACGATGTCGTGCTCCGGGAGCGCTACGTCATGCTCCGGCATGGCGTCGTAGCGATCCGGAGGTGACGACGCCGTGCTTCGGGATCGCTACGTCGTGCTCGGGGAGCGCTACGCAACGATCCAGAGATCAGGATGTCGTGCTCCGGGAGGGCGACGTAGCCATTCGCCGATCACGACGTACCGCTCCGGGATCGGTACGTCGCGCTCCGGGATCACTCCGTAGGGACTCGCGGATCCCGAAGTCGTACTCCGGGATCACTCCGTAGGGACTCGCGGATCCCGAAGTCGTGCTCCGGGATCGCTACGTACCGCTCCGGGATCGGTACGTCGTGCTCCGGGTTCGCTCCTCCGTAATCGCCGAAAGGCGACGTAGGGATCCGAGGACCACGAGCTCGGGGGCAGGGATGACGACCTGGCGGCGCGCGGGCGCTCGGCCTCGATGTCCCTTGGACGATTTCTACTTCAACGGAGGTTTGCAGTGGCAGCGTCCACCGGGCGCCAGGAGAGCCTGCGTTCACCGGGCGCCCGTACAACCCGCCAGGCACATATCATGGGAATGCAATTTTATGTCGTCAAACGACAAACGACTCCCGCCCTGCCCCTATTGAGAGAATGTTTGAAGGCATATTTTAGAAGATTGAATCCCATGAAGACCGCCAGGCACATCCGCTCTCATTTATATGATGTCAAACGACACACGCGTTCCCTCGCTTACGATCCGCACGGATCAGAGGGGGCATCGACAGGGCATCGAGGAAGCCCATCAGCCGTGGCGCTGTAGGTAAAGCCCCCGACGCAGCGACGGGGAGCGATCAAGAGGAGCAGAATTTTCTCCACCCGATCCGCCGCGGGAGCCTCCACGGCGCGCCTTGAGAGCGGCTAACTCGTTGAAAATTAAAGGCCTAATGTGTGAGCGGATGATTTCTGCTCTGCCGCTTGGCCGCTGTGTTATTCATCAAATATGAAACATTACACACACGCGCGACCCCATCGTCTCTGGTACTTGAGCTGTTTGATGAGTCTGGCGTTATTGCCAGGCTGTCCATCGCCGCCTCCCGGCAATCAGGATCTGGGAGGACCGGATCTCCTCACCCAGCCAGACCTCCGCGGCCAGCCAGACCTCGCAACCTCCGCCACCTGCACCGACAGCGTCAAGAACGGCAACGAGTCGGACGTGGACTGCGGCGGCGGTACCTGCGGGACCTGTGCGCTCGGCAAGGCCTGTCGGCAGGGGACCGATTGCGGCAGCGGCATCTGCGCCAACGGCATCTGCGTCGAGTGCGCCAGCGCCGCCGACTGCGTCGGCCAGGACACCGAGTGCCACGTGCGCACGTGCACCAACAACGCCTGTGGTGTGAACAACATCGCGGCGGGGACGCGCATCCAGGCCCAGAACGCGGGCGACTGCCAGGTCAACCAGTGCGACGGCCAGGGCAACATCATCACGGTCGCCGACAACAACGACGTGCGGGTGGACAACAACCCGTGCACCCAGGACCTGTGCGTCTCCGGCGCCCCCTCGAACCCCCCGCTCCCCCAGGGCACCTCCTGCGGCGGCACGCTCGTGTGTAATAACCAGGGCGTCTGCGTCGGCTGCAACACGGCGGCGGACTGTCCGGGCTCGGACACCGAGTGCCGCCAGCGCACGTGTACCAACAATCAATGTGGCGTGAACAACACGACGGCGGGCACGCGCACGACGGCGCAGACGCCGGGCAACTGCCAGGTCAACCAGTGCGACGGTCAGGGCAACATCACCTCGGTCGCCGACGACAACGATCTCCCGATCGATGGGAACGCCTGCACCGATGATCTGTGCCAGGCGGGCAGGCCCTCGAACCCCGCTCTCCCGGCGGGGACCTCCTGCGGCACGGGCCTCCTCTGCAACGCGTCCGGCGTCTGCGGCCAGTGCAACACGGCCTCGGATTGCCCGGGCCAGGACACCGCCTGCCAGGCGCGCACGTGCGTGAACAACACCTGCGGCGTGAATAATGTCTCGGCCGGCACGGCCATCGCGGCGCAGACGACGGGCGATTGCCGGCAAGTCCAGTGCAACGGCCAGGGCGGCACCATGTCGGCGATCGACAACAGCGACATCCCCAACGACAACAACCCCTGCACCAACGACCTGTGCACGACGGGGACGCCGTCGAACCCCCCGCTCCCGCAGGGGACGTCCTGCGGCGGCTCGCTGGTTTGCAACAACCAGGGCACCTGCGTCGGCTGCAACACGGCGGCGGACTGCCCGGGCTCGGACACCGAGTGCCACCAGCGCACGTGCGTGAATAATCAGTGCGGTGTGAACAACACGTCCGCGGGGACGCGCACGACGGCGCAGACGCCCGGCGATTGCCGCATCAACGAGTGCGATGGCCAGGGCAACATCGTCCCGGTCGCTGACGACAACGATCTCCCCAACGACAACAACGCCTGCACGCAGGACCTGTGCACCGCGGGCGCGCCCTCCAACCCGGCGCTCCCGGTGGGCACCTCCTGCGGCTCGGGCGTGCTCTGTGATGGCGGTGGCCGATGCGTCCAGTGCGTGATGGCCACGAACTGCCCGGGGCAGGACACGGAATGCCAGCAGCGCACCTGCGTGAGCAACACCTGCGGTGTGAACAACACCACGGCCGGCACGCGCACGTCCGTCCAGAACACGGGCGATTGCCGCGTGAACCAGTGCGACGGCCAGGGCAACAGCGTCTCGGTCGCCGACAACAGTGATCTGCCGGTCGACAACAACCTCTGCACCCAGGATCTGTGCACCAGCGGCACGCCGTCGAACCCGCCGTCGCCGCCGCGAACGACCTGCGGGTCGGGCCTCATCTGCAACGGCAGCGGCGTCTGTGGTCAGTGCATCATGGCGGCGGACTGCCCGGGCTCGGACACCGAGTGCCAGCAGCGCACCTGCGTGAGCAACCAGTGCGGCGTGAACAACGCCACGGCCGGCACGCGTACGACGGCGCAGACGACCGGCGATTGCCGCGTCAGCCAGTGCGACGGCAACGGCGCCATCGTCTCGGTGGCCGACAACAATGACCTCCCGGACGACAGCAACCCCTGTACTGCGGACCAGTGCACGAGCGGCACGCCGTCGAACCCGGCGCTGCCGGCGGGCACGGCCTGTGGCATTGGCCAGATGTGCAACGGGGCCGGCCTCTGCGGCGAGTGCATGGTGGCGTCCAACTGTCCGGGCCAGGACACCGCCTGTCAGACGCGCACGTGCAACAACTTCACGTGCGGCATCAACTACCAGCCGGCGGGGACGCGCACACCGATGCAGACGGCGGGCGATTGCCACGCCAACCAGTGCGACGGGGCCGGCGCCATCGTCAACGTGGTCGACGACACGGACGTGCGCAACGACAACAATGCGTGCACCCAGGATGTGTGCACCAACGGCACGCCCTCGAACCCGCCGTCTCCGGTGGGCACGGTCTGCGGGGCGGGTCTCGTGTGCGACGGGAGCGGCGCCTGCGGCGAGTGTGTCGTGGCGGCCGACTGCCCGGGCCAGGACACCGCATGCCGGACGCGCACCTGCGTGAGCAACCGCTGCGGTGTGAATAACACGCCGGCGGGCACGCCCACGTCGATGCAGACGCCGGGCGATTGCCACCAGAACCAGTGCGACGGTACGGGCAACATCGTCGCGGCGATCGACAATACCGACGTGCTGGTCGACAACAACGACTGCACGAGCGACCTGTGCACGAACGGCACGCCGTCGAATCCGCCGCTGGCCTCGGGCACGACCTGCAGCACCGGCGTCTGCAACGGCGCGAGCGCGTGCGTGCAGTGCGTGACGGCGAGCAACTGCCCTGGCCAGGACTCCGATTGCCGGGTCCGCAGCTGCACGAACAACACCTGCGGCTTCAGCAACCTGCCCTCGGGGACGCGGATCGCGACGCAGACGCCGGGCGATTGCCAAGCGAGCGTGTGCGATGGCTCGGGCGGCGTTTCCTCGGTGCCCGACAACACCGATGTGCTGGTCGATGGCAACCAGTGCACGCAGGACCTCTGCAACGCCGGTGTCCCATCGAACCCCAACCAGCCGGCCGGCACGGCCTGCAACCAGGGCGGGGGCCGGTACTGCAACGCCGCGGGGACCTGTTCGCCGGTCTTCTCGGTGGTCCGCGTCGGGACCGGCGCTGCGGCACTCGGCACGTCGGCCACGGCGGTGTTCATCGAGACGCACCTTCTCGACGGCACGTTGGTCGGGACGCCGATCGCCATGCCGACGGCGGCCTCGGGGAGCAACTTCCCCTTCACGATCACCGGCGGCGCTTCGGGCACCAATGGCATCACCGAGGGCAGCCTGCGGCGCTCCGTGGACGGTCGCTACCTGACCCTGGCCGGCTACGGCGTAGTCCCGGGGACCACCAACCCGGCCACGGCATCGGCCGCGACTGCCCCCCGCGTCATCGCCCGCATCGATGCCAGCGGCAACATCAACACGACCACGCGGCTGTTGACCGCGTTCAATTCGTCGAACATCCGGACTGCGGTCACCGCGGACGGAACCGCGTTCTGGGCCTCGGGGATCAGCGGCAATACGACCGGCGGTGCCTGGTACCAGACACTTGGCGTGACGACTGCGGGCATACAGCTCTTCACGAACCCCAATAACAACCACTTCCTCGGGATCTTCGGCGGCCAGCTCTATGGTGACACCAACACGTCCGTCGCCCCGAGCTACTACAGCGTGTTCACCATCGGCACGGGCCTGCCGACGACCACCGGACAGACGGTCTCGACGCTGCCCGGCCTGCCGACGACCCCGGGGACGGTGGCGCCGGATCCCTGGGACTTCGTGCTGCTCGATCGCAGCCCGACCATCGCGGGCTTCGATACGCTCTACATCGCGGACAACCGGGCGATCGCGAGCGGCGGCGGTATCCAGCGGTGGACCTACAACGGCACGACCTGGTCGCTCAGCGCGACGTTCAGCAACATCCCGACGCCGCGGCCCTTCATCAACCTGATGGCGATCGAGTCGGCGAGCAACGTGACACTGATCGCCGTCACGGTGGAGTCGACCACCACCAACCCGAACCGCATCGTCATGTTCGTGGACGACGGGACCGCGACCAGCACTCTGGCAGGCACGGTGATCTCCACGGCAGGGACGAACATGTCCTACCGCGGCGTGGCCCTCACACCCTAGGCATCTCTCTCGTCCTCTCGCCGGACCCGGCGGCGCCAGCACCCAAGGTGCCTCCGGGTCCGGCTCTTCCTCCCTTCCTCCATTTCTTCTCTCTGGCTCCGTTTCAGGAGCCGCTTCGCTCGCCACGGCGTGATTGACAGCCGGACGCGGATCCCCTAACTCGACGTCTCATGCGTGCCATCGTGATTCGTGAGCATGGGGGGCCGGAGGTGTTGCGGCTCGAGGAGCTGCCGGACCCCGAGCCGGGGCCGGGTCAGGTGCGGGTCCGGGTGGCGGCGGTGGCGCTCAACCACCTCGACCTCTGGGGGCGGCGCGGTCTGCCGCACCTCAAGCTGCGCTTTCCCTTCATCCTGGGATCCGACATCGCCGGGACGGTGGACCGGGTCGGCGCCGGAGTGGAGGGGGTGACGCCGGGCGAGGAGGTGGTGCTCAATCCGGGCGTCTCGTGTGGGCGCTGCCGCGAATGCCTGAGCGGACGCGACAACCTCTGCCGCTCCTATCACATCCTCGGCGAGACACGCGACGGCGGCTACGCCGAGTACGTGGTGGTGCCGGCGGCCAATCTCCTGCCGGCGCCACGAGGCATCGGCTGGGCCGAGCGGGCGGCGATCCCGCTCGTGTTCCTCACGGCCTGGCAGATGCTCACGCGCAAGGCGGCGGTGCAGCCGGGGGAGGTGGTGCTCATCCACGCGGTGGGCTCGGGGGTGGGTTCGGCGGCGCTGCAGATCGCGAAAATGCATGGGGCGATGGTCATCGCCACCGCCTCCACTGAGGAGAAGCTCGCGCAGGCGCGGGCGTTCGGGGCCGACCACACGATCTTGAGCGCCGGCTCGGGCTCGGCAGAGGACGCGAGCGAGCGCCTCCTCACCAAGGTGCGGGAGGTGACGGGCAAGCGGGGCGTGGACGTGGTGCTGGAGCAGACCGGGGCCGCCACCTGGGGCACCTCCATCCGGGCGGCGGCGCGCGGCGGACGCATCGTCACCTGTGGCGCGACCTCGGGCTTCGATGCCCACACGGACCTGCGGCACGTGTTCTTCCGCCAGTTGCAGATCCTGGGCTCCACGATGGGGCCCAAGGGGGATCTATTCACGATCCTCGGTCATGTAGAAGCGGGCCGGCTGCGTCCGGTGCTGGACCGCATGTATCCCCTGGAGGTCGCCTCCCAGGCCCATCAGCGGCTCGAACAACGCTCCCAGTTCGGCAAGATCGTCCTCCGGGTCTCCTGACCCCGATGTTCATCCATCCCCGGGTGTTCCATGGGGATCGACAAACCCTCACGTAACGTCAGACTCAAGGGGGGAATTGTCTTGACTTGGCTGGAGAGGGGCCGCATATTGCCCTCCGGAATCGATCCTATACGTGAGGGTGTGAGTCGGAGATGGACGGCGTGAGCGACAAACTGGGCGACAAGCCAGGCCACGAGCCAAGCCAGGAGGCGCTGGACTCCATGGAGCTGGGCCCGGGCGGCGACTCGGACGACAAGGAGCCGCACGAGAAGGCCACGAGCGCCAAGGCCCAGACACTCCGGCCGGGGAAGTTGCTACGCATCGGTGAGTTGGCCAAGCGCTCGGGCAAGTCGGTCCGCGCGCTTCATCTATATGAGGAGCTTCACCTGCTCCAGCCGGTGCACCGCACGAGCGGTGGGTTCCGGCTCTATCACCCGTCGTCGGTGGAGCGGGTGGAGTGGATCTCCAAGCTCCAGGAGGCCGGCTTCTCCCTCTCCGATTTACAGGAGTTCCTGCACGAGATCTTCTTCGAGCCCGCGGCCCCGCAGGCCATGGCGCGGGTGCGCGAGGTGTTCGGGCAGAAGCTCCAGGAGACGCGCGAACAGCGCATGCGGCTCGAGAAGCTGGAGGCGGACCTGACGTCGGCGTTGTCCTACCTGGACGGCTGCCGGCATTGCCCGCCCACGCATGAGATCAAGGACTGCCCCGATTGCCACCTGAACGGGCATGACGGGTCCAAGCCCCCGCTGGTGGCGGGGATTCATAATTCGTGACGGGGTGAGCCCCGAGGATATGCAAGGAAGGCCCAGATGGCAGTGAAGCTTCCCATTTTCATGGACAACCACTCGACCACGCCGCTCGATCCGCGGGTGCTCGAGGCGATGATGCCGTACCTCACGACCGAGTTCGGCAATGCCGCGAGCCGCAACCACGCGTTCGGCTGGCATGCCGAGGCGGCGACGGAGAAGGCGCGCGAGCAGGTGGCGCGGCTCATCGGCGCGACCCCGAAGGAGATCATCTGGACGTCGGGTGCGACCGAGTCGGACAACCTGGCGATCAAGGGCGTGGCCGAGTTCTACCGTGACAAGGGCAACCACATCGTCACGGCGCAGACCGAGCACAAGGCCGTGCTCGACAGCTGCAAGCGGCTCGAGAAGCAGGGCTACGAGGTGACGTACCTGCCGGTGGGCGCGGACGGCATCGTCAAGCCCGAGGTCGTGGCCCAGGCCATGAAGCCGAATACGATCCTCGTCACCGTCATGCACGCCAACAACGAGATCGGCGTGGTCAACCCGGTCGAGGACATCGGCAAGGTGGTCAAGGAGAAGGGCGCCATCTTCCACATCGACGCGGTGCAGTCGGTGGGCAAGATCCCCTTCAACGTGGACCGCGCCAAGGCCGACCTGGTCTCGCTCTCGGCGCACAAGATGTACGGGCCCAAGGGCGTGGGCGCCCTCTACGTGCGCCGCAAGCCGCGCGTCCGGCTGACCCCGATCATCGACGGCGGCGGGCACGAGAAGGGGATGCGCTCGGGCACGCTCAACGTGCCGGGGATCGTGGGCATGGGCGCGGCGGCCGAGCTCTGTTTGCAAGAGATGGAGACGGAGTCGCGGCGGCTGTTCGCGCTGCGCAACCGGCTGCACCAGAAGATCACGAGCCGCCTCGCGGAGGTGTACATCAACGGCTCGCCGGAGCACCGGCTGCCGGGCAGCCTCAACCTCTCGTTCGCCTATGTCGAGGGCGAGGCGCTCCTCATGGCGCTCAAGGACGTGGCGGTGTCGTCGGGCTCGGCCTGCACCTCGGCGTCGCTCGAGCCGAGCTACGTGCTGCGCGCGCTCGGCATCGGCGAGGAGTTGGCCCACACTTCGATCCGCTTCGGGCTCGGCCGGTTCAACACCGAAGAAGAGGTGGACTTCGTGGCCGACCTGGTGGTCGACAAGGTGAACCGCCTGCGCGAGATGTCGCCTCTGTGGGAGATGGCCCAGGAGGGGATCGATCTCAAGTCGATCGAGTGGGCGGCTCACTGAGACGGTTTCAACACGACGCTAGACGAGAAGATTCAACGGAGACGGCACATGGCATACAGCAACAAGGTGATTGATCATTACGAGAACCCGCGCAACGTCGGGGCTCTGGACAAGAACGATCCCAACGTGGGCACGGGCCTGGTGGGCGCGCCGGCGTGCGGCGACGTGATGAAGCTGCAGCTCAAGGTGAGCGACAATGGCGTCATCGAGGACGCCAAGTTCAAGACCTTCGGCTGCGGCTCGGCGATCGCGTCGTCGTCGCTGGTGACCGAGTGGGTCAAGGGCATGTCGGTGGATCAGGCGCTGCAGGTGTCGAACTCGCAGATCGCCGAGGAGCTCAACCTCCCGCCGGTCAAGATCCACTGCTCGGTGCTGGCCGAGGACGCGATCAAGGCAGCGATCGCCGACTACAAGGCCAAGCAGTCCAAGCGGTCCTCGGCTGGTTAGCCGGAGGTCGGAGGCGACCATGCAGGGTTTACAGGTCACAGAGAAGGCCGTGCAGGAGATCCACAAGATGCTGACCAAGCGCGGCAAGCCCGCGAAGGGGCTGCGCATCGGCATCCGTGGCGGCGGCTGTACGGGCTTTGGCTACTTGTTCGAGTGGGCGGACGATGAGCCGCGCCCGACCGACAAGGTGTTCGAGTTCGACGAGGGGCGCGTGCGCATCTTCTGCGACCCGAAGAGCCTGGTCTATCTCGACGGGACGACGCTCGACTATGTCACCAGCCTGATGGGGCACGGGTTCAAGTTCGTGAACCCGAACGTCAAGGGCAGCTGCGGCTGCGGCGAGAGCGTCCAGTTCTAAGCCGGAGCCGGCCGCTCACCCGCTCGCCCGCCCGTCACTGACGACCAACGACCAGGACCATCGGCCAACCGATAGACCCGCAGTTGAACGAATGAGGCGGCCCGGCCTCCGGGCTGCACAGGGAAGTTGTATGACAACGCCAAGCACGCACTTTGACATCCTCGGGCTGCCCCGGCGGTACCATCTGCGGCCGGAGGAGATCGAGGACCGCTACCATGCGGCGGCGCGGGAGCATCACCCGGACCGCCACATGAGGAGCGATGCTCAGAAGCGGGTGTCGAGCGCGCTCTTCACGGCGCAGCTGACCGAGGCGTATCGCACGCTCAAGGACCCGGTGCGCCGCGCCGAGTATCTCCTCAAGCTGGAGGGCATCGTCCTCTCGGACGAGCGCAGCGGTCACAAGGTGGACCCAACGTTCCTGCACGAGATCCTGGAGCTGCGCGAGGGTCTGATGGAGGCGCGCATGGAGGGTGACGAGGCGCGCATCGCGGCGCTCGGCAGTGACGTGCGCGAGCGCCAGGCGCGGGCGATGAGCGACGTCGATCGCGGCTTTGCCCGCTACGACACGGGCGAGACCACGGTGCTCCGTGAGCTCGCCGACGCCCTGGTGGCGTTGCGCTACTACCGTCGCTTCCTCGATGAGCTCGAGGCTCACGAGGAGGCCCAGCTGGAGGAGAGAAGCTCGTGAGCGGTGGACTGTTCCAGATCAACGAGCCGGGCGAATCCCAGGCCAAGGAGAAGTGCGAGACGATGCGGGTGGTGGGCATCGATCTCGGCACCACGCATTCGCTCGTGGCCACGGTGGTGGGGGGGATCCCGCGCTGTCTGCCGGTGGATGCCACGGGCGAGCGGCTCCTGCCCTCGGTGGTGGAGTATTTCGAGAAGCAGCCACTGGTGGTGGGCGCGCAGGCGCTCGCGGACGCAGCGGCGCGGCCCAAGGACACCATCGTCTCGGTCAAGCGCTTCATGGGCCGGGGGCCGAGCGACGCCGAGGTCTCGCGCCGCTTCACGCCCTACGAGTTCGCGTCGCAGTCGGGGCCGGTGGTGCGCTTTCGCGTGGCCGGCGGCAAGGAGGTGACACCGATCGAGGTCTCGGCCGAGATCCTGCGGCGGCTGCGCCAGCGCGCCGAGGAGGAGATGGGTGGGCCCGTCGATGGGGCGGTGATCACGGTGCCGGCCTACTTCGACGATGCGCAGCGCCAGGCGACCAAGGACGCGGGCCGGCTGGCCGGGCTGGAGGTGCTGCGCCTGCTCAACGAGCCGACGGCGGCGGCGCTGGCCTACGGCCTCGACAAGCGCTCCGAGGGGACCTACGCGGTCTATGACCTCGGCGGCGGCACCTTCGACATCTCCATCCTCAAGCTCACGTCCGGCGTGTTCGAGGTGAAGTCCACGGGCGGCGACACCGCGCTCGGCGGCGACGACTTCGATCGCGCGCTCGCCGAGCTCTTCTTGAAGAAGCTCGGCAAGAGCGAGATCACGGGCGAGGCCCAGGGCGAGGGGCGCCGGCTGCTCCAGCTCGCGCGCCGCCTCAAGCACGAGCTCACCGACGAAGAGACGGCCACCACGATGCTCGACGGGCAGGCGGTGACGGTGACGCGCGCGGAGTTCGAAGAGGCGATCGCGCCCGTCCTCGTGCGCACCGGCGGGCCGTGCCGGCGCGCGCTCAAGGACGCCGGGCTCCAGCCCAAGGATCTCGACGGCGTCATCCTGGTCGGCGGGGCCACGCGCACGCCGGCGGTGCGGCGCTTCGTGCGCGAGCTGTTCGGCCGCGAGCCGCTCGGCGACATCGATCCGGATCAGGTGGTGGCGCTTGGCGCGGCGGTGCAGGCGGATCTCCTGGCCGGCGCCGGGCCGCGCGAGGACGCGCCGCTCCTCCTCGACGTGACGCCGCTGTCGCTCGGCCTCGAGATGATGGGTGGGGTCGTGGAGAAGATCATCCCGCGCAACTCGCCGGTGCCCACGGGCGTCAAGCAGACGTTCACGACCTACGCCGACAACCAGACGGGCTTTGATCTGCACGTGCTCCAGGGCGAGCGCGAGACCGCGGCGCAGTGCCGCTCGCTCGGCCGCTTCCTCCTCAAGGGCATCCCGCCCATGCCCGCGGGCATGGCGCGCCTCGAGGTGACCTTCCTCGTGGACGCCGACGGCATCCTGCACGTGATGGCGCGCGAGGAGGTCTCGGGCAAAGAGGCCTCGATCGACATCAAGCCCTCCTATGGCCTGACCGATGAGGAGGTCGAGCGCATGCTGCTCGACTCCTACGAGCACGCGGAGGAGGACGTGAAGACGCGCCTCCTCGTGGAGATGCGGGTCGAGGCCGAGCGCATCCTGCAGGCCACGCGCGCGGCGCTCGCGCAGGACGGGGCGCGGCTCCTCAACGCCGAGGAGCGCGCCGCCATCGAGGAGGCCTTGGCGCGCCTGGACGCAGCCGAGAAGGGCACGGATCACCATGCCATTCGCCAGGCCACCGAGGCGCTCGACCATGCTTCACAAGAATTCGCGCAGCGCCGCATGAACGAGCAGCTCGGCCGGGCCATGGCCGGGCGTAGCGTCGGCGACGTCGAGTCCCGGCTGGAGAAGTAGCGAGCCATGCCCAAGGTCACCTTTCTTCCGTACCCTGGCCACGACGCCTTCGGTCCCGATGCGACCAAGACCATCGAGGTGCCGGCCGGCACCTCGATCCTGCGCGCGGCGCAGAAGGTCGAGGCCCAGGTAGGCTTTGCTTGCGGCGGCAACTGCGCCTGCTCGACCTGCCACGTCTACGTGCGCGAGGGCTACGACTCGCTCTCCGACATCGAGGACAAAGAGGAGGACATCCTCGACAAGGCCTTTGACGTGCGGTCCATCTCACGGCTCGGCTGTCAGGCCAAGCTCGGCGACGAGGACGTGGTCTGCGAGATCACGCGCGAGAGCCGCCAGGCGTGGTTCGACGAGCACCCGGACGCGCGCGAGCAGGTGAAGGCGCACCAGGGCTCGTCGTCCTGAGACACCGCCACGGCGCGCTGATATCCAGCGGCAAACCGTGGCGCTCCTTGATCTTTCCTTCGATCTGAAGAAGATGTGCTGATACCGCAGGCCCGGCGTCTGTCCGGCGAGGACGCATCATGCACAAGGCAGAACAGAAGCTCATCGATTACCAGGCCGAGGACGGGGTGGCGCTCATCACCCTCACCAACCCGCCGGCCAACGCCTACAGCCACGAGATGATGCTCCAGCTCGACGCCGCCATCCTGAACGCGCGCTTCGACGACTCGGTGCACGCCATCGTGCTCACCGGCGCCGGCGAGAAGTTCTTCTGCGCCGGCGCCGACATCAACATGCTCGGCGCGGTCACGCCGAGCTTCAAGTACTACTTCTGCCTGCCCGCCCACGAGACCCTGGTGCGCCTCGAGCAGACGGCCAAGCTCGTGATCGCGGCCATCAATGGCCACTGCATGGGCGGCGGCCTCGAGATCGCGCTCGCCTGCGACCTCCGCGTCGCGCGCCGGGGCGCGGGCAAGATGGGCCTGCCCGAGGTGAACCTCGGCGTCCTGCCGGGCACGGGCGGCACGCAGCGCCTGGCCCGCGTGCTCGGAAAATCCCGGTCCATCGAGCTCATGGTCACGGGCGAGGCCTTCTCCTTCGAGAAGGCGGCCGAGCTCGGGCTCGTGAACCAGATCTTCGAGGGTGAGAATTTCTTCGACCAGGTGCTCGCCTACGCGCGCTCGTTCTGTCCCCCGGCGCGCGCGGCCATGGCTGTGGGCCGCATCAAGCGGGCCGTGCAAAGTGGCTGGGAAGTGCCACTCGAGACCGGCCTCGCGCTCGAGCGTGAGCTACAACAGCAGCTGTTCGAGAGCGGCGACGCCCGCGAGGGCATCGGCGCTTTCATCGACCGGCGCAAGCCGAACTTCAAGGGCAAGTGATGACATCCGAGATCATTGGACGAGAGAAGGTCAATCCGCGGCATCAGCGCGAGAAGTACAAGGACTGGGTCGGCAAGCGGGTCGTCGTCGGCCTGACCACGTTCCACTACGTCTGTGGCGTATGGGAGAGCACCGACGAGCAGAACAACGTCCTCTTCCGCGTCGGCGAGCGCGAGCTCAAGGTGCCCATCACCCAGATCGACACCATCGGCGAAGCGCTGCCCTACCAGGCAGATTTCTACAAGTAAGGAGCGGCGAGCCGGAGATGGCATTCCGCACCCGGGTTCCGGTTCGGTTCGGCGACGTCGATCACGCGGGGATCGTCTTCTATCCCCATTTCTTCATCTACTTCCACGAGGCGTTCGAGCAATTCTTCGGTGACGCCGACATCGCCTATCACCGCCTCGTGGGCGAACGCCGCGTCGGTTTCCCCACGGTACACATCGAGACCGATTTCCAGCAGCCGCTCCGCTACGGCGACTCCCTCGACATCGAGCTGTCGGTGCCACGCATCGGCCGGCGCTCGGCCACCTTCCGCTACACCTGCTATCGCCATCGCGATGGCGTGCGTGCCTGCGTGGCCGAGATCACCTGCGCCTGCATCAACATGGACACCTTCCGGTCGATCGAGATCCCGGAGGATTTGAGGACGCTCTTCGAGCGCTTTGCCACATGAGCACAACAGGACAACACCAGGGGCAGGGTCAAGGGGCCGTGGTGGCTCCGCAAGAGGCGGGGACGGTGCTCCTCCTCCGCGACGGGGCCGCGGGTCTGGAGGTGCTCATGGTGCGTCGCGGCAAGCGCGCCGCCTTCATGGCCGACGCCTACGTCTTCCCGGGGGGCCGCGTGGATCCGGGCGAGCCCTTCCGCGCCGCTGGCGCCGCAGCGCGCGAGGCCTTCGAGGAGGCCTCCGTCCTGCTCGCTGTCACGCCCGACGGCCAGCTCATCCGCACCGATGGGGAGGCCTGGGTGACCGAGGCGCGGCGCGCGCTGCACGCCAAGACCGCGCATCTCAATGACCTGCTCGCGGTGCGCGGGCTGCGCCTGGCCGTGGATGTGATGGTGCCTTTTGCCCGCTGGGTGACGCCGTCGAGCGAGCCACGGCGCTACGACACATGGTTCTTCCTCGCCCGCATGCCCGAGGGGCAGACCGTGGGCCACGACGAGATCGAGGTCTCCGAGCACCGCTGGGGGACGCCGGCCGAGCTGCTCGCGGCGAACGAGCGCGGCGAGATCAAGCTGCCGCCCCCCACCTTCTGGCACCTCTCGGATCTCCTGAGCTTCGCCACGGTGGACGAGACGCTCGCCTGGGGGCGCAAGCGTCCGCGGCGCGCCGTCCGCCCCAAGCTCGTGCCTGTGGGGGAGACGCTCGCCGTGGTGCTCCCCTGGGACGCCGAGTTCGCGTCCCTGCCGGGCGAAGGCGATTCCCTCCCGCCCGATGACATCCTGGCCGGCCCGCTCGGCGCCTCCGTCACCCGCTTCCTCCTCACCGACGGGCGCTGGGTGCCGACCAAGAAGTAAGACACTCCGTTCAGCGACTCCGCAGGGTCACGAGCGGCTGGTGGTCTTCGCCGCGCGCCGCCAGCTGGCCGCAGGCGGCATCGATGTCGTCCCCGCGCGGCCGTCGCAGATAGACGGCCAGCCCGCCCCGCCGCAGCTCCTCCTGGAAGCGCTGGATGACCCTCTGCTCGGGGCGGCGATAGGGCGCCTGCGGGTGCGGGTTCCAGGGGATGAGGTTCACCTTGCAAGGGATGCCGCGGAGCAGCTGCGGCAGCCGGTGCGCATCTTCGATCGTGTCGTTCACCCCGGCGAGCAGCACGTACTCGAAGGTGACGCGGCGCCGCCGCTCGAGCGGGAAGGCGCGCACCGCGGCGAGCAGATCGGCGATCTTCCACTTGCGGTTGATAGGCATGATCTCGTCCCGCACCTCGTCGGTCGTGGCGTTGAGCGACACGGCCAGGTTGGGGCGCCGCACCGGCGGGACCTCGGCGAAGCGGGTGATGCCGGGCACGAGGCCGGCCGTGCTCACGGTGATGCGGCGGGGGGACAGATTTGGCCCGAGCGGGTCGGTGAGGATGGCGATCGCCCGCTCGACCTCGTGCAGGTTGTGGAGCGGCTCGCCCATGCCCATGAAGACGATGTTGGTGAGGTGATCCGCGCCCGCGCGGCGCGTCGGGTCCTCGGCCGGGAGGCTCGCCACGAGGGACCGGGCGTGCTGCACCTGGGCCACGATCTCGCCGGCCGTGAGCTGGCGGCCAAAGCCGAGGAGGGCGGTGGCGCAGAAGCGGCAATCGAGCGCGCAGCCGACCTGCGACGAGATGCACTGGGTGAGCTTGGGCCGGCGCGGCGCGAGCGCCGCCGGCGTATCCCCCTCCTCCTCGTCCTGATCCGTGGCCTCGTCGCCGGCGCCGCCGCTGTCCGGGATGAGCACGCTCTCGATGAAGCGGCCCTCGTGTGTCTTCAGGCGCAGCTTGCGCGTGCCGTCCTGCGACAGCTGCATGGCGTCGAGCGCGAGCGGCGCCGTGGTGATCTCCGCGCGCAGCCGCTCGCGCAGCGGCTTGGCGAGGTCCGTCATGGCCTCGAGGTCGTGCACACCGCGGCCCTGCACCCAGCGGAACACCTGGTCGCCGCGATAGGGCTTCTCGCCCAGCGTGACGATCCACTGGCGCATCTCCTCGCGTGTGAGGTTGGTGAGGTTCACGGCGAGGTCATAGCACACGCGCGCGCGTTCCGAACCGCGCGTCCTCGCGCTTGCGAGAGCGAGAGCAGGGGAGGGGAGGGACGGAGAGAAGCGGAGAGGAGGGGAGGGGCTTGCTGATTACTGCGCGGCGGGCAGCTCGCGACCGGCGAAGAAGTAGCCGATCTCGAACTTGGCCGTGTCCTGGGCGTCCGAGCCGTGCACGGCGTTGCGCTCGATGTCCGTGCCGTAGAGGTTACGGATCGTGCCCTGGGCGGCCTTCTTCGAGTCGGTCGCGCCCATGAGCTCGCGGTTGCGCGCGATGGCGTTCTCGCCCTCGAGCACCATGGCGATGAGCGGGCCCGAGGTCATGAACTTGACCAGGTCCGGGAAGAAGGGCCGCGCCTTGTGGACGTAGTAGAAGCCTTCGGCCTGCTCCTTGGTGAGGTGCATCATGCGGATGGCGACCGGGCGCAGGCCGCCGTCGATGAGGTGCTGCAGGATGTGGCCGGCCTTGCCGGCCGCCACGGCGTCGGGCTTGATGATCGAGAAGGTCCGTTCGATGGCCATGAAATGAGCCTCCAGAGGGGGGCAGAGACCTCCAACCGAGGTCGCCGCCCAGCTGTCATTGTTTCTATTGTTTCAACTGACCGGGTGACTTCGATGCTCGCCGCGCCCCGTACGACCCGTCCGAGGACGGGCGGGCGCTAGCGCAGCACGGACTTGAGCGTCTGCCCCATCTCGGCGGGCGTGCGGGCCACGGCGATGCCGGCGGCCTGCAGGGCCGCGATCTTCTCGCTCGCCGTGCCCTTGCCACCAGCGATGATCGCGCCCGCGTGGCCCATGCGCTTGCCGGGCGGCGCCGTCTGACCGGCGATGAACGCCGCCACCGGCTTGGTCATGCGCGTGCGCACGTACTCGGCCGCCGCCTCCTCCGAGGAGCCGCCGATCTCGCCCATCATCAACACCGCGCGCGTGCCCGGGTCCTTCTCGAACAGTTCCAGGCAGTCGATGAAGTCCATGCCCTTCACCGGGTCGCCGCCGATGCCGATGCAGGTCGACTGGCCGATGCCGAGCTGGGTGAGCTGGTGCACGCCCTCGTAGGTGAGCGTGCCCGAGCGGGACACCACGCCGACGTCGCCTTCCTTGTGGATGTAGCCCGGCATGATGCCGATCTTGCACTTGCCCGGCGAGATGATGCCCGGGCAGTTGGGACCGATGAGCCGCGCGGTCGAGTGCTCGAGCACGCGCCGCACCTTCACCATGTCGAGCGTGGGGATACCCTCGGTGATGCACACGATGAGGGGGATGCCGGCCGCCTCGGCCTCGAGGATGGCGTCGGCCGCGCCGGGCGGGGGCACGTAGATCACCGAGACGTTCGCGCCAGTCGCCGCCACGGCCTGCGCGACCGTGTCGAAGACCGGGACATTCTCATGCTTCGTGCCGCCGCGCCCCGGGGTCACGCCGCCCACCACATTCGTGCCGTACTCCACCGCGCCCCGGGTGTGGAAGGCGCCGGTCTTGCCGGTGATGCCCTGCACCAGGAGCCGCGTGTTCTTGTCGACGAGAACGCTCATGTTGTTAGCTCCTCCCCGCCAGCTCGACGATCTTGCGCGCGCCGTCGGCCATGTCGGCCGCGGCCACGACGTTCAGGCCCGAGTCGCGCAGGATCTGCTTGCCCAGCTCGACGTTCGTCCCCTCGAGGCGGACCACGAGCGGCACCTTGAGCCCCACCTCCTTCACCGCCGTCACCACGCCCTGAGCGATGGTGTCGCACTTCATGATGCCGCCGAAGATGTTGACGAAGATGCCGCGCACGCGCGGGTCGTGGGTGATGATCTTGAAGGCCGCCGTCACCTTCTCCGCCGTGGCACCGCCGCCCACGTCGAGGAAGTTGGCCGGCATGCCGCCGTAGTGCTTGATGATGTCCATGGTCGCCATGGCCAGGCCCGCGCCGTTGACCATGCAGCCGATGTTGCCGTCGAGGTGGATGTACGAGAGATCGAACTTCTTGGCCTCGATCTCCGACTCGTCCTCCTCCGACGGGTCGCGCAGGGCGGCGAGCTCGGGGTGGCGATAGGTGGCGTTGTCGTCGAAGTTGATCTTCGCGTCGAGCGCCATCACCGCGCCTTGCTTGGTCACGACGAGCGGGTTGATCTCGGCGAGCGAGCAATCGAGCTCGTGGAACGCCGTGACGAGCGCCGTGAGGAACTTGACCGCGCTCGTGACCTCGTCGCCCTTGAGGCCCAGGCCATAGGCCAGCTCACGCGCCTGCCAGGGCCGGAACCCCACGGCCGGGTCGATCCCCTGCTTGAGGATCTTCTCCGGGTGATGGGCGGCCACCTCCTCGATCTCCATGCCGCCCTCGGTCGAGGCCATCACCGTCACGCGGCCGCTCACGCGGTCGAGCACCAGGCCGACATAGAGCTCGCGGGCGATGTCCACGCCCTGCTCGATGAGCAGGCGCTGGACCTTCTTGCCTTCGGGCCCGGTCTGGTGCGTGACCAGGTTCATCCCGAAGATCTGACGCGCCTTCTCCTGGGCCTCGGCCAGGTTCTTGGCGACCTTGACGCCGCCGCCCTTGCCACGTCCGCCGGCGTGGATCTGGGCCTTGACGACCACCACCGGGTTCTTGGTGGTCTCCTGGACCCAGCGGATGGCCTCATCGGCTTCGCCAAGCGAAAAGGCGGGCCGTCCCACCGGGACGGCGACGCCGAAGCGCGCGAGCAATTCCTTGCCTTGATATTCGTGGATCTTCACGCGGTCCTCCGTCGCAGGGTCCGCACTCGGTAGCACAGGGTCAGACCGGGCACAAGAGGAGAGCAGATCGCCGGATCCGGAGGCGCCCCGGAAGGGACCCGGTCGGGCTCCTCCTTCCTTTTAATGAGATGAGGCCGGAGACGCCCAGAGCCCGTCCGCTCTCTTGCCAGGATACCGAGCCTCCGGAGCCTTGGGATACGTACGGCAGGGTGCCAGGGTAACGCACACTTACCTTGACGGCGCTTCCGCTAGATGTGCAGGATTGGGCCCCAAGGAGGAATCATCGATGAAGCTGAGTACGTGGTCCTATCTTTACCGGCTGGCCTGGGCCGGGTTGTTGTGTTGCGGACTCACTGCGTGCGATTGCGATCTCAACGCGCTCGACGGCGGCGTCGACCAGACGACCACCGTCCGTGATCTCTCGAACACCCCGGATCAGGTGACCCCCCCTGATCAGACGACCCCGCCCGATCAGACCACCCTCCCCGACCTGACCCAGGTCGACCTGACTCCTCCTGCCAGCTGCGCGGACGGACAGCTGAACGGCACCGAGACCGATGTGGACTGCGGCGGCGGCGTCTGCCCGCCGTGCCAGGTGAACCAGATCTGCCGCGCGGGCAACGATTGCCAGAGCGGCGTGTGCTCGGGCAGCAACACCTGCGCCGCCCCAGCCTGCAACGACAACGTGCGCAACGGCACCGAGACCGACGTCGACTGTGGCGGCGGGACGTGCCAGGCCTGCGTCGATGGCAAGCGGTGCCAGTCGGGCGCGCAGGACTGCACGAGCGGCGTGTGCTCGAGCACCACGCAGACCTGCTCGGCACCCGCCTGCAACGACAACGTGCGCAACGGCACCGAGACCGGCCTCGACTGCGGCGGCGGCACCTGCCCGGCGTGCCCGGCGGGTCAGCCCTGCCAGACCGGCCCGCGCGACTGCCTGAGCCAGATCTGTGACACCACGACGCAGACCTGCACCATGGCCGCCTGCAACGACAACGTCCGCAACGGCGCCGAGACCGACGTCGACTGCGGCGGCGGCACCTGCCCGGCCTGCGCAGACGGCGGCCGCTGCGTGCAGGGCCAGCGCGACTGCCAGAGCGGGGTGTGCGACGTCAACACCCAGACCTGCACGACAGCCAGCTGCACCGACGGCGTCTCCAACGGCACCGAGACCGGCGTCGACTGCGGCGGTGGCACCTGCCCGCTGTGTCCGGCGGGTCAGAGCTGCCAGAACGGCCCGCGCGATTGCCAGAGCCAGGTGTGCAGCAGCACGACCCTCACCTGTACGTCCGTGGCTTGCACCGACGGCGTGCAGAACGGCACCGAGACCGACATCGACTGCGGCGGTGGCGCCTGCCCACCGTGCATGGCTGGCAGGGCCTGCGTGCAGGGCCCGCGCGACTGCCTGAGCCAGATCTGCGATCCCACGACGCAGACCTGCACCGCGGCCGCCTGCAACGACGGCGTGCGCAACGGTACCGAGACCGGGATCGACTGCGGCGGCGGCGCCTGCCCGGCGTGTCCGGCGGGCCAGGGCTGCACGAACGGCCCGCGCGACTGCCTGAGCCAGGTCTGCAACAGCACGACGCAGACCTGCGCCATGGCGACCTGCAGCGACAACGTGCTCAACGGCACCGAGACCGACGTCGACTGCGGCGGCGGCGCCTGCCCGGCCTGCCCGGACAACCGGATCTGCCGCCAGGGCAGTGACTGCCAGAGCCAGGTGTGCAACAGCACGACCCAGACCTGCTCGGCGGCGAGCTGCGTCCCGCCCGACGGCGTGCGCAACGGCAACGAGACCGGCATCGACTGCGGCGGTGGCGGTGTTTGCCCCGCGTGCCCCATCGGTCAGGGCTGCACCGTGAACGGCGACTGCCTCGGCAACTTCTGCGATCGCGGGACCTGCGCCGTGGCCACGTGCTCCAACGGGACGCTGGATCCGGGCGAGACCGACGTCGATTGCGGCGGCCCGTCCTGCCCGGCCTGCGTCGACGCCCGCACCTGCCTCCTCAATCGCGACTGCACGAGCGGGTTCTGCAACCCGACCGTCTTCGTCTGCGCGACGCCGACCTGCGGCGACGGGTTCCGCAACGGCGCCGAGACCGACACTGACTGCGGCGGTGGGACCTGCCCGGCCTGCATGACCGGTCAGGGCTGCCAGCAGGGGCCGCGGGATTGCCGCAACCAGATCTGCGATCCGACCACGCAGACCTGCTCGGCGCCGACCTGCTCCGATGGCGTGCGCAACGGCACCGAGACCGGCCTCGACTGCGGCGGCGGCACCTGCCCGGCCTGTCCGACGGGTCAGGGCTGTCAGCAGGGGCCGCGCGACTGCATGAGCCAGATCTGTGATCCCACGACCCAGACCTGCGCCATGGCCGCCTGCAACGACGGCGTCCGCAACGGCAACGAGACGGGCACGGATTGCGGCGGCGGTGGTCCTTGTGCGCCGTGCGGCACGGGCGGTGGCTGCCAGCAGGGCCCGCGTGACTGCCTGAGCATGGTCTGCAACGGCGCGACCCAGACCTGCGCCGCGCCGAGCTGCACCGACACCGTGCGTAACGGCACCGAGACAGGGACGGACTGCGGCGGTGGCACCTGCCCGGCCTGCCCGGCGGGTCAGGGCTGCCAGCAAGGCCCGCGCGACTGCTTGAGCCAGGTGTGCGACCCCACGACCCAGACCTGCGCCATGGCCGCCTGCAACGATGGCATCCGCAACGGCACCGAGACCGGCACCGATTGTGGCGGCGGCGCCTGCTCGCCCTGCGGGACGGGCGGTGGCTGCCAGAACGGCCCGCGCGACTGCTTGAGCCAGATCTGCGACGGCACCACCCAGACCTGCGCCGCGCCGAGCTGCGTCCCGCCCGATGGCGTGCGCAACGGCACCGAGACGGGTGTGGACTGCGGCGGCGGCAGCTGCCCGCTGTGCCCGGCGGGTCAGGGCTGCCAGGTCGGCACGCGCGACTGCATGAGCCAGGTCTGCAGCAGCACCACCCAGACCTGCGCCGTGGCGGCCTGCAACGACACCGTGCGCAACGGCAACGAGACGGACGTGGACTGCGGCGGCGGCACCTGCCCGGCCTGCCCCAACGGTCGGATCTGCGTCGGCAACAGCGACTGCCAGAGCAGCATCTGCACGGGCGGGACGTGCCAGGCCGCCCCGACCTGCACCGACAGCACGCGCAACGGCACCGAGACGGACACCGACTGCGGCGGCGGCACCTGCCCGGCCTGCGCCAACGGGCTGCGCTGCCTCGCGAACAGCGACTGCGTGAGCGGCTCGTGCTCGGGCGGCATCTGCGTGGCCGCCAGCAGCTGCACCGACAACACGCGCAACGGCAACGAGACGGACGTCGACTGCGGCGGCGGCACCTGCCCGTCCTGCCCGACGACCCGTCTCTGCCTGGCCAACAGGGACTGCCAGAGCAACATCTGCGACACCGCGTCCGCCACGCCGCGGTGCCTGCCGCCGGCCTCGTGCCGCGATCTCAACACCGCCACGCCGGGGCTCCCGTCGGGGACTTACACGATCGATCCCGACGGCAGCGCCGGGTCGATCGCGCCGTTCCAGGTGTACTGCGACATGACCACCGACGGCGGCGGCTGGACGCTCATCACGTCCTACCGGCAGGCGGCGGGCACGAGCGTCATCTCGGTGGGCAACACGACGCTCGTCCAGCCGACGAGTACGAACGCCACCAACCGCGGCATGCGCCTGCCGGGCGTGACGGCCATCCTGACGGTGAACCAGGACATCGACAACTCGGCCTTCAACAAGATGGAGATCTACGAGGGGTCAACCGGTACCTTGATCAACAACACCTACGCGGTCACGCCAGCGCCGGACATCACCACGTTCCAGCAGATCCTCGACGCCCTGAACCTGAACACGGGGCGGTCCTGGGCGCGCGACATCCCCGGCACCGGAGCCCAGCCGGATGATCCGTGGCAGTTCAGCGTGCGACGGATCAACACCACGGGCTGCCTGCAGCCGGCGGTCACCGGGTTCGCGTACGGCGACGGCAACCACGGCAGCGCCAACCTGAACGCCTCGGGCCCGTCGGGCGTGTTCTCGAACGGGATGATCTGGCACCACTGGGATAGCCAGTGCTGGACCTCGGGCGCCACGGCCCTCAACCTGTTCCGCTGCACGCTGCCGTCGTCGTCGCCGGCCATCACGGGTACGAACGTCACGGCCGAGCCCGCCTGTACAAGCCCCACCGGGCTCAGGACCTACCAGCACGCCTCGGTCACTAACTTCTGGAAGGCCGTGTTCCTCCGCTAGTGACGACCCCGGCCCAGGGCGGTGAAGGCCGCCCTGGGCCATCCCTCCCCGGCCTCCTCCTGCTTTTCCCTCCTTATCTCAGCTGACAGTTCAAGCTTCGAGCTATCCTTTCGACGCCTGGATCTGCTCGAACGCTGACAAAAATCTATCGATCCGATAGATTCATCTATCGTCCCGATAGAATGATCTATCGTCCCGATGGAATGATCTATCGTCCCGATAGAATGATCTATCGTCCCGATAGAATGATCTATCGTCCCGATAGATTATTCAGTCGCCCCCGATAGATTCATCTATCGATCCGATGGATCATTCCCTCGGATCGACGGATCCGGCCCGCGGACGTCTTCGCGTGCTCTGGGCCGTGGGGTAGGATACCGGCCATGACCGCCGCACAGAGCCGCGAGATCGTGGTGCAACCCACAGGGACCGTGGCGCGCTTCTTCTGGGGGATGTCGTATCTGCCAAAAGGCGGTCGGTACGTCCTGCGTCACCGATCGCTCGTGCCCTGGTGCCTCGGGCCGGTGTTGACGGCGATCGTGCTGCTCGGCGCCTTCATGGTCCTGGCCTCGCGCGGGATCAGCTGGATGTCGGAGCGCCTCGCCGGGCACGGTCTCGGGGCCGGGGTGCTCTACTTCTTCCTGATGGCGTTCGTGGGGGTCGCCGTCCTCTACTTCGGGCTGGTGACGGTGGCGTCGCTCGCCGCGGGGCCCTTCTGTGGGCTCCTAGCCGAGCGGGTGGAGGCGCTCGCGACCGGGGAGCCGGGGCCGAAGCAGTCCCTGGGGGCCATGGCCGCGGAGGTGGTGCGCGGGGTGGTGCACGCGCTCGCCCGCACGGGGCTCTACCTGGCGGTGACGCTGCCGCTCACGGTGGTGACCCTGCTGCTGCCGCCGCTCGGGCCGCTGGTGGTGGTGGTGCAGTTCGGCGTGACCGGGATGTTCCTCGCCTATGACTTCCTCGACTATCCGCTCGGGCGGCGGGGCTACGGGTTCGGGCGCAAGTGGAGCTACATCGAGCAGCACCGCGCCGAGGCGCTCGGCTTTGGCGTGGCGGTGGCGCTCCTCCTGCTCGTGCCGTTCGTCAACCTGGTGGTGCCGCCGCTCGCGGCGGTGGGGGCGACGCTCCTTTTCGTGCACCTCGAGCCGGTGAAGGCGTTGGGTGGGCCAGGTGGGCTGGCGAGCTGGGCGCCCAAGCCGGGGGGACAGATGTGAGCCGCGCGCACCTGGCGGATCGGGCAGATCTGGCAGGCGGGGAGCGGGGCGGGCGTGGAATGAACGTGCTATAACGCCGCCCCTATGGGTCAAGAGGTGGTGGCGCTCGAGCGGGTGAGTAAACGCTTCGGCGCCGAGCAGATCTTGCGCGACGTGAGCCTGACGGTGGAGGCGGGGGAGATGATCGCGCTCATGGGCCGCTCGGGATCGGGGAAGTCGACGCTCCTTCATCTCGTGGGCGGGCTGGACCGGACCTACGAGGGGACGATCCGGGTGCTGGGGCAGGACCTCGGCGCGCTCTCGGATGGGGCGCTGTCGGCGCTGCGCAACGAGCAGGTGGGGTTCGTGTTCCAATCGTTTCATCTGCTCGACCATCTGTCCGTGCTCGAGAACGTGGCGCTGCCGGCGCTGCTCGCGCGCGGGCGGCGGGTGGGGGAGCTCGGCGAGGCGCCGGCGCGGGCGCGTGAGGCGCTCTCGCGCGTGGGCATGCTCGACAAGGCCGAGGCGCTGCCCTCGCGGCTGTCGGGCGGGCAGAAGCAGCGGGTGGCCATCGCCCGCGCGCTCTTCCACCGGCCGCGCCTCATCCTAGCCGACGAGCCGACCGGCAACCTCGACTCGGAGACGGGGCAGCAGATCATCGATCTGTTCCGCGAGCTCAACGCCGAGGGGCTGACGCTGTTCATGGTGACCCACGAGGAGCGGGTGTCGGCGGCGGCGCGGCGGGTGGTGCGCATCGAGGATGGGCGCATCGCGAATGACCAGCCGGTGCGGGTCGCGCTGGGGGTGGTATGAACGGCCGGGCCTGGCTGCGGATCGTGGGGCAGAACCTCCAGCGCGCGCGCCGTCAGTTCGTGGTGTCGGCGCTGGGCATCGCGATCGGCGTGGGGGCGCTGGCGTTTTTCCTGGGGCTCTCGGCGGGGGTGCGCGAGGTGCTCCTCGGGCAGGTGTTCCACGTCGACCGGGTGGCGCTCGAGCCGCCACGCTCGACGCTCGATGTGCCGGTGCTGTCGGCGCTCGGCGGCGGCGGGCCGCGCCTCATCGATGATCAGCAGGTGGCGCGGCTGCGGGCGCTGCCGGGGGTGAGGCGGGTGGCGCCGCGCACGCGGCTCCAGTTCCCGGCGCGGGCGTGGGGCGGGGCGCAGCTCCTCGGCCGCGACCGCTATGCCGAGCTCATCGGCGAGGGGCTGGATCCGGCGGCGGTGGCGGACGAAAATTTCTCGCCGGCGCCGTTCAAGGACCTCGAGGAGGGGCGGACGCACGAGCGCTGCAACGGCGACCCGGACTGCCACACGCCGGGGGAGTACTGCGCCTGGGACGTGCACGAGTGCCAGAAGCCGGTGCCGGTCGTGATCTCGAAGTTCCTCGTCGAGCTCTACAACGGTTCGTTCGCGGCTTCGCACGGGCTGCCCAAGATCAACGACTTCATCGCGTCGCGCTTCCGCGGCTTCACGTTCACGATCGAGCTCGGGGCCTCGTTCCTCGGGGCGCGGGCGTCGCAGGGGACGCCGCGGCAGCGGCGCGCCATGCTGGTGGGGGTGAGCGACCACGCGGTGCCCATCGGGGTGTCGGTGCCGCTGTCGTACGTGAAGCGGTGGAACGCGGAGTATGCGGGGGCCGGGGCGGGCGCGGGGTACACGTCGGTGACGGTGGAGGTGGCGGACAAGGGCGCGGTGACGGCGGTGGTGGCGGCGGCGCGCGAGATGGGGCTCGGGGTGGCGGACTCGGCGGCGGAGCAGGCGGGGCTGGCGATCACGCTCATGACGCTGCTCCTCGGGCTGGCCTCGCTGGCGATCCTGACGGTGGCGGTGATCAACATCGCGCACATGTTCTATCGGGTGGTGAGCGAGCGGCGGCGCGAGATCGGGGTGTTGCGGGCGCTCGGGGCGAGCGCGGCGGACGTGCGCCGGATCCTGCTCGGCGAGGCGGCGGCGATTGGCCTGGTGGGCGGGGGCCTGGGGGTGCTCGGCGCCTATCTCCTCTCGCGCGGGGTGGACGCGGCGGTGGCCCGCTGGGTGCCGGATTTTCCTTTCAAACCCGAGTCGTTCTTCATCTTCTCGGGGGGGCTGGTGGTGGGGTGTCTGGGGTTCGCGGTGGTCGCCTGCCTGGGAGGGGCGCTCTGGCCGGCGAGGAGCGCGGCCCGTCTCGACCCGGCGGCGGCGCTGACGGCAGTCTGATGCGGAGAACGAGACTTCATCCTATTCGTCATTAGGGAAAGGACAGGCGCATGAAGAAGGCAACGATCGAGACGAACAAGGGCACCATGGTGGCCGAGCTGTACGACGAGGTGGCGCCGGGGACGGTGGCGAACTTCGTGGGTCTGGCCACGGGGGCCAAGGAGTGGGTCGACCCGAAGACCGGCGACAAGGTGAAGCGCCCTTACTACGACGGGCTCAAGTTCCATCGCGTGGTGCCGAACTTCGTCGTCCAGGGCGGGGACCCGCTCACGGCCTATCCCGAGATGCGCGCCCGCTGGGGCACGGGCGGGCCGGGCTTCCGCATCAAGTGCGAGACGACGGGGGACAAGCAGGTGCACGTGCGCGGGACGCTGTCGATGGCGCACGCGGGCAAGGACACGGGGGGCTCGCAGTTCTTCATCTGCCACTCGCCGCAGCCGCACCTCGACCGCAAGCACACGGTCTTTGGTCAGGTGGTGGAGGGGCAGGACGTGATCGACAAGATCCGCGAGGGGGACACCATCACCAAGGTGACCATCGAGGGCTGAGTTCGTAGCGCACGGGTTTTTGCGAAACCCCACTCTCTCCGGCGGGCCGGAGAGGGTGGGGTTTTTCGTTCATGTCGCTTCGTCTTCGGTGCGCGGGGGCGGGCCGGCGCAGGGCAGCTCGATGGTGAAGGTGGAGCCGGCGCCGAGGGTGCTCTCGACCTGGATGGTGCCGCCGAGCTCGTCGAGGATGCAGCGCACGATGTAGAGGCCGAGGCCGAGGCCGCCGTAGTGCCGCCCGGAGACGGCGCGGCCGAAGCGCTCGAAGATGATGTGCTGCCGGTCGGGCGGGATGCCGATGCCGTGGTCCCGCACGGTGACCCGGGCGCGATCGCCTTCCCGGGTGGCGCGCACGGCGATGGGCTTGCCGGCGCCGTACTTGATGGCGTTCGAGAGGAGGTTGATCATCACCTGCTCGAGGCGCGAGGCGTCCCAGCGGCCGCGGATCTCGTCCGTCACCTCGAGGGTGAGGGGGGTGCCCGAGCGCTCGAGCTCGCCGCGGAAGTCGGTCACCACCTCGCGCACGAGCTTGGACAGGTCGACGTCGGCGAGGTGCAGGGTGAGCCGGCCGGCGGTGATGCGGGTGACGTCGAGGAGCTGGTCGATGAGGTTCGAGAGGTGGGTGGTCTGCCGGCTGGCCACCTCGAGCGCCTGGGTCAGGAACTCGGGGGGGATGGCGCCGCCGGTGCGGACGGGGCTGGCGGGGCCGGCCGGGGCGGTGGCGTTGGCGGCGCTGCCCGCGGCGCTGGCGCGGTGCAGGCGGAGCAGGCTCTGGATGGCCAGGCGCACGGAGGTGCAGGGGGTGCGCAGCTCGTGCGAGGCGATGGACAGGAACTCGTCGCGCAGGCGCACGGCGTCCTGGGCCTGCTGGTAGAGGCGCGCGTTCTCGGCGGCCAGGGCGGCGCGGCGGGCGAGCTCCTCGGCCAGCGCCCGCTCGCTGCGCTTGCGCTCGGTGATGTCTTCGAGGAGGGCCATGGCCGCCACCACCTGGCCGTCGGGGTCGCGCATGGGCGCGGTGGAGATGCTGACCTCGATGAAGGTGCCGTCGCGCCGGCGGCGCCGCGTCTCCACGCCGGTGAAGCCGCCGCCCTCGAGGACGCTCTGGAACAGGCCGCGGAAGTCGTCCTGTTCCTCGGCGGAGACGATGGGGTGCACGTGCCCGAGCACCTCGATGGCGGACCAGCCGAACATGCGCTCGGCGGCGCTGTTCCACAGGACCACCCGGTGCTCGAGGTTGAGGGCCAGGATGGCGACGGGCGACGCCTGGATGAGGGCGCGCATGATGTCGTTGGTGGTGCGGAGGTCGTCCTCGGTGCGGCGCCACGGGGTGATGTCCTCGCACAGCTCGAGGATGTGGCGCACTTCGCCCTCGGGGCCGCGCACCGGGAAGCCGCGGCCGAGGATCCAGCCGAAGGAGCCGTCGTCGCGGACGACGCGGTACTCCTCCTCGTAGGCGGTGTCGACGCGGGCGCGCGCGGTGGCGAGGCGCTCGCGATCTTCGGGGTGGATGAGGGCGAGGAGGGCTTCGGGGCCCTGGTACAGGGTCTCGCAGGGCCGCGAGAAGACGGTGGCGAAGGACGGGCTGACGTAGAGGATGGCCTGGGTGCGCGCGTCGCGCAGCCAGAAGGCCTCGCGCATGTGGGTGCCGAGCTCGTGGAAGAGCAGGGCGTCGCCTGGATCGGTCGGGATCGGCGGGGTGGAGGGACGCGAGCGATCGGCCTCCAGGGACGGAGGGGCAGGAGGGGCCGGGGGCATCAGAAGTAGCGTTGCACCACGGTGATGAGTTCTTCGAGGTCAAAAGGCTTCTTGAGGACGGAGGCGCCGGAGAAGCTGGCGGTGGCGCGTTCGAGGTCGCCGTCGCCCGACAGGACCACCACGGGGATGTGGCTGAGCGCCGGGTCGCGGGTCTGCTCGGCGCGGAACTCCCAGCCGTCCATGACCGGCATGCGGAGGTCGAGCAGGATGAGCCGGGTCCCGGGCACGCCGCGCAGCTTGCTGAGCGCCTCCTCGCCGTTGGAGGCCGAGCTCACGGCGTAGCCTTCGATGGTGAGGACCGAGCTCAGCAGATTGCGGATGTCCGCGTCATCGTCGACGACCAGTACGTCCTGCGGCGTCTGCCCCGTGTTCTCGGCTGGCACCAAGCATTCTCCTCGGGCTCCTCGGGGGTCGCCCTGGACGAATACTAACATGGGATGGCCGTCGGGCGTGATGGGGGCGTGCCGTGCCGCTGATGATCGATGATCCGGGGTGCCTGGGAGAGGAGGGGTCAGGAGGGACGGATGATCTCTCCTTCGGCCGGGTCGAGGGCGCGATCGGAGATCGCCTGTGCGAGGAGCTTGCGCGCCTGCTCGGCGTTCCCGGCGGAGACGGCGATGAAGTAGGCCCCCGGCTGGGCGTCGGGCGCGGGCAGGGCGTGCGAGATGCGGTCGCGCCGGAAGCAGGGGATGCCCGCCGGCTGCAGGATCTCCACCATGGCGCGGTCGGCCTCGAGGAGACCGATGGTGCGATACACTTCGACGAGATCCTCGGTTTGATCGTGAGTAGACGTAGACATGGGGTGTCCTCCAGGCTCGAAGGCTGCGCAGTCTATCTCAATAGTAGGTCCGCCAGGGCCTCCATGGGGGCTCCGAACACAGACATGGAGCCCCAGGGCCCACGAAAGGTGCAAGTAGGCGACCCTGTAGGGACTTGAGCAGCGGTTGGGGCACTGATATGCTACACCGTTAGACTTGGTAGGTTAGCGTGGACAAGCCCTGCAGGCGCGCGGTGTGGCGGCCCGGTTCATGGGATACCCCATGAGGAAACCGATTTCGTTTGGTAAGTATCATCTCCTCGAGCGGATCAATGTCGGCGGGATGGCGGAGGTCTTCAAGGCCAAGACCTTCGGCGTCGAGGGCTTCGAGCGGCTGCTGGCCGTCAAGCGCATCTTGCCCAACATCGCGGAGGACCAGGAGTTCATCCGCATGTTCATCGACGAGGCGAAGATCGCGGTCCAGCTGACGCACGCGAACATCTGCCAGATCTTCGACCTCGGCAGGGCGGCCGGGGCCTACTTCATCGCCCTCGAGCTGGTCCACGGCAAAGATCTCCGCGTGGTGTTCGACCGCTGCCGGCAGCGGCCGGTGGACGGCAGTGTGACGATGCCGGTGGGACAGACCTGTTACGTGGTGATGAAGGTCTGCGAGGGGCTCGATTACGCGCACAACAAGCGCGACGCGCAGGGCCACGAGCTGCACCTCGTGCACCGCGACGTGTCACCGCAGAACGTCCTCATCTCCTACGACGGCGAGGTCAAGCTCATCGACTTCGGCATCGCCAAGGCCGCGGGCAAGGTCAACAAGACCGAGGCCGGGATCCTCAAGGGCAAGTTCGGCTACATGTCGCCCGAGCAGGTGCGCGGGCTGCCGCTCGACCGGCGCTCGGACATCTTCTCGGTGGGCATCGTGCTCTACGAGCTGCTGACGGGGGAGCGCCTGTTCTGGGGCGAGACGGACTTCTCGACGCTCGAGAAGGTGCGCAACGCCGAGATCCTGCCGCCGTCGACGTACAACCGCAGGATCCCCGACGAGCTCGAGCGCATCGTGCTCAAGGCGCTGGCCAAGGACGTCGAGGATCGCTACCAGAACGCGATCGATCTGCACGACGATCTGCAGGCCTTCGTCTACGCGGCCGGCGAGCTCTGCCAGCGCAAGGATCTGGCGGCGTGGATGAAGCGCACCTTCGCGACCGAGCTCGAGGCGGAGAACCTCAAGATGGAGGCCTACCGTCAGTTCACGCCGGAGCTGGCGGGCTCCTCCGACGAGGATCGCCGGCGGCCGCGGCGGCCGCCGCCGCCCCCGTCGCGGGCCTTCCATGTCGGTCAGGTGGCCGCGGCGGGCGGGGGACCACCGCCGGCGCCGCGTCCGACCGGTCGGGGGCAGGCCGCCGCGGGACGAGCCGCCATGGCGGTGCTCGCCGTGGCGGAGGCGCCGGCCGAGCCCGAGCTCGACGAGATCCACCTCGATTGGGCGGACGAGGACGAGACCAATGTCTACGATGGCCCCGGCGACATGGACGACGCGGGGGCGGTGGGCCCGCCGGGCGCCCTCGACGTCCCCGAGGAGATGGTGCTGGCTGAGCGCTCCGCGCCCCCCACCAACGCAGCCGAGATCTCTCTGTCCCCCGATGGTTCGCCGGTGCCGGCCAAGCCGCGGAACGTGGATCGGAAGCCCGTGTCGCGGAACGGGAGCTCCGCGATCTCCCGCTCGACCGCGCGCTTGCCGGCCAGGGCCCCTGTAAGTGGGGTCGAGGTCGGCGAGATGGTCGCGGCCTCGGGCACCGAGAAGGTGGTGATGCCGGCCGCGGTGGCCGAGGCGGATCGCCCGCCCTCGCTGCTCGGCAAGAAGGCGTCGGCCGCGGCCCGCGATTCGCGTTCGCGCCTCCCGCTCGTGCTGGGTCTCGTGCTCTTGGCCGGCGTGGCGCTCGCGCTGGTCTATGCCCTGGTGCTGCGGACGCCGCGGCCCGGCGGCCTACTGCTCATCACCGATCCGGCGCGTGGTGTCCGGCTGTCGCTGGACGGGCGCTCGATCACCCCCGACGCCCAGGGGCGCGTCGAGGTGCCGCCTGGCAGCTATGTGCTCTCGGCGGAGTCCGAGGGGTTCAAGCTCTGGCAGGATCGGATCACGATCCAGGCGGGCGAGGTGACCTCGCGCCGCATCGTGCTGGATCCCACGGACGCCGGGTTCCTCGTCACCTCGGAGCCGGCCGGCGCCAAGGTGTCGCTCGATGGCAAGGCGCTGGCGGGCGTGACGCCGCTCCGGCAAGACGACGTCCCCGCCGGGGCGCACGTGCTGCTCGTGCAGCTCGGGGAGCGCTCCCAGGCCCGGCCGATCACGCTGGAGGCGGGCAAGGTCGGCGAGTTCCACATCGCCCTGGCCCCGGCGGCGCCCCAGGCGCCCGAGCCCGCGCCGCCGGCGCCGGCCGTGAAGCCGGCCGTGAGCGCGCCACACCATGGCGATTCACACGGCGACGCCCATGGCGAGCGGCATGCGCCTGCACCGGCCAAGCCCCAAGGCGCGGCGACCACGTTGGCGCAACTGGCCAAGGCCCTGCAGCCGCCCGCGGAGTCCAAGCCAGAGGCCGCGGCGCCAGGGTCCCTGCGCATCGGCTCCCGGCCCTGGACCTATATCATCGTCGACGGCAAGGAGACGGGCCTGACCACGCCGCAGGTGCTCCCCCTGAGCTCGGGGCTCCACCGCATCAAGCTGGTCAACCCCGACAGCGGCATCGAGAAGAGCTTCACCGTCGAGATCCACTCCGGCGAATCGCTGACCAAGACCTTCAACAACCTGGCGGACGAGGGCGGCGGCGGGCAGTGACGGAGGCCGCTGGTCTTCTGGGGTAGCGTAGAAGATCAGCGGGCCTGGCCGCGCCGTCGCTGGTTCCAGAACGACAGCATCTGCACCGCCGTGTCGGCCACGACGCGCGGCCTCGCGACCGTCGAGACGCCGGCGACGCGAGGCCGGTAGGCGGCGGTGAAGGCGCCGATGCGCGCCCCCTGATCGCGCGCGCGCACGAGCACCTCGGTGCACAGGAACACGCCGCGCGTGGAGAGCGGCAGCATGCGGCGCACGAGCTCCGTGCGCCACACGTAGACGAAGTTGAAGTCCTCGAACCCGGTCAGGCCGAAGAGCGCCCGCGCGAGCGCGATGTAACCGTAGGACAGGAGCTTGCGCCCGTTCGAGTAGTCGCGCCGGTCCGAGCGCTGCCCCACCAGGAGATCGTAGTCCTCGACGTCGAGCCGCACGATGGCGCGGGCGATGTCCGCGAACTCCACCTGATTGTCCGCCGGGTGGAAGCAGTAGAGCGGCTCGGTGGCCTCGGCCACGCCGGTCACGATGGCGCTGCCGGGGCCGCGGTTCTGGCCGTGGTGGATCGCCCGCACCCGGCGTCCCGGGGCCGACAGGCGGGCCGCCAGCTCGTCGGCCAGGGGCCCGGTGGCGTCGCGCGAGCCGTCGTCCACCACCAGGATCTCGTAGCTGCGCCCGGTGGCCTCGAGCGCGGCGCGCACCTCCTCCACGGCGCGGGCGAGCGTGGCCTCCTCGTTGTAGGCCATGATCGCGCACGTCACGCCCGGCCGGCCGCTCATGGCGGCGTCCTCGTCGCTTGCCCCGCGGGAGCCTCTTCGGCAGCGGAGGGATCGCGCAGGAGAAAGGGCAGGTCCATGCGCTTCGTGGGGGGCTCGCCAATCAGCACGAACAGGTCCCCGGGCACATAGGGCAGGGTGCGTTTCCAGCGCGCCACGAACTCGTCGCGCGCCTGTTCGAGGTGCTTCTGCTGCGTGCGCCGCTTGGCCGCGAGCAGGAGCAGGATCTGCTCGCGGCTCGCCTCCTGGTCGGTGGTGAGGTAGGCCTCCTCGAGATACCGGATGGCGGCCTCGACCTCGCCGGCCTCGGTGAGGATGGTGGCGGCCAGGTTGGGCAGCCACGGCGGGCCGCCGCCGGCGATGGCCGCGCGCCGGATCCAGTCGCCGCCGATGCGCCGCCAGCGCGCCCGCTCCTGGGGGTCCTGGGTGGTGAGCTCGTTGAGGTAGTTGCACCCGAGCGTGAAGGCGAACTCCCAGTCGCGCGGGAACACGGCCAGGCCGGCCTCGAGGAAGTGGGACGACTCCCAGACCCGCTCGTTGGTGATGGGCGCGCCGTTGTACATGGCGGCGCGCGAGCCGAAGAGGTAGGCGGTGCGAAAGTGGGGATCGAGGGCGATGACCGTGTCGAGGTGGGGCCGCAGCCACTCGTAGCGCCGGCGGCCGAGGAGCTCGGCGCCGAAGTAGTTGACCGTGCGGATGAACATGAGATCGGCCAGGAGCTCGTCATGGCCGAGCGCGAGGTGATGCAGCACCTGGGTGCGCGGCAGGTAGTAGGTGTCCTCCTCGGCGGGAAAGGCCGTGCGCCGCGCTTGCGCCTGCGTGTGCAGTTGCCAGGTCGCGGCGCCGAGGAGGAGGATCAGGAGGAGGAGCGGGAGGGCGCTCTTGCGGGTCATTCTCGACGGAGGGAGCTACGCAACGAGCTGGGACTACTCGACCTCGTTCTTGGTGTACAGGCCCGCGCCGCCGGTCGGGTTCTTGGTCGTCGGATCGATCTTCCCGCCGCGCATGAACTCGGAGTACTCGCCGTCGCAGTCGAGGTCGCCGAAGGCCCACGCCTGGAACTGGGCCGCGGCCTCGGTGCCGCTCGAATCGTACTGATAGGAGAAGTAGAAGGGGTCATCGACCGAGAAGTTGAGCGCCGACCAGGTCCCCGTCTGCCACTTGGCCGCCTCGGCGGCCGGGTTGCACTTGTCGCCCGGCTGGCCGCAGCACGCACCCTTGGCCGGCGTCACGGCCTGCGGCGACGGGAACTGCCGCGGCAGGATGTTCTGATTGATGTCGCCGTGCTCGGCCTCGTAGTAGGCGATCGACGAGTCGTAGAGGCGGCGGATATTGTTGGTCGCCTCGACCGTCTTGGCGCGGCGGATGTACTTGATGAAGGCCGGCACGGCCACGGCCGCCAGGATGCCGATGATGGCCACCACGATCATGATCTCGATGAGGGTGAAACCGCGGGCCCCGAGGCGGCGCATCTTCGAAATGGAGCGGGAAAGGTTCGGCATCTCGTTCCTCCTTGAGCGGGCGTTTCAGCGATGGGCGTTCTGCTCGGAGATCGTCACCGACTCCGAGGATGTCACATAGAGCGCATTGACCGACGGGTCGCCGTCGTTGTCGCAGGCCGCGGTGGCGTACCACCAGGGCACGGCCGGCGCCGCCGGGAACAGGGCGCCGCCGCGGGTGCCGCCGGGCTGGGTCCCGGCCGCTCCGGCGATCACGCTGTAGCCACAGTAGACCTGCAGCTTGCCGGGGTTGACCCCGAGCTGGACCCAGGGGGCGGGGGCCGGCTGCCAGTTCTTGGCGCGCGGCTCGCCCGAGCCGAGCACGGGCCAGAAGTCGTTCTCGTTGGCGCTGAGCGAGAGGTACGTGGAAAATTCCGCGCGGTACGCCTCCTCGCGGGTGCGGATCTCGGCCAGCACCGCGGCGGCCTCGGAGGTGCGCGCCTGGTCGAGGTAGCGGCGATAGGCGTGGAGGGCCGCGAGGCCGAGCGTGGTCACGATCACGACCACGATGAGCATCTCGATGAGCGTGAAACCCGCTGGCCGCTGAGCGCGCACTGGCGAAGCGACTTTGCAACCGAGGTGCCGGCTGCCAGTGGATGACATTCCAGGGGCTTTGGGCGCCTGGGCCCGCCACCTGCGCCCGGCAGCGGAACGAAAATGGGCCCGGGGGGTGACGAAAAATGTCACTCGGCCTCGTTCGCTCGGGCTCGTCACTCGGGCTCGTCCGGGGCGATGCCGAGCTTGGCCAGCCGGTAGCGCAGGGAGCGGAAACTGATGCCCAGGATCTCGGCCGCGCGCTTGCGGACCCCCTGGGCGCGCTCGAGCGCCTTGAGCACCAGATCCCGCTCCACCTCGGCGAGGACGCGATCGAGATCGAAGCCGTCCTCGAACACGGTGGGGAGCGCCAGGCCGGGCGCCGACACCACGCTCACCCGCCGCGTGAGCTCGGGCAGCGAGGCGCGGCCGATGCGGCCCTCGTTCTCGAGTGTGGCCGCGCGCTCGATGAGGTTCTCGAGCTCGCGCACGTTCCCCGGGTAGTCGTAGTCGCACAGCGCCGCGAGCGCCTCGGGCTCGAAGCCCGCGAGGGGCTTGCCGAGCGCCAGCGCGTGCTTGCGCAGGAAGTGTTCGGCCAGGATCGGGATGTCCTCGCGCCGCGCGCGCAGCGGCGGCAGCACGATCTCGATGACGTTGAGCCGGTAGTAGAGGTCGCTGCGAAACGCGCCGCGCTCCACCTCGGCCTCGAGGTCGCGATGGGTCGCCGCCACCACCCGCACGTCGACCTCGCGCTCGCTGGTCCCGCCCACCGGCCGGATGCGCCGCTCCTGCAGCACGCGCAGGAGCTTGACCTGCATGGCCGGCCCGAGCTCGCCGATCTCGTCGAGCAGCAGCGTGCCGCCCGAGGCCATCTCGAAGACCCCGGGCCTGTCCGCCACCGCCCCGGTGAAGGCGCCGCGCGCGTGGCCGAACAGCTCCGACTCGAGGAGCGCCTCGGGGATGGCCCCGCAGTTGATGCCCACGAAGGGCCCATCGGCGCGCGGGGCGCCGGCCAGGTGGTGCAGCGCCCGCGCCACCAGCTCCTTGCCCGTGCCCGACTCGCCGGAGAGGAGGACCGAGGTGCGCGCCGGCGCCACCTTGCGCACGAGCTCGAAGACCCGCTGCATGGAGGGCGACTTGCCGATGAGGCGGTCGAGCCGGAAGCGGCCTTCGAGCTGCTCGCGCAGGGCCAGGTTGGTCCGCTTGAGCTCGCGGTGCTCGAGCGCGCGGTCGAGCACCACCGCCACCTCGTCCACCTTGAACGGCTTGGTGAGGTAATCGTAGGCGCCCTGCTTCATGGCCGCGATCGCGGTCTCGGGCGTGGCGTAGGCCGTCACCATGAGCACCTGGGTGTCGGCGGCGCGCTGCTTGGCGGCCGCGAGGACATCGAGGCCGCTCTCTTCGCCGAGCCGCAGGTCGGTGATGACGAGGTCGAACTCGCGCCGGGCGATGGCCTGCTGCGCCGCCGCCAGGCTGTCCGCGACCGTCACCTCGTGACCGAGACGCCGGAGCAGGATGCGCAAGAAATCGCGCATCGAGCGCTCGTCGTCCACGACCAGGATGGCCCCGCGGCGGCCCGGGCCCTCGTCCTTGCTGGCGTTGGTGTCCTTGGTGTCTTTGGTGTCCTTGGTGTCTGGGGGGGGGCGGGCGTCCTCGGGACCGGGAGAGGGGGCCTTCGGGGCCCTCGGGGCCTCGGTGTCGTCTCTGCCCGGGGCGCTCATGCGCCCTTCCGCACCACCACGATGAGGAACCCGCCCAGCCGGCGCATGACCGGCACGTCGCACAGCTGCGTCTCGAGGAAGTGGAACATCCGGCCCACGGGCGGCACCTTGAACACCGTCGACACCGGCGTCACCACCCGGACCCCGCGCAGATCCACGACCTCGTGCCCGGGGGGCAGATAGCCGCGGATCGCGTCGAGGTGGTCGTAGCGGGTGTAGACCGACTCGTCGGTCGCCTGGAGCGAGATGCGAGTCGGCGTCTTGAGCCGCTTGACCAGATAGCGCAGCGACCAGGGGTTGTAGAACTCGAGGAGGAGGTGCCCGCCCGGCCGCGTCACGCGCGAGAGCTCGTGCACGGCCCGGTCGATGTGCTCCACGTGGGCCAGCACCTTGAACGAGCACACCACGTCGAAGCTCGCGTCGGCGAACGGCAGGTCCGTCACCGAGCCCTGCACCACGGTGAGGCCGCGCGCCGCCGCCTGCCGCAGCATGCCGGCCGATAGATCCACGCCCACGGCGCGGGCCGCCACCGGCGCCAGGCGGCGCAGGATGAGGCCCGTACCGCAGCCCGCCTCGAGCACGTGGGCGCCGGGCACGTAGCGCAGCGCCAGGTCGATCTCGAGCGAGTCGATCATCGCGTGGTAGCCACCATCATGGAGGCGCTCGGCCTCGTAGATGGAGGAGAACTCGTCGTAGTAGGTGCGGTTGTGCATCCTCATGGGGGGATTCCGCCTGCGCCGTCAGGGACTTGGCGCTGACATCATCGGTAGCAGATGGGCAGGGCGGGAGCAAATGGAGGAGTCAGATGTCGCCCGCTAGCCAATCTGGCCGCTCCGCCTCCGGGCCCGCCCAACCCCAGTCGCTCAGCATGTCGATGAACGATTGTCGGTCGTAGCCCCCCTCTTCGGCGTGGCCAAGTAACACGGAGAACCCATAACCGAGCGCCGGAATCTCATCTTCGTAGGGCTCGACGGGCGCATAGCTCGTGAAGATCAGCATCCCATTCGCGGCACCGAAGTTTTTCAGCAATAGCTCAGCTCGTACCTTGCGACCCGGACCGATGACCAGTTCGTAAGGGGCGACGATCT
>DATAGU010000237.1:0-12725 GCA_036263495.1 Polyangia bacterium | reverse complement strand
TCGTCGTCGATGAGCTCGGTGTTCCAGTAGCTCGCGTCGACCAGGCCGAGGAAGGGCAGCCACTCGCGGTGGGCCACCCGTCCCCCGGGCGCGCGGAAGCCCGGGGTCACGCGCGGCCGCGCCGGCGTCTGCAGGAGGGTCATGCCCGCCTGCACCGGCGTGCGGCAGCCCTTGCGCAGATTGCACTCGATGCAGCAGCACACCACGTTCTCCCAGGTGGTGCGGCCGCCCTGCGCCCGGGGGACCACGTGATCCAGGTTGAGCGAGGTGCGGGGGAGGCGGCGACCGCAGTACTGGCAGGTGTTCTGGTCGCGCACGTAGATGTTGAGCCGGCTGAAACGCACCTTGGCGCGCGGCAGCCGGTCATAGATCTGCAGCATGATGACCCGCGGCACCTTGATCGCGCGGCCAATGGTGCGCATCACGTCATCGTCCGCGGCGGCGCCGAGCGCGGCCCAGGACTCGAAGTCGAAGGTCTTGTAATCAGGCTCGATGACCCGCGCCGCGCCGAGATAGAGCAAGGTGAAGGCCCGGCGCGCCGAGGTCACATGGATGGGTTGATAGTGTCGATTGAGAACCAGAACGGATGAATTCAGCAAGCCAGCACTTCTCCTTTCCCCCTCATAACGCCTCCCCGTCGAGCGTCTGCGCCAGGGCGCGCGCAGCCGCTTCCAATTCAGTATCCGCTAATGTGCGCACATCGGCCACCACCCGGTCGTCCACGATGCGTGCCACGAGGGGTGGTTCGGCCTGACGGAGGCGCGCCTCGAGCCGCACGGCGTCGAGGCGCGGATGGCGCACGGCCACGCCACAGGAAGGAGGTTCCTCGAGGGGCAGCGCGCCGCCGCCCACCGCCGAGCGCAGCTCGATCACGGAGACCGCGAGCGCCGGCGCCCGCTCCCGGAGGAGCTGGCACAGCTGGTCGGCCCGCCGCCGCAGCGTCTCGGGCGAGGCCCGCAACATGGCGAGCGCGGGCACCTCGTGGAGCCGGCCGTCGCGATAGAGCTCGAGCGTGGCCCCGAGCGCTGCCAGGCACAGCTTGTCGGGCCGCAGCGCGCGCAGGAGCGGATGCTGTCGCAGGCGGCCGAGCAGCGCCTCGCGGCCGAGAACGATACCGGCCTGGGGTCCGCCCAGCAGCTTGTCCCCCGAGAACATGATCACGTCGGCACCCTGCGTCACCGTCTCCTGCACATTTGGCTCCGCGCCCAGACCCAGCTCCTCGGCTGCGAGTAGACAGCCGGAGCCGAGATCCACCATCACCGGCACGCCGCGCGCCTGGCCGAGGCGTGCCAGGTCGGCGACGCCGACCTCGGCGGTGAAGCCCACGAGCGCGAAGTTCGAGCGATGGACCTTGAGGAGGAGCGCGGTGTCGGGCGTGATGGCCTGCTCGTAGTCGCGGAGATGGGTGCGGTTGGTCGTGCCCACCTCGACGAGGCGCGCCCCCGAGGCGCGCATCACGTCCGGGACGCGGAACGAGCCGCCGATCTCCACGAGCTCGCCGCGCGACACGATGACCTCGCGCCCCGCGGCCAGCGCTCCGAGCGCCAGGAGCACGGCCGCGGCGCAGTTGTTCACCACGAGCGCGGCCTCGGCGCCGGTCAGCTCGCCGAGGAGGCGGGCCATGTGATCGTGCCGCGAGCCGCGCTCGCCCGTGGTCAGGCGATACTCGAGGTTCGAGTAGCCGCTCGCGACCTCGGCGATCCGCGTGATCGCGGCGGAGGCGAGGGGCGCCCGGCCGAGGTTGGTGTGGAGCACCACGCCCGTGGCGTTGAGCACCCGCCGGAGCGTCGGCCGCAGGAGCTCCGCCACCCGCGTCGTCAGGGCCGCCTCGGCGACCGCGGCCGGCGCGCCGTCGCCGGCCTCCTGCCCGTCGGCGCCGAGGATCCGTTCGCGCAGGGTCGCGATCTCGGCCCGCACCGCCGCGACCACCGCCCAGCGCGGGGCCACGTTGAGGAGCCGGCGGGCAGGTGCCCCGCGGAGCACTTCGTCTACTTTGGGCAGCCGCCGTAGGCGGGCATTTACGTTCCCGGGCGCGTCCTCGGGCGGAGCCATCGCCGCCAGTATAGCCTCTCGCGCTCTGACGAGCAGCACCTGTGGCCGGGCCCTGGCGGGATAGGGGCCGGGCCGCTGACGCTCCAGGGCTCGCTCAGCATCCTCCGGCCGGGACGAAATATTCCATTTGCACTGGCCGCGAACTGAACCCGCGCCACAATCGTTGCAATTTTCTTCTATCGCCTCTCAATCCCCTCGCGCGGCGCGTCATTATGACTGGAGTGAGCCTTACAGTTCTTACAAGGTCGAGGGACATAATGTCTCTGATATATTGCCGTCACTACAACGGATAGCCCGTTTGGCAGAAAGAGGGGACATCATGTCCAAGAAACTATTTGCGCTGGTCTTCGCGGCCACCGCGGCCATGAGCGGCAGCGCGCTGGCCAACACCATCACCCAGAACTCGTCGTGGACGGTGACTCGCTCGGGCGCGACCAGCACGTGGCGCGTGGTCGCCTACGGCGACTCGATCTTCGCCGGCTACTATGGCGATCTCTTCAGCGTCGCCCGTCGCGCGGCCCCCATGGTCGACGGCGAGTACCTGTCGCAGGCGTGGAACGCCAACATCGAGGTCGTGCGGCGGACCAAGTCGGGCGCCAAGGCCGACGACATCTACAACAACAAGATCGTCTCCGAGCGCAGCTACATGCAGGCCACCAACACGCGCGTCGTGATGTTCGAGATGTGCGGCAATGATTACCTGCAGGCGCGCAGCGACTTCGCCGGCCAGACCGGCACCTGCAATTACGGCGTGCTCGACACGGCGCTGGCCAATTGCACGAAGTACATGGAGCTCGGCATGCAGGCCATCAATTCCTATGCGTCGACGGCCCGCGCCAAGATCATCATGAACATCTACTACCCGGGCTATGACGCCGACAACGTCACCAATAGCTGCACCGAGTCGAACGGCACGCGGGCCAACCGGCAGAACCGGTTCATCCCGTACCTCGCGCACAGCAACTGGCGCGCCTGCAACCTGGCCTCACGCTATGGCTTTGCCTGCGCCGACGCCTTCGCCGAGATGATGGGCGCCGATTACGACTCGAACGGCGACGGCCAGATCGACTCCGCGGCGCTGCGCTACATCCCGGGCGAGAGCGAGGACGCCTACGTCACCCGCATCACCAGCACCCTGCGCCCGACCATCCGCGACGCCAACGCGCACCTCGTCAGCTCGAGCGCCAGCTACGACTACATCCAGTCGGACAACACCCACCCGACCTACTACACCTCGTCGACCATCGGCCTGAACATCTTCACCGGCTCGGGCTCGGGCTCGGGCGCCGCCAGCTTCACGACCCAGATCGTGGGCGGCAAGAACCCGGTGTTCAACCAGTACGGCCACGAGAAGTCGGGCTGGTCGATCTCGACCTACAACCCGGCCGCTCCGTAACCTCGCGCCTCCCCCCTTTCTCCTTCTCTCCTCTCCTGTCGATCTGAACTGACGCCGCCCAGGAGCCCCCATCAGGGGCTCCCTGGATTTCATGATCGCAATGCGGTGACCCGATATCCCTTGCGCGTCTGGGCCGTCTCGAGGAGCTCGGCGGCCAGGTGACGGGAGGGGGCGCGGCGTCGGCTGATGATGTTAGGGGTGCATAACAACGGGGACCACTCCCACGCCGTGCGTCGGATATACTTGCGTGTTCCATGGACTCCGCTCTGCATCGCGATCGCAGGGTCGAACCGAGCGAGACCGTGGACACGATCGGTCCCTATCGGATCGTGCGCCTGCTCGGTCGCGGTGGCATGGGGGTGGTCTACCAGGGCGAGCACAGAGAGACCGGCGAGCGGGTCGCGCTCAAGACCGTCGACGTCGCTCACGCGACCGCGTTCTCCAGCATCCGGCGTGAGATCCACGCGCTCGGACGCATCCACCACCCGGGGGTGGTGCGCATCTTCGCCGAGGGCGTCGAGGACGGACGGCCCTGGTACGCGATGGAGCTGTTCCCGGGACGCACGCTCGCCACGCTCATCGCGGAGCTCGCCCGGCCCGGGCTGTCCGACCCGTCGCCCATGGCGCGCACGGTCCCTGGCCGCGCGAGCGCCCTCATCCGCAACGTGACGGCCGAGGTCGCGCCGCTCGCGCCGCTCGGGAGCGACGATCCGGAGCCCCATGCACCCGTTTTCACCGAGGCCGCGGGCGGCACCCTCCCGCGCATCCTCGCGCTCGCCTATGCCCTCTGCGACGCGCTCGCCTGCATCCACGGCACGGGCCTCGTCCACGGCGACCTCAAACCGGACAACGTCTTCCTCCGCGACGACGACACCCCGGTGCTCGCCGACTTCGGCCTGGCCGCGCTGGTCAGCGGCGCGCAGGGACGCGACGTGCTCTCCCTCGGCGCGCTCTTCATGGGCTCGCCCGCATACATGGCGCCCGAGCAGATCTACGGCGAATCCATCGACGCCCGGGTCGACCTCTATGCCCTCGGCTGCATGCTCTATGAGTGCGTCACCGGCACCACGCCTTTCGTCGGCGCGACCGCAGTCGTGCTCCAGCAGCACGTCTCGCGGCGGCCCGAGCTCCCCTCGGCCAAGGTCCCGGGGGTGCCCCCGGACCTCGACAGGCTGATCCTCCAGCTCCTCGCCAAGCGGCCCCAGGACCGCCCCGGCTACGCCGACGACGTCGCGCTGGCCCTGGTCCGGCTCGGCGCCACCGGCCGCAGCGCGACGCGCAAGGCCCCCGCGTACCTCTGCCGCCCGGGGCTCGTCGGGCGCACCGAGGCCCTCGCCGAGCTCGAAGAGCACCTCGCCCGCGCGCTCTCGTCTCACGGCGGGCGGGTGCTCGTGGGCGGGGTGAGCGGGGTCGGCAAGACGCGGTTCGCCATGGAAGTGGCGGCGCGGGCGGCGCGCTACGGGCTGCGCGTGGTGACGTGTGAGTGCGCCGCCGTCTCCGCCGCCAACGGGGCCGTCAAGGCGGCGCCGCTCCACCCGTTCCGCAGCCTCCTCCTCGCCATCGCCGATCACTGCCGCGAGCAGGGCCCGGCCGAGGCCGCGCGCATCCTCGGCGATCGGGGGCCCGTGCTGGCCGCCTACGAGCCGGCGCTCGGGCAATTGCCGGATCAGGACCCCTACCCGGAGCTGCCGCAGCTCTCCTCGCCCGCGGCGCGAGCCCGCCTGCAGCGGTGCCTCGCCGACGTGATCGCGGCCTTCGCCGGGGAGCGCCCGCTGCTCCTCGTCCTCGACGATCTGCAATGGGCCGACGAGACCTCGCTCGGCGTCCTCCTGTCCCTCGATCAGGCCTGGTGCGCGACCACGGGGGCCCTGGTGCTCGGCACCTATCGTTCGGAGGAGCTCGGGCCGGGGCTGCGCGCCCTCCTCGAGGCCCCCGGCGTCACCCGGCTCGATCTCGGCCGGCTCGACGACGCCGCGGTGGGGCAGATGGTGCGCGACATGCTCGCCACCCGCGCCCCCTCCTCGCCGTTCATCGAGCTCCTGGTCCGCCAGTCCGAGGGCAACCCGCTCTTCGTGACCGAGTACCTGCGCGTGGCCATCGCCGAAGAGGGGCTCTACCGGGACGCCGACGGGCAGTGGCAGGTGGCGCAGGCCGCGGCGGCGGGACGCGCCGCACCCGAGGCGCCGCGCTGGTCGAGCCTGCTCCGCGATCTGGTGCGGCGCCAGGTGGCGGGCCTGGGGGCCGCGGGGCGTGAGCTCGCCCGGATGGCCGCGGTGCTCGGGCGCGAGTTCGACGCCGAGCTCCTCAGCGCCGCGACCCGCCTCGAGGACCGGAGGGGGCTCGAGGCCGTGCAGGAGCTGCGCACGCGGCAGATCCTCGAGGGGGCCGGGGCGCGGCTGCGCTTCGTGCACGACAAGCTGCGCGAGGTCATCTACGGCGAGATCCCCGAGGAGGAGCGGCCCCGGCTGCACGCGGCGGCGGCGGCGGCCATCGAGGCCCGCTACGTGGGCACGGCCGATCTGCCCGCGTTCTACCCCATCCTGGCGCACCACTTCGCCACCGCCCGGGACGACGAGCGGTCACGCGAATACCTCGGGAAGGCGGGCGAGCGGGCGCTGGCGACGGGCGCCTCGGCCGAGGCCCTCGGGTACCTGCGGCAGACGCTCGAGGTCGACGACCGCTGCCGTGCCCGGGCTCCGCTCCCGCTCGTGCTGCGGGCGAGCTGGGAGCAGCAGGCCGGGCGCGCCGCGTTCAACCTGGCCCACTTCGACGAGGCCGAGCGGTTCACGCTGGCGGCGCTGCGGCATCTCGGAGGGGGCGGCGCGCGCGTGGAGGCGATGGACAAGGCCGCGAGCCGGAGCGCGATGCCGTGGGTGCTCCTCACGCTCGTCTTCCACCTCGTCCTGCAGATGACGTACCTCCTCGGGGGCAAGCGCCGGTTTGCCCGCCAGCTGGGCGAGAGGCAGCGCCTGACCCAGGCCGCGCACGCCGCCGAGCAGTTGGCCCAGATCCACTTCTACCAGGGGGAGACGGTGCGCGCCTTCCTGGCCGCGGTGCAGGCGAACAACCTGGCCGAGCGGCTCGGTCCCTCGCCGGAGCTCGCGCGGGGGTATGCCAGCCTGAGCACGGGCTGCTACGCCATCCCGCTGCCGGCGCTGGCCGAGGTGTACAAGACGCGGGCGCGGGCGGCAGCGGCGGCCCTCTCGGATCCCCAGGCCCGGTCGTGGGTGTCCTTCCTCGCCGGCGTCACCGAGTTCATCAACGCCGACTGGGCCGCGGCCCGCGCCTCGCTCGGGGGGGCGCTCGCCATGGCCCGCGGCATCCACGATTACCGCCGCGCCGAGGAGTGCCTCGGCCTGCTCGGCGACGTGGAGATGTTCGGCGGCCGGCCCGAGGACGCGCTCCGGATCATCGATGAGCTCGACGAGGTGGCGAACAAGAGCGGCGACACGCAAGGGCAGCTCTGGGCGTTGAGCTCGCGGGGCGAGTGCCTCCTGGCGCTGGGTCGCGGCGACGAGGCGCTGGCGCTCTTCGAGCGCTACCAGGCACTCTGCAAGCCCGACGGGAGCGACCTCTCGGAGCGCATCACGCTCGGCGAGGTGGCCCTGGCCCACTTCCTGCGCGGCGACGCCGAGCGGGCCCGGGCCGTCGCCGAGCGCACGCTCACGTGGATCGCGAGCCGCGCGTCGTCGAGCTTCAACCTCCTGCCGAGTTACGTCGCCACCGCGGAGGTGCTCTTCGGGCTGTGGGAGCAGGCCGGTGACCCCGTCGAGCGTGGGGCGCTCGAACGAAGCGCACGGCGCATCGTCCAGGTGCTGCGCCGCTACGCGCGCTCGTTTCCGGTGGGACGGCCCTATGCGCACCGGTTCCGTGGGTTGTGCGAGGCGTTGACGGGGGCGCCGGCCCGCGCGCAGCGGGCCTTTGCGCGGAGCCTGGCGGAGGCGGAGCGGCTCGCCATGCCTGCGGCGGAGGGGTTGGCCCACTATGAGATTGGGCGGCACCACGCCGCGGGTGATCCGCGCTGTGAGCTTCACCTCGCGAGGGCGCGGGAGAGCTTCGAGCGCCTGGGGATGCGTCACTGGCTCACAGCTACACAGCGCCTCCTGCCCGGCTCGCATCCTTGACGCTCTGCCGGCCCGTCATCGCCGTCCCCGGCGTGCGGTGTGAGCTGCGCTCAGCTCTCTGAATCGGGTGGAATCACCCGCAACGTCGTGGGCGTCTGGCCATGCTGCCCATGAGCGTCGCGGTGTTGCTCATGGAACGACTGCGTATCTTCTGGCGCCGTGTCCTTCCCGGGCGCTCCGTACATCTGCCAGGACCAATCCTGGTTGATCTCATCGGGATCCCGGGTCGCATAGTTCTCCAAGGCGACGGCGTCGCTACCATCGGAGCTCTTCAGCACCACGGCCGCATAGTGGTAATTCCAGGTCGAGGCCCCCTCCGGCATGCCTGCATGCTCTTCGCCACCTGATGAAGTCGTATAGGCCTCCCCGATCTCTGGGTTTGCCCACCGGTTGATGCCCAAGGTCTTATCGAGCTCATCTTGCTTTTCAGGACTCAACCGGCGGTAGTACCGCATGAACTCTTCTTCCAACGCCTCTAGCTTCTCTTCCAGCTCCCGGGCTTTACCTTCGGCCACCCGCGCCTTTTTTGCGCTGCTACCTCGATGGGTTCGGCTGGCCGCGAACTCACTCGCCAGCGCCCGCATTCCGCCCATCTGGTCGATCATCCGCTTGGCCTCCTCGAGGCGCCCACTCCCTCCGCGAATGGATTTTTCATAGACCCGCAGCATCACCTCAAACTTCATGAGGAGCGGGTTATCGGTCTCAGTTCTTTCTGGATTTCCATCGTGCGTATAGATAGCGATCAGGTTCTCGGCACCACAGATCTCGTGGGCCGCCTGGCCGCAGTCTGCAGGCAGGGAGGTCTTCTCTTTCGGCTTGGTTCTGCGGGAGTTCTCAAACGTCACCTTGCTCATCTCGATCGGGTCGGCTCCTGTACGAGCCTCCGGATCGGACAGCTTGTGGTGTCCGGAGATGCTCAGGACAAGCGGTGATTTTCTTTGTTGGAGGGTCTCGTTGGCGGACGCTATCAAAGCGCCACAGTCGTCGACATACAGATCCTGACTGCCATAGATGTTGTCCTGGGCCACGGCCACGGTCCCGTCGCTGGATACCCGCACGGCCTTCGTAAAGGCACCACCTGTCGCCACGCCGGCCTGGTTTGCGTTGAACGGCACGTACCGCTGCACCACCGCCGAGCCGTCCACCGGCGCCGGCTGATGGCCCTCAAGGTTTGCCGCAGGGGCAGGCGGCGTGCCGATCGATCGATCCGTGTCGTGCTGGTGTCCCGACGGCGGCCCACCCGCCCCCGCAACTTCATCTAGCATCGCCTCTGCCGACTCCCCCCGCACCACCCGATCCGCCACCGCGTCCGCATGCTGCTCGTACCTGTCTCCCGCCTCCCCGACGCCCCCCTTGAGCTGCACCCCCGTCCGTTGCTGGATCACGTGCGCCGCCTCATGCGCCGCCGTGTGCAGGGTCGGCGCCCCGGCAAAGGCCACGTGCTCGCCCGTCGCGAAGGCCTCCGCCCCCATCGCGAGTGAAGCCTCGGTCGCTACCTGGCCGGTGTGCGCCTGCACGTGGCTCACGTCGTGTCGTCCGAACGAGCGTTGGATCTTGTCGAGATAGGGGAGTTGCCCACCCGTGCCGCCCGTGCCCCGCGCCGCCGCCTCGTGCACCAGCATCGCCTCGCTCTGCGCCGCCCCATCACTGGGCTTGGCCTGCACGGCCGATTCCCCGATGGCCTCGGGAGCCCTGAGCGCTGTTCGGTCGCCTGCCCTGGCGTCCGCCTCCTGGGCCGATCTCCTCTCTTCGTTCTTCTCCTGCGCCGAGGATGCAGCATCCGTCACCGGGGCTCGCGACCGCGCTCGGTAGTATTCCAACTGCCAGGCCGGTGGACCTCCTTGCCGGCCCCCAGGACCGCGTGCCTGCACCGCGCTCCCAGGCGGTGGTCGCAGACCGTAATACTCGTAGTAGCCCGGCGGCAGGTCGCTGCTTCTGCCTGGGAGCGACGGTGACTCAGGCGTCCTTGGCGCCGAAGCGGGGGTCGGAGAACCAGGATGGGGGCGTCTCGCCTGCGACATGAAGGCCTCCAGGTGGCCCGGAGAGCGTCCGCGCCGTTCCATCTCCTGTCAATCACCGACCACCCCAGCCTCGTGGTTCGGGGACCATGCGCGCGACGATCCCGAGGCCTCTGCATCCGGTTGCGGTGTTGGAGAAGCCCATGCACAGGGCTGTAGGATGCCCTTGTCGAGCAGGTGCTCGAACGAGCGCCGCGTTTCCTGGCCGGTGGCGAGGGTGTCGTACTTGACGCGGGAGGCGCCGGCCTTGTCAGTCTCGATGACGCGCAGGCCACGCGAGCGCCCATCGAGCTGGAGGGCCAGGGACACGATGTAGTAGGCACGCCGAAGGCCGTAGCCGGGGAGTGGGTTTTCGAGGAGGACGGGGACAGACGAGCACGGGGATGACGGCGAGTGCGTCGGTCATCACGCGCGTGGAGGTCACGCGCTGCCCCATGGCGCGAGCCTTGTTTTCGGGGAGCTGTTGATGCCAGAGCATGATGGTGCGATCGCTCGGTCGGTGATCGGCGAGCTGCGCCTGGGCTTCGAGCAAGCGCTCGCGGGCTGCGGTGTCCTGCGCGGGCGTTTCCTTGGCCAAGCGAGCCCATGGCTCGGCGTGGTCTTTGAGTTTGGCCGTCCCTGTGCCATCGCACTCGCGCGATGGAGCGGCTCACATCAGATCATCAGGAGAGGTGACGGGGTTGGACGCGGCGTAGGAGCTGAGCAATCGGCCTGGAGCAGCTGGGAGGCGACTCCTGGCACCACCAGGCCACGATGGACCCGTTCGCTGAACGTGTGCGGCTACGCGCTCGCGACCAGGGCGAGCGGGCTGTCGGGTGCCAGGAGCTCGACTTCTTCGAAGAGGCCCTCGTGATCCAGCCAGCCGCGGGCGCCGAAGATGGCGGTCGCGTCACGCAGCTTGCGATCCCGCAGCGCCGTCCGATCGCCCGGCGCCACGCCAAAGCATCCCGTCGCGTCGGGCGGTGCCAGGTGGAACGCCAGGCGCGCTCGCGCCCCCTCCACTGATAGCTCCACGCGGTGCCAGGGATAGCGGATGCGGAGCGGCGCCTGGTCCGTATCCGCGCCCGCGTTCGTCGGCTCCCGGTGGTAGTTCATGCGCCCGAAGTCCTGCAGCTGGTCGGCGAGCGCCACCAGGTAGCACACGGGATCGCGACGGAACGACGGCTGCACCGCGCGTACGTTGGCCGGCTGCTCGAGCCACCGCTCGAGCGGGGTCCTCGGCGGTTGGCCTGGCTTCGGCCGCTCTTCGTAGAGCTTGTCGTAATCGTGGAGCGCCGCCGCGTGCGCGGCCCAATCGACGACGAAGGCTTCGAAGGGGCTGAGGCGCCAGACCTCGTCCGAGTGCGCTCCGTACTCGAGGATCGCGAGGCCGGCGCGCAGCGAATGGCTCATCTCGAGCACGTGCGCGCACACGGCGGCGGCCTCGGACGAGAGCGGGCCGTTGCCGAGCGCGCCGCCGCGAAAGGGGCTGGTCAAGAGGCGGCTGCCGAGCCGCGCCACCGCCCGGGCCAGCGTGTCCGTCGTATCGGGCGTGCCCATGGGCAAGGGCAGGAGCGCGTGCACCGGCGCAGCCGCCTTCAGCACCTTGCTCGCCATCATCGACGGGTACGCCAGGTCGTGGAGCAGCCCCGCGAGCTTGGTCGCCTCCAGCACCGCGTCGCGCCAGAAGGCTGGATCGTGCAGCGTGGTCTCCTCGTTGCCAAAGCGCCGCGCCGCCATGCGCAGCGCATCGGTGCCGAGCCTCCCCGTGGACAGCCCCTCGGCCACCCGATGAATGAGCGGCCGGGGTGGCCCCGTGCCCGTATCCTCCGCGAGCGCGCCGTACTCGTCGAGCAGCAGCTCCAGCGCCGTCAGCGCGACCTTCATCACGTGCGCCAGGTGATCGCGGTAGAAGCCCTTGAACGGGGTCGTGTACCAGAACCACTCGATCTGCACCGCCGCCGCCATGATGCGATCCGCCGGCACCAGGCCGGTCGACTCGAGACACGCGCGGTAGAACTGCATGTGGGCGCGCGTGGCCGTGGCATGGCGCGACGCGAGGTGGGTGAGCGCGCGCTCGGTCGCCTCGTGTGTCTTGTCACCGGGCCGGTGGATGAGCGCAGCGCCCTGGTGGAGGCTCGCCACGGCACGCATGCGGCGTCCCACTTCCTTGTGGAACGGGTGCAGGAGCCGCGCTCGCCGCTGGATGAACCAGGTGTCATCGAAGAGCTGGCGCCGCACGGGCGCGGTCATCCGAACAGCTCCCGGCGGATCGCTTCGAGCGCCTGCCGGTGGCTCTCGCCGAGCGGCCAGCCGAGCTGCGAGCAGGCATAGCCGCTCGCCACCTCGGGGGCCTCGTAGAACGGCAAGGCCCGCTCCGAGAACCAGGAGGCCAGCTCCCGGCGGAAGCGCGCGTCCACGCTGTCCCGCCAGCCGCCTTTCGTGCTCGGCTGCCCCGGCTGGACGCGATTGACGACCCAGCAGAGCGCCTCTGCCTCGCCCTCATCGAGCCTGGCGTCGAAGCTCTGGCACATGCGCAGATCCACGCCGTCGCGCGAGGTCACGAGGAGGACGCGGCGCGGGCTCGCGGCCTTGTGCGTCTGCCGGTCCTCGGCGATCGCCTGTCGCACCACGCGCTGGAGCGCGCCCATGCCGGGTCCATGGTCGACGAGGATGCCGCCCAGCTCCCCTACCACGGCGGCGGTCGCCTCGCTGAGCCGCTCGATCACGTGGCTCACCCAGCCGCCGGCCGATTCGCCGGCGACGAGCGCCTGGAGGACGTCGCGATCGATGGGCAGCTCGCCTGTGCTCTCGGAGTGACTGGGGCAGAAGAGCACGGCCGCCTGGCCGGTGAGTGTCGCGCGGAGGCGACGGGGCCGGTGTGGCTCGACCCCCGGCTCGAAGGGAAAGTGTACGTACACCGGCAGGCGCTCGGCGCCGAGCGCCTCGGGAAGGGCTTCGGGGCGGCCGCAGACGAGGTGCGCGAGGTTGGGGGCTTCGGCCCACTTCACCGTGTCGGCGAGCAGGTCGCCGAGGCAGGTGCCGCTCAGGTCGGCGTCGATGAGCAGCACGGGCTTCTGGCTCGCCTCGGCCTGGGCGCGACCGAGGAAGTAGGTGAGCGTCGTCTTGCCCACGCCACCCTTGAGGCTGAATACG
>DATAGU010000236.1:0-1559 GCA_036263495.1 Polyangia bacterium | reverse complement strand
TGCGCCATGCTCAAGCGCTCGTCGGGTGTACGAGGGATCTCTCCCCTGCACCCCCCTCTCCTGAAAGGCCACTGGCTGGTCGGGCAGATGGAGGCCCTGCGCCGCGACCCCTTGGGCACGCTGAGCCGGGCGGCCGTGCGGGGCGACGTGGTGCGGCTGCGCTTCCTCAGGGCCGAGATCCTGTTCATCAGCCACCCGGATCACATCCGCCACGTGCTCCAGGACGCGCACCGGAATTATTCGAAGGCCACGCTGGCCTACAGCCGGACCCGCTCGCTCCTCGGCCGCGGTCTGTTCACGAGCGACGGCGAGGCCTGGCGTCGGCAGCGGCGGCTCATGCAGCCGGCCTTCCAGCGCGACCGCCTGGCCGGCTTCGCCCCGGTCATGGCCGAGGCCGCGCGGGCGCTCGCGGCGGCCTGGGAGGCGCGCGTGGACGGCCCGGTCTTCGATGCCGCGCCGGACATGACCCGCATCGCCATGGAGGTCGCCTCGCGCGCCCTCCTCGGGGCCGACGTGGGCGAGGACGTGGAGCGGGTGGCCGTGGCGGTCACCGAGGCCCTCGCGTTCCTCGGCCACCGGCTGCACGCCCTGGTCGAGCTGCCGCTGTGGCTGCCCACCGCCGAGAACCGGCGTTACCAGGCGGTGCTGGCCACGCTCGAGGAGCTCGTGCAGCGCATCATCCAGGGGCGGAGGCAGGGACGACGGGGCCGCGCAGCGCCCGCGGAGACGAGCGACCTCCTCTCGCTCCTCATGGAGGCGCGCGACGAGACCGGCCAGGGTATGAGCGACACCCAGCTGCGCGACGAGGTGATGACCATCTTCCTCGCCGGCCACGAGACCACGGCGACCACGCTCAGCTGGGCCCTGGCGCTCCTCGGGCAGCACCCGGCGGTCGAGGAGGCCCTCGGCCGGGAGCTCGCCGCGGTGCTGGGCGGGCGCGACCCGGCGCTCGAGGACCTCGAGCGCCTCGTCTACACGCGCATGGTGCTGGAGGAGACGATGCGCCTCTACCCCCCGGTCTGGGCCATGACCCGGCGGGCCCTCGAGGACGATCGGCTCGGTGATTATCCGGTGCCGGCGGGGACGGTGGTGATGTTCAGCCCCTACGTCACGCAGCGCCTGCCCGGCCTGTGGGAGCGGCCGGACGAGTTCGTCCCCGAGCGCTTCGAGCCCGGCCGCATGGCGGCGCTGCCGCGCTTCGCCTACTTCCCCTTCCTCGGCGGGCCGCGCCAGTGCATCGGCAACGGTTTTGCGATGATGGAGATGCAGCTCGTCCTCGGCACGCTCCTCCAGCGCTACCGCGTGCGCCTCGGTTCGGCCGAGATGCCCGCGCCCGAGGCCTACGTGACGCTCCGGCCGCGCGGCGGCGTGCCGGTGGGCATCGCACGCCGCCGCTAAGCGCAGACATTACTCGGGCTGGGCCCCGCCGTAGAACCAGAGCGCCACGTCGAGCTTGTTCTTCTCCGACAGATCGAGCACCACCAGCCACTCGGCCCAGGTGCGCCCGAACCGGTCCCACTCGGCCTTGCCACGCTCGAGGAGCGCGCGCTCCCAGTCAG
>DATAGU010000235.1:0-2389 GCA_036263495.1 Polyangia bacterium | reverse complement strand
GCGAACAGATAACATTTCTCCTCGACGCGCGTGGCGAGCCGCCTGGCGTCTGACGGTACGAGGCCGGAACGAGAAGCGTTGACCGAGTTCGGCAAATTCATCCTGCAACGGAAGATCGCCGAAGGGGGCATGGCGGAGGTCTTCCTGGCCAAGCAAGCGGGGCTCGAGGGATTCGAGAAGCCCGTGGTGGTCAAGCGGATCCTGCCGCACCTGTGCAACGAGGACAGCTTCGTGCAGATGTTCCTCAACGAGGCGCGGGTGGCGGCGCGCCTGTCGCACCCGTCGATCGTCCACATCTTCGACCTCGGGCGGGTGGGCGAGCAGTACTACATCGCGATGGAGTACATCCACGGCGAGGACCTGCGCGGGCTGGCCAAGCAGGCCGACAAGACGCGCCGGCCGCCGCCGTTCGCGATCGTGGCGCGCATCATGGCCGACGTGCTGGGCGGGCTGCACTATGCCCACACGCGCACGGGGTCGGATGGGCGACCGCTCGGCCTCGTGCACCGCGACGTGTCGCCCCAGAACGTGCTGGTCACGTACGAGGGCGGGGTGAAGCTCGTGGACTTCGGCATCGCCAAGGCCACCGAGTCGCAGGCGGGGCAACAGACCCAGGCGGGGCTGCTCAAGGGCAAGTATTCGTACATGTCCCCGGAGCAGTGCCGGGGGCGCAGGATCGACGCGCGGTCGGACATCTTCTCGGTCGGGATCCTGCTGTGGGAGCTGCTTGCGTGGCGGCGCCTGTTCCGGCGGGAGAACGACATGGCGACGCTTCTGGCGGTGGCGGAGGAGCCGATCCCGCGGCTGCGCAGCGTGCGGACGGACGTGCCGCCGGAGCTCGACGAGATCTGCGCGCGGGCGCTCGAGCGCGACCTCGATCGTCGGTTCCCGTCGGCGCAGGCGATGCAGGCGGCGCTCGAGGCGTGCATCCGGAAGTACGCCTGGGAGGCGGACAGCATCGCGCTCCAGCGCTACGTCCGGGAGCTGTTCCAGGACAAGCTGCGCGCCCAGGACGAGGCCATGCGCGCGGCGGGGCTCGGATCGCTCGAGGATCTGCTGGTCAAGACGGACCAGGGGGCGGAGTTGGCCTGGACGGACCAGAGCCCGAGCACGGGGAAGATGGGGCGGGCGGCGCTGCCGCTGCGGGACGTGACGGGGCGGCAGGCGCAGATCTCGGATGTGCGGCCGCCGGGGGCGGGGACGGTGCCGCCGGGGGCGGCGTCGGTGCCGCCGGTCGCGGGGACGGTGCCGCCGGTCGCGGCGCCACTGCCGCCGGCGCAGCCGCTGTCGGCGGCGGTGATGGAGCACACGGCGTCGACGATGCGTCACGCGGTGGGGCAGAAGGTGCCGGTGGCTGCGACGCCGCCGGCGGGCGTCCCCGCCGGGGCAGGAGGCCCGGGGGCGACTGAGGCGCATGGGGCGACGCCGTCGGAGGAGCGGTCGGCGCTGCGGCGGGTGATGGTGATCGCGGCCACGGGGATGGTGCTGGCGGGGATGGTGCTGGTGGGGATGTTCTGGGGGGATTTCGGGGGCACGGCGGCGCCGGAGGGGGCGGCGGCGAAACCGGCGGTGCCGGCGATGTCCCTGGTGCGGATCGAGCTCGACCAGAAGGCGCAGATCATCGTCGATGACGTGCCGCATGAGCCGGCGCAGCGGGCCGAGATCCCGGTGTCGCCGGGGCACGTGCACAAGATCCGCCTCAAGGTCGAGGGCGGGCGCGAGCGCAAGGTGATCGTGCCGCAGCTGGATCCGGGGGCGGTGTTCGACGTGCGGGAGCAGCTCGGCGCTGGGGGCGGAGCTACTTCGAAGTAGCTCGATGGAACGACCGGGGGCGGGGCCCCCAGGACCCCCGGCGAGAGGGAACCTACGGTTGCCCTCTCGCGCTCTCCCTCCCTACGAGAGGGAACCTACGGTTCCGCTCTCGTGCTCTCCCTCCCTTGGACAGATGTTGTCTACAGCGCCTGGGTCCTCGCCGCGCATTGTGTGTTTCTGGTTTGAGTCATCCTGGCGATAGCGGCTGCGGAGGGCGCTCACTCTGGTGGGTCGATGGGGTCTACAGCGCCTGGGTCCTCGCCGCCCGGTGCCGGCATTTTTGATGAGCCGGGGATGGCGGGGGCGGCTGCGGAGGGCGCTCACTCTGGTGGGTCGATGGGTGGCTTAGGGGCTGCGCAGGATGTGCTCAGCGTGTGCGGGGGACCTCATGTGCAGGTCCCCCGAGCGCGACTCCGCAGGCAAGGGACAGGAGGAGTCAGGGTAAGGACATCCGGAGGGGCCGAGGACCTGAAGCGCGGAGCGGACCTGCACATGAGGTCCTCCGCGGTGCCACCCTCTTATCGGGGGCCGCGAGGCTTAGAGCTTGAGCTTCTGCGCGACGAGGCGGGTGGCTTCG
>DATAGU010000234.1:0-26696 GCA_036263495.1 Polyangia bacterium | reverse complement strand
GGTCGCGAGCGCGCGCAGGCCACGGAGCGCGTGCCGGATGCCGGGCAGGATGAGGGCGTCGGTGGTGGGCTGCGCCCCGGTCGAGACGTAGGCCTCGACGAGGTGGGTGAGCGCGTCGAGCCCGGCGGCCGCGGCCACGCTCCGCGGCGCCGTCGCCGACAGCGCCGGATCGACGATGGCCACCCGCGGGAGCAGGAGGTCGCTGCGGATGCTGCGCTTGACCTGGAGCTCGGGGATGCGGAGCACGGTGTTGCGGGTGACCTCAGAGCCGCTGCCCGCGGTGGTGGGCACGGCCACGAGCGGCAGGGGCGGCCGGGCGAGCGGCTGCCCGCCCCCGACCTCCTCGATGTAATCGAGCGCCGCGCCCGGGTTGGTGGCGAGCGCCGCCACGGCCTTGCCCGCGTCGAGGACGCTGCCGCCGCCCACGGCCAGGACCACGTCGCAGCGGCTCTCGCGCACGCGGCGCGCACCCTCATCGGCGAGCGGCGTATCGGGCTCGCCCGCGACGCCCCAGCGCTCACAGTCGAGGCCGAGCTTTTGCAGCGACTCGGCCAGCGTGCCGAGCGCCCCCGCGCGCTCGAGCGAGCTCCGGCCTGTGACGAGGAACACGCGCCGGCCGAGCGGGGCCACGGCCGCCGCGACCTTGGAGCCCTCGCCGCGGCCGAACACGACCTGGGTGGCAGTACGGAAGGCGAAGTTCATGGCCGGCGCCGGGCGGTCTCGCCGCGCCGGGCGGTCCAGCGCACGGCAGCGCTCGCGCGATCCGCGAGCGCCGACAGGATCGGACCGCGGTGGGCGCGGCCGATGAACCGGCGCTCGCCCTGCAGCTCCGTCGACGGGGGTCTTCGCATGGGGCGACTCTATCACGCGCGCCGCTCCCCCCAGGGCGCAGAACGGCGGTCTCCCTTGGCCTCCGTGAAAGAACGCAGGCTCTCGCGGATTTGCTTTCTTGGAATTTGTGGCTACTGTCGGCGGGCGATCTACCCATGGGGGGTACGTCGGCAGGACAAGGGGAGGCTCGAATGATCAAGTCAGCACAGGGGTTCAGTCTATTCGTGATCGTCGCGCTCGGGTGCGGCTCGAATACGCAGCAGCCGTCCAATCCGACCGGGAGCATCACGGGGATCGTGACGGATCTACGCACGGGCACGCCCTTGGCGGGGGTGACGGTGAGCGCGCTCGCCGCCGGAGATTCGGGCGTCGCACGGGTCACGGCGACGACCGAAGCGACCGGCGCCTATGCCTTGCGCGGTCTGCCGGCGGGCGCCACCTACCGCGTGCGGTTCACGAAGGACAACTTCGTGGCTCGCTTCGGTAGCGCGACCATTCCCAATGCCACGGGCATGTTCCCCCAGGGCAATGCCGAGGCGGAGCTCAACATGCCGCTCGCCGCCAGCGATGCCGCGATCGCGGGGCGCGTCCTCGCCGGCGGCGCCGCGCCGGCGGTCGGGGCCGTCGTCGGCGTGGATCTGCGCGCCATGGGGTTCGACCTGGTGACGCAGGCCACCGTGGCCGCCGACGGCACCTACAGGATCACGGGCCTGCCCGGGGCGCCGACCGGGCTCATGCTCATGATGGTGACCCAGCCCTGGGACGCCAACAGCGATGGCCTCGTGGATTACGACACGGTCACCGTGCCGGTGCAGACCTTCCCCGGCTCGACCGCCCGGGTCGACGTCGATCTCCGCTCCGCCGCGGGCGATCTCGTGCTGCTCTACTCCGACATCGACGACGGCATCCACCCGCCCAACCAACCCATCGACCTGACCTTCAATCGCCCGATCCGGGTGGACAGCGTGACCCTGCTCGACGTCACCTCCACGTTCAACGTGGCCGTGGTGGCGACGCTCGACGCCGCCGGCACGGCGCTGCGGGTGACGACGGCCGGCGGCACCGCCCTCTCCCTCGGCAGTACCTATCGGCTCGACGTGACCGCCACCACCGCCACCGGCATCAGCAGGACCTTCCGGCGGTCCTTCCAGGCCACCACGACCACCTCGCCCCTGCCCGCCGTGCAGGGGCTCACGCTGACCCCGGTGGATGCCAACTACGACACGACCGCCTTCCAGCTCGCCTGGACCGCGATCCCCGGCGCGGCAGGCTATCGGATCTACGCCCGCGACACCCTCTCCAACCCGACCTACCTGCTCCTCTCTACCGTCGGCAGCTCACCGGCGCCGGCCACCTCCCTGACCTTGCCGACGTCGTTCGACGTCTTCACGGCCGACGGCCTGCAGACGCCCTTCGCCTTCGGGACCCGGGTGGACGTCGCCGTCGTGGCCACCGACGCCGTCGGCAACGCGGCCTCGCCCGACACGGCCGCGCCGGTGAGCCGCGCCGACACCATGAAGCCGAGCGTCGTCTCGGCCGATGTGAGCGGCAACGCCAACAACACGAGCGGGTCGAGCCCACGCACCATCACGCTGCGCGTGCGCTGGAGCGAATACCTGCACCCGACGAGGTCGAACATCGCCATCCAGCTGCCCCATCCGGCCCTGACCTCCACCTTCTTGCTCGACCCGACCGCGCAGTCCGGTACGTTCACGATCGTGATCCCTGCGGGCGTCAACGGCGCGGGGGCCTACACGGTGACCGGGGCCGTGGACACGAGCGGCAACGTCATGGATCCCTATGCCGGCACACTGACCGGCATCACCGCCTGCCCCGGGCCGTTCGTGGGCAGTGGCTCGAACGGCGGCAGCGGTGCGGTCTGTCTGGGCACCTACACGTTCAACACGATCGCGGGCAACGTCTATACGATCTCGACCTGCAACGGCTACAGCGGGGATACGTATCTCCGCGTGACCGGCACCTGCGCCTGCTCGAGCGATGACGCGTGCGGCGCGGGATCGGCGTGCACGTGCCTCGCCACGGCCAACGGCACGGCGACCATTTGCGCCTCGACCTTCGGGAGCTCCCCGGCCTCCTGGTCCTATACCGTCACCGGAACCTGCGGACCCTAGCCGCTCATGGCAGGCGCATGGTCTTGAGGCGTCTCCCGCCCTACGACGACTGACGCTCGAGGAGCTGCACCTCGGGCAGGTCCTGCTGCTCTCGCGCGAGCGCCTGCTGCATCTCGCCCCACGCATACATCGACGCCAGGAGGGGCTCGAGCGAGCCGCCCCGCTCGGTCACGGCGTACTCCACCCGCAGGGGACGCTCCGAGCACACCTGCTTCTCGACCAGCCCGAGCGACTGCAGCCGCTCGAGCTCCTGGGCCAGCATCTTCTCGGTGATGCGGGGGATCGCCCGCATCAGATCGCCAAAGCGCCGCTCGCCGCGCAGGATCTTCCACAGCACCGCCGCCCGCCAACGGTTCCCCAGCGCCGACAGGGTCAGGTTGAAGGGGCATTTATCGAGGAGCCAGCGCTCGTTTTGCAGGTTCGTCGACGAGGACTTGCGCATGGGTCGACTCTACCACGCGCCGCCGCCCCCCTCTTCCTCTCCAAGGAGACCGCGCCCGGTGGGGTCCTTACTTTTTTGTGGGCCTGGGCCGGGCCGCGCCTCACCGGCAGAGTGGCTCCCGGAACCACAAAGGAGCGAACCCATGTCGACTTCACGTTCAGCGCAGGTCATCGGCATCCTCGGCACCGGCTCGGTGGGCTCCCGCCTGGGGGGCCTCTTCCTCGAGGCGGGGCATCAGGTCCTCTTTGGCAGCCGCACGCCGGAGCGGCGCGGGCACCTGCCGGCCCGCGCCGAGGTCGTGAGCCCCAGCGAGGCGGTGCGGCGCGCCTCCATCGTCGTCATCGCGACCCCGTGGGCCGGGGAGTCCGGCCGCGCCGCGATCGAGACCGTGACCAGCGTCGGCCCCTGGGACGGCAAGATCCTCATCGACGCGACCAACCCGCTCCAGGCGGACTGGTCCCCGCTCGCGCTCGGTCCCGAGACCTCCGGGGCCGAGGAGATCGCCCGCGCCGTCCCCAGGGCGCGCGTGGTCAAGGCCTTCAACACCGTCTTTGCCGACGTCATGACCGTCGAAAAACTCCGCTTCGGGCCGGTCCAGCCCGCCCTCTTCCTGTGCGGTGACGACGCCGAGGCGCGGGCGCTGGTCGCGGGTCTCGGCGCCCAGATGGGCTTCGACCCGGTGGAGGTCGGCGGCCTCCTCTGCGCCCGGTACCTCGAAGCCATGGCCCACGCGAACATCCAGATCGCCGTGGCCATGAAGGGTGGCACCGACGCCGCCTTCGCCTACCTCCGCCGCGCCGGCTGAAACGACTCGCCGGCGGCAGCGCAGCGTCCGTTGTGACCCGGGCCGGGTAACCTCGCCCACTCCCTGGCCTGGTTCGCGCGCCCCGAGGGGCCGGTGCGGGTCGAGGCCAAGGTGGGGCGCAACGATCCCTGCCCCTGCGGCAGCGGCAAGAAGTTCAAGAAGTGCTGCGGTGCCTGAGAAAGGCGGCCCCCGCGGGGCCTACTCGAACACCGGCGGCAGCTTGACGTGCCGCGCCGGCGAGGCGAAGTGATAGATGACCGAGCCGATGAGGTAGGTGAGCGAGCCGAACGCCAGCCACTCCGGCAGGATGCGGGCCCACCCCGCGGTGTAGGCGAACAGCACGTTGCCCACCACCCAGAGATCCACCGGCAGGATGCGCGTCCGCCCGAGCTTGGGCACCCGCAGCGTCGAGACCATGGCGAGCGCCAGGAGGGTCATGAGGAGCGGCACCGCGCGCATCCCCGCGTCGAGCCGCACCGTGCCGAGGAGCCGCGGATCCCAGGTCGCCTCGCTCGCCTGCCAGCTCGGGTCCCCGTACTTGAGGAAGGTCAGGAACAGCGCACACAGCATCCCGCCCGCGAACGTGGTCGGCACGCCGAAGAAGAAGCGGTCGGAGCCCTGCACATCGGCCACGATGTTGAAGCGCGCCAGCCGCGCCGCCGCGCACACCACGTGCGTCACCACGACGATGCGCAGCATCCAGAGCCCCGGCCCCTCCGCCCAGCCGAGCTCCGGGCGCCGTGACAGGAAACCGTAGATGACCGTGGCCGGCGCCACGCCGAAGGCGAGGAAGTCCGACAGCGAGTCGAGCTGCATGCCGAACGCCGAGCTGGCCTTGAACAGGCGCGCGATCGCGCCATCCAGCTTGTCGGCCAGCACGCAGTAGAGCACCCACCACGCGCTCGCCCGCGGCCGTCCCGCCACCGCCGCCTGCACCGCCATCAGGCCAAAGACGATGCTGGTGGCCGTCACCAGGTTGGGAGCGAGAAACCGCAGCCTGCTCCGCTCCATCTCATGTCACCGCTGGGCAATGGATACGCATCGCATCTTGTGGGTGGGCGGCGGCCTCACGCCCGGCTCGACCCCGGCGTCGCGGGGCGCCTACTTGTCACGCTCGGAATGGATCAGCTTCGAGTAAAGGAGCTGACCCAGGCTGTCGATCATCAGCTTCTCGACCGTCTCCTCGAGCGCCTTCCGTTCATCTTGATGCTCGAACAGGAAACGGATCCCCATCCCGGGTTCATGGTCCTCCGGCACGCCTTCGGGCGAGGGTTCGCCCTCCCGCTTGATCCACCGCACCTGCCCGCGGATGGAGAGCGGATCCTTGAGCTTGGGGATGACCAGCTTGAACAGGAACTCGGTCCCGATGTCGAGCGGCTTGCGGGTGCGGATGAACGTCCCACCCTTGGAGATGTTCTTCGTATAGTCGGCGAAGAACGTGTTGAGCTTCTTGTACTCGACCTTCAGCTCGATGGGGACGCGGATCTCCTGGCGGCGATCGGACCGTTTGGGGTCAGACATGGACGATGGCGTCCTTCATTGAGTTGGTGAAGCGAGGTTCGCGCGATACGGTAACGATCCCCTGGAACCAAGTCAAATGAGGAACACTCCGGTCCTTTTTCTCCCGCGGGAGACCACGCTGTCTGAGAGCCCTGGCGGAGGCGCGCATGGCGACGCTCCTCTGGGGTAGTGTGCTCACCCTGGCCGCCCTGGTCATGGCCGGGCTGCCCCTCTTCGGCCTCCTCGGCTACGAGTCGGCCTTCGTGCTCGGCATCGGCATGACCCTCGCGGCCACCCACCTCGGGGCTCGCGCCGTCTTCCGCTGGCGGGCGGGACAGCCCGTGGCCCTGGCCCCGGTCCTGGCCGAGAGCGACGGCATCAACGCCCGGCCCCTCCGTGCCCTGGCGCAGCTCGTGGCCGGGCAAGCCGTGCGAGCCCTCGGCCTGCTGTTCTTCCCGGTGCTGGTCCTCACCCTCAACGCGGCGCGCGTCAAGAACTGCAACCTGGCCGCGGGGTTCGGCTGGGCTCTCGTGCTCCCGGGGGTCTCGGCCCTCACCGGCACCGTGGCCGGCGTGGCCGCGGGTCTGGGTTCGCGGCGGCCGCGGCGCGCCATCCTGCTCGGCCTCGGGATCATCATTGGCTCGCTCGGCTGGGCGCTCGTGCGCGCGTACGCCGCCCCGCCGATCTTCGCCTTCGATCCCTTGGGCGGCTACTTCCCAGGCTCGCTCTACGATGAGGAGGTGGCCATCAGCCACACCGTCCTCGGCGCCCGGGCCCTGCACCTCGGCTTTGCCCTGGCGGCGCTCGTGCTCCTCGCCCTCTTCCTCGACGGCCGCACGCTCAGCCTCAAGTGGCGCGCCTTCCGCGGTCGCACGGCCCTCCAGATCCTCGGCCTCCTGACCGCCGGCGCCGTGGTCCTGGCCGTTCAACTCGAGCCGCGCCTGGGCCTTGCGCCCGACGCCGACTCCATCGCCCAGGCCCTCGGCGGGCGGCGCGAGACCGCGCACCTCGTGCTCCTCTATTCGCCGGGCGGCCCCTGGGCCCGGGACATCGATCTCCACGCCGAGGACGCCGAGTTCCGCTGGCACGAACTGGCGCGGTTCTTCGGCGTCACGCCGGGCGGCAAGATCACCTGCTACCTGTTCGCCGACGCCGCCGAGAAGCGGCGCCACACCGGCGCCGGCCACACCCAGGTGGCCAAGCCCTGGCGGCGCGAGATCTACCTCCAGCACGACAGCTGGCCGCACGGGGTGATCAAGCACGAGCTGGCGCACGTCTTCGCCGGCGAGTTCGGCGACCCGGTCTTGCACGTGGCGCGGCGCGGCCTGGTCGTCGATGCCGGCCTCATCGAGGGCGTGGCCGTGGCCGCCGAGGACCGGGCCGAGCACCTCACGCTCGACCAGGCGGTGCACGTGATGCGCCGCGCCGGCCTCGAGCCTCCGCTCGTGAAGGTCCTCGGTCCGGGGTTCTATGCCTTCTCCGCCTCGCGCGCCTACACCCTGGCTGGCTCCTTCGTGCGCTATCTCATCGAGGCCCACGGCATCGAGCGGTTCCGCGCCCTGTACCGGAGCGGCGGCGACTACGTCGCGGTGTATGGACGGCCACTCGCCGAACTCGGCGCCGAGTGGTCGCGCCGCATCGACGCGGTTGCCGTGAGCGAGGCCGACCGCGAGCAGGCCCTCGAGCGGCTGCGGCGGCCCGGCATCCTCCACAAGGTGTGCGCCCACGAGCTCGCCCTGCGCGCCGAGGAGGCGCGGACGCGGAGCGCGCGCGGCGACTGGGCGGGCGCGGTCGCGCTCTATGAGTCGCTGTGCACCGCGGATCCCGACGACCCTGGCCACCTGACCACGCTCATGAACACCCACGCCGCGGCGCACCACGAGCGCGAGGCCGAGAAGAGCGCCCTGGCGGTCCTGCGCCATCCCAAGGCGAGCCCGGGCCAGCAGGTGAGCGCGCTCACGTTCCTCGGCGACCTGCGCCTGCGCAAGGATCCGAGCGAGGCGGCCGCCCGCTACCGCCAGGCCCTCGCCCTCAAACCGGCCGAGGCCACGGCGCGCCAGCTGCGCGCGCGGCTCCTGGCCGCCACCGGGGACCCTTCAGCGCCGGGTCTCGGGCCGGCGCTGGCCCGTTACCTCGTGGGCGACGATCCCGGAAGCTCGCCGGACAGCGCGCTGGCCCTCTTGCGGGCGCGCGAGATCACCCTGGCCGCGCCCAAGAATGGCCTCGGGTATTACCTCCTCGGCCGCCAGCTCCTCCAGCACGAGCAGATGAGCGAGGCCGTGAGCTGGCTCGGTCAGAGCCTCGAGCTCGGCCTGCCCGATGCCGGCTTCGCCATCGAGGCGCGGCGCCAGCTCGGCCTGGCGGCCTTTCGCAGCGGCGACCGCGGGCGGGCGCGCGAGGTCTTCGCCGCCCTGGCCGCGGACGCCACCGCGCCCCCCGAAGTGCGCGGCGAGGCGCGGGACATGGTGTCGCGGTGCGATTTCCACGCGCCCCCAGAGCCATCCCGCTGAGCCCGCAAGCGTCACCACAGCGCCCGCAGGGACACGCGCCGAACCCGCCGCGTGCTTGACGTCGGCCCCCCGACCGGCCACAGAATCATCGCCATGCCGCGCACTGGCCCAAGCCGCGCCTTCCGCACCCGCGACACCCATCGCACCTGGCTGACCATCCACTTCGTCGTGGCCCTGTTCGGCCTGGTCGCCGCCTTCGCCGCCAACCGCTTCCTCAGCCCCGATCACTTCTGGGCGCAGTGGGTGGCGCTCGCCTGGGGCGTCCTGCTCATCATCCATCTGGCCGTGTTCGCCCGCGCGACGCTGGCCACGATGGGAGGGAGCGGCGGCGGCGGCGTCAAGCGCCGCTCGTAGCTCGCCTCCGTCAGCGCTGCCCGACGCTACCGCCGGCCGAGCACCACGAAGGTCTCCATCTGCCCCTTGCCCTTCACCTCGATCATGCCGCGCGGCTCGAGCACGAAGTGATCCTTGAGCCGCGCCGCGGTCACCGCCGACACCTGGATGCCGTTCACGACGCCGCGCGACTCCATGCGGCTCGCCGTGTTCACCGTGTCGCCCCAGAGGTCGTAGCTGAACTTCTTGGTGCCGATGATCCCCGCCACCACGGGGCCCGTGTGCAGGCCGATGCGCAGGGACAGCGACTCGCTGTGCCGCTCGTTGAACCGCACCACCTCGTCGCGCATGTCGAGCGCCATCGCGGTCAGCGCCTCGGCGTGATCCGGCCGCCACACCGGCAGCCCGCCCACGGCCATGTAGCCGTCACCGACGGTCTTGATCTTCTCCACCCCGTGCTTCTCCACCAGGCGGTCGAAGGCCGAGAAGATCTCGTTCAGCTCCTGCACCACCTGGGCGGCGGGCAGCCGCGCCGCGTGCTCGGTGAAGCCCACGAGATCGGCGAACAGCACCGTCACCTCGGGGAAGCTGTCGCCGATCGAGGTCTCGCCGCGCTTGAGCCGGTCGGCGATGGGCTTGGGTAGGACGTTGAGGAGCAGCGCCTCCGACTCCGCCTGCGCCACCCGCAGCTGCTCGAGGTAGGAGCGCTCGCGATCCCGTAGCCGCTTCTTGCCGAGCGAGGACCCCACGCGCGCCTGCAGGAGCACCGGGTTGAAGGGCTTGCTGAGGTAGTCGTCCGCGCCCATCTGGATGCAGCGCACCACGCTGTCGAGCGCCTCCATCGCCGAGATCATGATCACCGGGATGTGGCGCAGCGTGTCGTCCGCCTTCATCTCCTCGAGCACCTCGTACCCGTTCATCTCGGGCATCATGAGGTCGAGGAGCACGATGTCGAAGGGTTGAGAGCGCAGGAGCTCGAGCGCCTCGCGCCCGCCCGCGGCCATGGTCACGCGGTGCCCCTGCCGGGTGAGACGCCGCGACAGGACGTCCCGGTTGCCCTCGTTGTCGTCCACCACGAGGACGTGGCCGCCGGTCTCGGCCACGCTGCTCTCGACCGGCTCCATGCTCGCGGTCGCGGCCAGCTCCCCGGCGAGCGAACCCGGCTCGGTGCGCAGCTCCGCGGCCAGCGTCTCGTCCCCGAGGTGCTCCTCGAGGAGTACGGCGAACCGCAGCGCCGCGTCATGGATGCGCCGCAGGTCCGCGCGATAGCTCTCGACGAAGCCGGTGGCATCGAACTCGTCGAGGAGGAGCTCGGTGTGCAGCATCACGTCGTCGATCGGCTCACGCAGCTCGCCGCGGATCTGGGAGGCCATTTGCGGCACGGTCTCGAGCGACTCGCCCAGCTTGGCCGGGGTGAGCCACTCGTTGACCTGCTCGAGCAGCCAGGTCCCGGCGTCATGGATCGACCGCAACGTGACGAGGTACTTGCTCTCCTTGGGGAGCATCTCGGCGTCCTCGAGGAGGATCTCGCTGTAGCCGAGGATAGCGTTGATGGGCGTGCGCAGCTCGTGGCGCAGGCTCGCCAGCGAGAACTCGTGCCCACCACTCCCGCCCGAGGACTTCATGCCGCCGCGCGTCGCGGCGGCCGGTGGCCGATGCAGGAGAGAAGGCCGCTCGCTGCTCACCGCGACCTCCCGCCGGGACATCGGCGCACCCACTGCCGGCGCAGGCGCCAAGGCGGACGGCGCACGTCCATCATGCATCGCCTGCCTCGTCGGGGCACAAGGTCAGTCTATCACCGAGCGACCGGCACCCGCCAGAAGCTCTGTCAGTTGGAGCACCGACCGTTTTGCATCCCCCCATTCATCCCCCAACTCACCCCCCATCATCTCATGGGTGGCTGCTGGGCCCCCTGGGGCAGGGACTCCCCTTCTGGCCAGGTCTGGGCCGATTCCTTCTCGCCGAGACGCGCGAGGAAGGCCTCGATCACCCGCACCGTGCGCCGCTGCATGGGCGAGGGGAAGATCTCGAAGGCGTGCGGCACGTGTGGCACCTCGAGGAGGTGCACCACCCGCGCCCCGGCCCGACGCAGCCGGTCGGCAAAGCGCCGCGACTGCGCGATGGACACCATGCGGTCCTCCATGCCGTGGACGAGCAGGATTGGCGGCACGTCGGCCCCCAGGCGTTCCAGGTGGACGAGCGGAGAGGCGAGCTGGAACGGGGTCGGATCTTCGCGGTAGCGGCGGCGGAACACCACCCGCTCGAGGAGCCACGCCATCCCCCAGTCGGGCGCGTCCTCGAAAGCCCCGGTGAGGTCGGTGACGCCGTAGAGCACGACCGCCCCCTGCACCCGGGTGTCGGCGTGCTCGAAGCCGGGCTGGAACTGCGGCTGGTTGGGCGTCACCGCGAGGAGCGCCGCGAGGTGGCCCCCGGCCGAGCCGCCCATCACTACGATATGATCCGGGCGCGCCCCGAACTCGGCCGCGTGCTCGCGGATCCAGGCGAGGGCGGCCTTGCAGTCCTCGATGGCGCTCGGCAGGGGAAAGCGTGGCGCCAGCCGGTAGGAGATGCTGAACACGGTCCAGCCCGCCTCGGCCAACTCGTAGAGCATGAAGCGCGACTGTTGCCGCGTGCCCATGCACCAGGCGCCCCCGTGGATGTAGAGGATGGCCGGCTGGGGCGGGTCCGCGCCGGGGTCCTGGTGGGCTCCAGGGTCCCTCACCGCGCGGTAAACGTCGAGCTTGAGCTGCAGACCGCCCACGGTCCGGTAGGTGATGTTGCGCCTTACCCGGACCCGCTGCATGGCGGGGATGCGATAAGTCACCATCGACCACCAGCGGGCCATCCCCCACACCGGCCGCACCCCCTGGCCGCCCTCCGCGGGAGACGGCGGGGGGCCGAAGGGCTGCGCGTCATCGCCGACAGGCTGCCCATCGAGGAGAGGGTAGGCCTGGACCATGCGATACCAGTGGGCGCCGAGCGCGATCCAGCAGGCCCCCTGGATGGCCAGCCCGACCTGGCCGGCCAGGTACCCGAACGCCCCGGCGTGCAGGGCAAAGAGTGTCACCAGGAGGCCGAGCGCGACGCTCTGCGGGATGAAGAACACCATCATCATGCCCGTGAAGGCGGCCCACGGGGCCAGGAGGCGCCCGAACACCCGCGGTACGAGCGCGCACAGGGTGCTCCCCAGAATGATGAGCGATAGGGCAAGATAGCATGCAGCGGCCATCATCCTTTTAATCTATGCTTCCTCGCGCCGACTCCGTCCAATGATCGACATCCTCTGGAATACGAAGGGCTATTTCTTCTGGCTGCTGGCCGCATCGCTGCTCTGCTTCGTGCTCGAGCGGCTCTGGCCCTGGCGCCGGACGCAGAAGGCGCTGCGCCCGCAGTTCGGGCAGGACCTGTTCTGGCTCGTCTTCAACGGCCACTACGCCGGCATCCTGGTCGCCCATCTCGGCGATGCCCTGCTCCGGCGCGTGGGGCTGGCCGGCCTGGGCTCGCGGCCGGGCCTCCTCGCCCAGGCGCCCTTGTGGGCCCAGTTCGCGGGCCTGCTCGTGGCCAAGGACTTCGTCGAATGGTGCATCCACCGGCTGCTCCACCGCGTCCCCCTGCTGTGGAAGTTCCATCAGCTGCACCACTCCATCCGTGAGATCGATTGGATCGGCAACTTCCGCTTCCACTGGATGGAGATCGTCGTCTACAAGGGCCTCTCGTACTTGCCGCTCCTGCTCCTCGGCGTGAATGGCCAGGTCATCCTGTGGATCGCCGTGGTCTCCACCCTCATCGGCCACCTCAACCACGCCAACCTGCGCATCGACTGGGGCCCGCTCCGCTACCTCCTCAACTCCGCTCGCCTCCACGTCTGGCATCACGACGTGGAGCTGCACCACCCCTACGGCCAGAACTTCGCCATCGTCTTCAGCACCTGGGACTGGCTGTTTGGCACGATCTATTACCCGGCCGACGTGGAGCAGCCCGCGCGGCTCGGCTTCGAGGGCGACGAACAGTTCCCCCGCGGCCTGCTTCGGCGCCTGATCTATCCTCTGCCCTGACCCCGGCCCTTGGCCCTCCCTGGTCCCTGCCGCCTCCCAGAACAGAAGTTCCGGCGCATCGCTCCTTGTGGAGGCTGCCAGAGCCGCTTATATGAAATAGGGATGAGGCCGCAGAGGATCTGGATGCGTCGCGCAAGCGCAGCCCTGGCGGCCCTCGTCCTGGCCGTCACCTCGGTCCAGATCGCTCGGGCGGAGTGCCAGCAGTGCGTCAACGCGCCCTGTTGCCCCAAGACCGATGTGCCCCATCAGGAGCTGCGGTCCCTGCCGCCCTGCTGCGTGGTGTCGGCCGCGGCCCCTGCGACCCCACGTCCCCCCGCCTCCCCGGAGCAGCCGCGCCTCGTCGCGCTCGTGCCCGAGGGGGTCGTCCTGTTCACGACGGAGCTTTCGGCCCTCGCCGAGGGCCTCGCTCACATCACCCATCGCACGAACCAGCAGGACCTCTATCAGCGCAAGTGCTCCTACCTGTTGTGAGCCTCTCGTAGGTCCCATCGGATCCGGCAGGCAACGAACGACCAACAAACCAACAGGCAAAGGAGAAACACCATGTCGAAGATGCGTATCGCGCTCGTGGCCCTTGGCACCGCCCTCGCCGTCCCCGGCATCGCCTTCGCGTCCCATGTCGCCCATTGCTGCGGCGACGTGTGGTGCTGCCTGCAGCACCTCGGCTGCTGCTAGCCCGCTCCAAGCTGCTGTAAGTACAGCCCCCAGCCATCGGTGACACAGGGATCGGGCGCGTGGGTCGCGTCTCACCCGATCTCGATGTTCACCTTCAACCGTCCATCCCCCACCACATCGATGAGGTCGACGTGCGTGCGCGCGCCATGGCGCTCGAAGTGCAGCGTCACCGCGGCCCGGCCCACCCGCATGCCTTCGAGGCGCAGCCGGTGCAGGAACGACGGGAGCCGCGGGTTGCGGATGACCAGGCGCCCGAGCGGCGCGTCGGGCTGGATCCCGAGCGCCGCCTGGAGGAGCAGGAAGAAGGCGCCCGAGGCCCAGGCCTGCGGCGCGCAGCTCACCGGGTAATGCACGAGGAGCTCGTCGTGCCCGCGCGACATGCCACAGAACAGCTCGGGCAGGCGCAGATCCCGGAACTGCAGCACCGCCGCATAGAGGCCCTCGCAGACGCGCACGGCCTCGTCGACCTGGCCGCCGAGCGCCAGGCCGAGCGCGCAGAGCGCGTTGTCGTGCGGCCACACCGTGCCATTGTGATAGGAGAGCGGGTTGAACACCGCCTGCCCGCGCGCCACGGTGCGGATGCCCCACCCCGAGTACATCTCCTGGGAGAGGAGCGTCTCGGCGAGCGCCTGCATGCGCTCGGCAGGGACGGCACGGCTGAGGGCGAGGTGCCCCGGGTTGGAGCTGATGGTCGGGACGCGGCGCCCCGCGCCGTCGAGCGCGAGGGCGTAGTAGCCCACGTCCTCCATCCAGAACGCGTCGTTGATGCGCTGCCGCAGCTCCTGCGCCCGCTGTCGCAGGGCGTGTGCGCTCCGCGCGTCGCCCCGCCGGCGGCGGAGCCGCGCCATCACCTCGAAGGCCGCCACCACGTAGCCCTGCACCTCCACGAGGGCGATCGGCGGCTCGGCGAGGGCACCATCAGGGAAGGAGACGCCGTCGCGGCTGTCCTTCCAGCCCTGGTTCTCGAGCCCGCGCGCGTGGGTGCGCTGGTACCGCACCCAGCCGCCGCCCATCTCCAGGCGCCGCTCGATCCAGGCGAGCGCGCGCTCGGCGTCGCCCTCCAGCTCGTCGACCAGGGCGTCGTCCCCGGTCCAGCGCCAGGTCTCGCCGAGCAGCATCAGCCAGAGCGGGGTGGCGTCGATGGTGCCGTAATACGGCGAGTGGGGGATCTCGCCCGCGCGCGCCATCTCGCCCCGCCGGAGCTCGTGCAGGATCTTGCCCGGCTCCTCCTCGTGCCAGGGATCATCCTTCTTCCCCTGGAAGACGGCCAGCGTGCGCAGGGTCTCCACGGCGAGGTGGGGGGCCACGGACAGGAGCTCGAGCGAGGTGATGATCGCGTCGCGCCCGAAGGGCGCCGCGTACCAGGGGATCCCGGCGCCGAGGATGTGGAGCCAGCCGTCTCCGCCGGGCCGGGCGATGGCGATCCGCAGGGAGTCGATGTCGGCCATGGCCCGCTCGAGGATGGCCTCGAAGCGGTTGTTGTCGCAGCTCACCTTGGTCGAGCCTTCGAGGAAGCTCGTGTGCGCGCGCTGGAGGCGCTCGCAGCGCACGTAGAAGGGCTGCCACGGCTCCTCTGGCTGCGCGCCGCGCAGGGGCTGGACGAGCAGCTCGAGCAGGATGGTCTCGCCCGGCTGGAAGTGCAGCCGATAGATCGCGCCGCTCGGCGTGATCTCGGTCGGCGTCGGCTGGAGCCGCACCAGGGTGCGGTAGAGCTCGCCGTCCACCCCGAGGTAGCCGAAGACGATGTGATCCGGCCCGAGCTGGGGCGGCAGGTGGCGTCCGCGCCGCGTGCGCCGCGCGCCGCGCACCTGGAAGATGTCGACGAAGTCTGCGCCGAGGCGCAGCTCCACGAGCAGCTCCACGGCCTGCCGCAGGTGGTTGGTCAGGCTGATGTGCTCGACGAAGATGTCCTCCACGAGCTGGCGCCGCCGCACGTGCAGGAAGTTCTGCGGGTCGCCGAGGAAGCCGCCGAGCCCATGGTCGGTCAGGGTGAGGTCCACCTGGCTCGTGGCGAGGCTGCCGGTGGCGGCCGACAGCACGGTCGCCCGACCGCCCGCCACGAGGAGCTCGAGGCGCGACAGGTGGCGCATGTCCTCGTAGAACAGGCCAAGGTCGCGTGCGCCCGGCGGGGTGATGTCGCCCTGCCGATTGACGACACAGAACATGTTGCCGTGCGACATCACGAGCGGCTCGGTCTCGCCCGACACCGGCGCGTCGAACACGTCCTCCTGCCCGGAGGCCCGGGTCGCCGGGACCTGCGCCCCGGCCTGCCAATCGCACTCGAGAGCGGAGTCCCGCTCGGGCTCAGAGGGATGCTGCTCCGACATCGACCCCATCCCCTGCGGTTGGATGAGCCCCCAGGCCATCGCCGATCCTGGCCATCGGCGTCTGCCACCTCGCCTTCATGAGTGCCCGCTCATAGACCTCGACGTACTCTCGCGCCATCCGGTGCCGGCCGAAGCGCTCCACCGCACGAGCCCGGCAGCGCGCCCGATCCCACACGGTGCGGCCCTCGCACAGCGCCCGCAGGCGCTCGGCCATCGTGTCCACGTCCTCACAGATCCAGCCCGTCACGCCGGGCTCGATCACTTCGGGCGCCGCGCCGCGGCCCAGGGCGAGCACCGGCGTGCCGCACAGCATGGCCTCGATCATCACCAGCCCGAACGGTTCCTCCCAGTCGATCGGGAACAGGAACGCCGGGGCCTGGCCGAGGAGCGGCACCTTCTCGACGTGCGCCACCTCCCCCACCCAGCGCACGGCCTCAGCGCGGAGGCGCATGCGCGGCTCCACCTCGGCGTTGAAGTAGCCCTCGTCCTTCCAATGAGGCTGCCCGGCGACGGTGAGGGGCACGCCGGCGCGCTCGGCCGCATCGAGCGCCGAGTGCACGCCCTTTTCCCGCGCCAGCCGCCCGAGGAACACCGGGGCGCCGCCGCCCGGTCCAAGTGGGTAGCGGTTCGGCTCGAGCCCGTGCCAGACCACCGAGACGCCGTCGAGCTCGGGCAAGAGTTCGCGCTGACGGTGGCTGATGGCGACCAGCTGCACCGCCGGGTGGCGAGCATACATGGCCGTCATGGGCTCGACTCGCTCGTGGTGCAGCGTGTAGACCATCGGCACGTCGACGAAACAAGAGAGCGGCAGGGCGGCCGCGCAATGCACGTGCATCACATCGAACGTCCCGTCGGCGATCACCTCGCCGATGGCCCAGGCCGCGTGCTCCACCTCGATATAAGGATCAGGCGGCCACACGGTCTCGGCGAAGCGACGCCGGACCTCGACCGCAACGCGCACCTGGGAGGGACCGGCCGTGAACAGCACCACCTCGTGGCCGGCCTCCGCGAGCCCTTCCACCAGCTCCCACACCACCAGCTCCGTCCCCCCGTACCGCGGTGGTGGTACCGGGAGGAACGGCGTCGAGATCATGGCGATCCTCATCGGACCAGGATCGAGCAAGGGGCGTACCGAGGGCGACACGCGCGTCGCCCCGTCCGCGGGCCCATTCCCCTCCCTTTTCATGAATCAATGATCGGGACCCGGGCCTCACCGCGTTGGCGGGTCTGCTCGAGGGAGGGGCAGCGGACGTGGCGGTAGGCACATTCGTTGCGTCTTCGTCTCCTGTCTGACTCTCGGGAGGCACTGTGGAGCTGCAACATCCGACCATCGTCACGATGCGGGACCAGGAGGGCGAGCACGAACAGGATCTCCTCATGCTTGCCCGATCGCTGGCCGAGATTGATGTCCATCCGTATCGCGTCCTTTCACTCTCGCTCGACGTGCACTGGCGCGACGAGCAGCAGCGCGAGCGCGTGCGCCTGTTCGTCAAGGACGAGGCGCGCCGGCTCCGCGCATTGCTCCAGGGCAGCGACGAGGACGAGGTGCTCGCCGCGGATCTCGAGCGGGCTGAGGAGTTGGTGGAGGATCGCATCCGGCGCGCCACCTCGGCGGGCGGGTTGGCGCTGTTCCTCTGCGAGCCAGCCGGCCTGGAGATCGAGATCTCCTGCGCCTGGCCCTTGCCAGAGCAGCTGGCCATCAACTCCTTCCCGGCCATTCGCCCCCTCGTCACCGGCCTCCGCGCCTTCGATGGGGGACGCGCGCTCGTCGCCGTGGTCGATTCGCAGGTCACGCACATCTACTGGCTCGGTGGCGCGGGGTCGGATCTGGTGAGCGATCTGTCGCGCCAGGTGCCGCGGCGGCACAAGCGGGGCGGCTGGTCGCAGCTCGTCATCCAGCACCACCGCTCCGAGCAGCTGGACCGCCACCATCGCGAGGCCGCGGCCGAGCTCGCGCGTCACTTCGACGCCTCGACGGGCAATGGGTTCCATGGGCCGCCGCGCCTCTTCCTCGGCGGGCGGCGCGAGGCCATCGCCAACCTCAAGACCTACCTGCCGCCGCGGATCCTCGAGCGCGCTCACGAGATCCAAGGGCTCGATCCGGATCTGCCCGATCACGAGATCACCGAGCGGGTCGACGGGGCGCTCCAGCAGCTGCTACGCGAGGAGGCCACCCATCAGGTCCACATGCTCGAGGAGCGAGCGGGTATCGGCATGGCCGTGCACGGCATCCCAGCGGTGCTCGAGGCGCTCGAGGAGCGCCGCGTCTCACGCCTCTTCATGACCCCGAACCTCGCGGGCCAAGGCTGGCGCTGCACGGAGTGCGGCGCCATCGGCGACCTCGAGCACAGCGCCGATGGGGAGAGCCTGGTGGCAGGGGGCTGTCCACGCTGCCACGCCGCCGTCCCGCCCGAGCCTGCCGAGCTCGGCGAACTCCTCGTGCGATCGGCGCTCACCCAGCATGCCAGCGTCGAGACCCTGCCCGGGACGAGCGGCCTCGACCGGCTCGACGCGATCGCCGCCGAGCTGCGCTTTCCACGCACGCACTGATCCTTCCTTCCCTTTCATTCCGTCGGCGTGGCCAGCCCTGCGAGGGGGGGCAGAAATTGACCCTCGGGGGGGCTCTGGTAGAATGCGCCCGCGATCTCCCCACAAACACTGGAAGAACGGCGTGCCTATGTCGATCCTCGTTTGGCGTCCTCGGTGTGCTGGCGTGGCCATGACAGTCGCCCTGCTGGGCCTGGCCGGCTGCAAGAAGGACAAAATGCCCAAGGATTTCTGTGACGAAGCATCAGGGCCGGACGCGACGCGGGCGGGCGCCGTTCTGATCCAGTCCAATGGCTCCGCCACCGATCGGGTGAGCTGTCCGGATAGGGATCGGACCGATTGGAAACAGATCGAGCTCAAGGGACAGCCCAGCATCTTCGAGGTCGAGGTCCACTGGGACAACGCCGAGTCGGACATCAGCTGCGACGTGTTCGATTCCTTCGGACAACAGATCGGCGCCTCTCCCGGACCGGCGCCGCAGCAGCAGAGCAAACGCTTGGCCGTTGAGATCCCCTCGGCCGGCGTCTATTTCCTGCGCATCCAGGCGCCCAAGAAGACCGATGCCTCGGATTACGTCCTGACCACGAAGTGGGGCGGAGAGGTGCAAGCGCCGCCGCCCGAGGTCAAGCAGCCCGAGCCCAAGCCGGTGAAGAAGCCGGTGAAGACGGTCTCCAAACCCAAGAGCTTCGATCCCGAGAAGGGTTTGCAGGGGCGCGTCGTCTCCGTCGATCACCAGGGGGACGCGCTCATCCTCTACATCGACAAGGGATCGGCCGCAGGGGTCAAGGTGGGCAACACGGGCACCGTCCTCGACGGCCCCGCGGGCGCGAACCCGCTGTCGGGGGGGACGTTCTCCGTCATCCAGGTGCTCGACGAGAAGCGCAGCGTCGCCAAGACCGGCCTCAAGTCGATCGGCCGCAACATCCGCGTCTCGATCAACACGGGCGCGAAGTAATCCTGCCCTTCCTCCCCGAAGAGAAATCCGAGAGCCACGCTGCAAGGCTCCGGTGCGCAGCGTCCACAAGTAATGGTAGCATAAGGCTTTCCGTCGCGAGGGCGGCCGGCCTTGCGCCGCTGCCCGGAGAGTGAGACATGGCGTCCGATCCTCTGGTGGGAAAAGTACTCGCTGAACGCTTCCAGGTGCTCGAGCGCATCGGCGAGGGTGGTACCGGCGTGGTCTACAAGGCCAAGCAGCTCGCTGTGGACAAGACCATCGCCCTCAAGGTCCTCGGCGCCCACGTCTCCTCGGACCCGCTCTGGGTCAAGCGTTTCCACAACGAGGCTCGCGCCGCCGCCAAGCTCGACAACCCCCATACGGTCCGCATCATCGACTTTGGACAGACCAAAGAAGGGCTGCTGTTCATCGCGATGGAGTACCTGCAGGGCCGCAGCCTGCGTCAGGAGATCGAGAAGTTCGGGCGGTTGCCCGCGCAGCGTGTGCTGCGCATCATTACCCAGGCGGCCGAGTCGGTGCACGAGGCGCACACGCTCGGGATCATCCATCGCGACATCAAGCCCGACAACCTGTTCCTCCTCGACCGCGGGGGCAACGACTTCGTCAAGGTGCTGGACTTCTCGGTCGCCAAGGTGGATGACCCCGATGCCATCAAGACCAAGGTGGGCGTGGTGCTCGGAACCCCCGAGTACATGTCCCCCGAGCAGGGTCGCGGCGCGGCCCTCGGGCCCCAGTCCGACATCTATGCCTTTGGCGTCGTGCTCTATGAGTGCCTCGTCGGCAAGCCGCCCTTCGTCTCCAAGATCCCGACCGAGGTGGTGATCGCGCACGTGCGCGACCCGCCGCCGCCGTTGCAGGGGGTGCCGGAGGTGGTGGCGCGTCTCGTGATGAAGGCGCTCGACAAGGATCCGGCCAAGCGGCAGGTCTCGGCCGAGGCCCTGGCCCGTGAGTGTGAGGCCGCGTTGTTGGCGCTCGGCGTGAGCATCACGCCGACGAGTGGGCAGCATGCGATCCTGAACGCGCCCTCGCTCACCCCGCAGCCTTTCGCCGCGGTGCCGCCCGGGGCGACGCCGTCGCAGCCCTTCGCCGCGATGCCGCCTGGAGCGACCCCATCGCAGCCCTTCGCCGCGATGCCACCCGGGGCAACGCCATCGCAGCCCTTCGCCGCGGTGCCACCCAGGGCGACGCCGCAGCCCTTGCAAATGGCGCACATGCAGGCGCAGCCTGCGGCAGGGCAGGCCTATCCGCCCTATGGCGGCGCACCGCCCGGCATGCCTCCCGGCCCGGTGCCGCCGGACATGCGCACGGTGATCAGTGATGCGCCCCCGCTGCCGGCGTCATGGCCGCAAGCGTCCGCTGCAGGGAGCCCTGCCTCACACAATGCGTTCGGCTCGCCGGACACCGGGCCCATGGGGACGATGATCTTGCCCGATTCTTCGGGGATCGTGGCCATGGCCGAGGATCGGGTTCGGCGCATACGAGAGGAGCAGGCCGCAGCGCAGCAGGAGGCATCACGCCCCGCGGGGCCGTTGTTCTGGTGGGCCTGGGTGGCCTTCGGCGTGGGCCTCGGACTGGCGATCCATTTCTATCGGATCCACCTGCAGCTAGCCGCGATGTCCCTCGGCTCCTGACCTCGTCCCGCACCGATGAGCCATGATCACGAAAGACAGGACGCGCTCCCAGGCGAGCCGGTGGCGCAAGAACTCCTTGGGCGGCCTGCGCTCTTTCCCCTCGCCGAGATCGCCACTCGTTTCGATCCGGGACGGCTGACCTACTTGCGGCCCATGCCCACCTGGGTGCGAACCGAGATGCGTCTGGCCGTGGATCCCGAGGGGTGGGCTCTGCGCTCGGCCGCCGAATCGGCGGAGTACGATGTCCCACCGGAGTTACACATCGGTCTGCAGCAGCAGGTCCCCCAGGCGCTGCTGCGGGACCTGCATCGGCCGGTACAACACTTCGATCTCGTTGGCATGGAGCTCCGCGAAGGGAGCGAATGGCGTCGCCTCGACGAGGCCTATGAGGAGATGCGTCAGGGGCAGCTGCGCGAGCCGCTTCCTAGGGTCGAGCCGCTGACCCGTGCGGTGCGAGAGGAGCAGGCGCGCCGCCATACCTTCTTCACCGAGCGCTGGCAGCCCTTCAAACCCGATGACGCCCCCCGAGACGTCATTGACCTCGAAGGGGGCACGGGCGATTTCTTCTCCCGCTTCAACCCCTGAGCCGACCGGGCCTACTTGTCGCGGCGCTTGCGTCGCGCCTCGGGGGCGCCGCGCCACATGACCCAGATGGGAAACAGGGTCAGCACCGCCGAGGTGATCGCCAGCGCAAGGCCGCTGCCAACGTACATGGGCGCCCAGGCCACACCTCCGTAGCGTACTGCCCAGGGCGCGCCGAGGTGCGCCAGGGCAGCCCCCCAGCCGCCGGCGATCCACACCATCTTGGCGCGCGACGACAGGTCCGTCAGCATGAAGAGATGCGCCACGATGAGGAGGAACACCGGCACGGTGAAGAGGTGGAAGTGGGTCACCTCGAGCAGCTTGCGATAGGGCATGGCCACAGTTATCGCCGGGCCGCTGAACTCCTCCTCGGGCAGCGCCATCTGGGGGCCGGGCTCCTGGGGCGCCAGCTTGGCGGGCTCTGAAGCAGCGTGGGGCTCACCGAGATAGTATTTCCGCACCCCACGCGTCCCGGTGCCCACCATCTCTTCGTACAAGAGGGCCGACGCCACGAGCGCCAACAGAGAGAAGAGACCGAAGGCGGTGTATACGAGCTTGGCTTCGGGGGAGAGATTCCAGAGCCGGAACCCCGACGATGCGAACTGGCGCATCGCGCTCAGCGGCGGGCTGGAGGCGCGGCGGCCGAGAGCTGCTGTGACTTGATCATAGTCTCCTCCACCAGGACAAGAGCACGCTTGACGCCCACGGCCATGGCGCGGGAGGAGATGGTGGCGCCACTGATGGCCGCCAGGTCCTCACCGAGGCGCAAGGCGTCACGGGCCGATTTGCCGGTGAACTGACGACGGAAGCGCAGATCGCGCACCTCGTCCCCGCGCGGCTCGCGATAGACGACGATCTCCTGGCGCTCGAGCAAGCCCTGGGGAGAGAGCTTGACGGCAAAGGTGATGGGCAGGTGCTCGCCGCTCTCTTCGTCGATGAGGGCGTAGCCGTCGATGTGCTCGCCCGAGGTGGCGATGAAGATGTTGTAGCTGTCGCGCGGCACCGGGTAGCCGAGGCGCGCTTCGATGCGTGAACGCAGCTCGCCGCGGATTTCCACCTTCTTGTATGTGACATGCGTGCTCGTGCGGAAGAAGTCGGCCAGCAGATCGCGCGTCGACCAGTACACGCCTTCGGCGTGAGCGCTCTGCGGCATCAGCAGCGGAGCAAGGAATACCAGCCAGGTCAGGGGGCGGACGATGTTGAAAATGATTTTCATCATCGCGGCCGGTTATAGAGCGGCGCGGGAAGTCCTGTCAAGGCGACGGGTTCATGGAGCTTGTCGCCTTGGGCTTGTCCTCCAATGCGACCTTCTTGCACGTAATTTCCGGGGGCGCTAAAGGGTAGGCGGTGACTCCCTCAAGCCGCCCGGGCGTGCTCCACAGATTCTCTCTGGTGGGTCTGCTCGCTGCCTCTCTGCTCTTGGAGTTGCTGCTCAATCGAGTGGGAGGTCGGCTCCTGCACGAGGATGTGCTGCTGCCGCCGCTCCTCGGGCACGTCATCGATGTAGGGGGGCGGTTTCTCTTCTTCTTTTCCAGTGCACTGGCGGTGATGCTGGCGGCGGGCGGGTTTGGCCGGTTCGCGCTCGCCTCGTCTCTCGTGCCGCGGGGAGCGCGGCTGGCGACGGCGGCACCGGCGGTGTTGTTCATCTTGCTCGCGCTGGTGGGGATCTTCGTGCGACTGCGTGGGGCCCTCGTCATTTATATGCAGGGCAGTTTTACGGCGCTGGTGACGCTGGTGGCGCTGGCCGCGGCGCTAGGGCACGTGTCGCGGCGACGGCGGATCGGGCTGGCGCTGCTGGTGCTGCCGCTCGGGTTGCGGTTCGCCGGCATCTTCCTCGAGGCCGGGGGGAACACGGAAGCGGGTCGCACGGCGGGGCTCTATGGGCAGCTGGCCATGGTGGCAGGGGGGTTGGCGCTGCCCGCATGCTTCGGTACGTTGCAGCGGGGACGGCGGGGCTGGATAGCGGGGCCCCTCGCGGCAGGGGTGTTGGTGGTGGCGACCGGGGCGCTGATGGCGGATCGGGAGACGGTCGCGCGTCTGGCGGCCTATGCGATCGGGCTCGAATGGCCGTTCGAGCGTCTCATGGAAGCGCTCTTCGCTCTGTCGCTGGCTGCATGGGTCTGGGTGGTAGTGGGGCGAATGGCCGTGCCTGGGCCTTCGCGCCTCCTCGGTCTCGGTCTCGGTCTCATCGGTCTGGCAGGGTATCAGCTGCATCGCCCGGGGTATCTGGCGGCTTCACTGACAGGGTTCTTGTGTCTGGCGATGGCGGGCGAAGAGGAGAGGCACGCCGGCGCGGCGCCCGCGGCGTGGCGGCCGGCCTTACGGAAGATGGCTGAAACCCTCGGGCTCCAGGAAGTGGCTGAGGCCGTGGGGGTGATGCGTGTGCGCGGCGAGCGCGGTGGGTACGAGGTCGAGATCCGAATTGCTCAGCGGGGGGGTGAGCTGCCGTTGCTGGAGATTGTCTGTGGGCATGCGCCGGTCCAGGAGCCGGCGCCTCTGTCGCTGACGCGGCAAGGCACGGATCGATTGGGTAAGGCCGGCGGGGAGCTGATCGAGACGGGAGACCTGGTGTTCGATGCCGCATTTCGCATTCGCGATGCGCGCTTGCTCACTGGGCCCGATCGCATCCTCACCGATGAGAGCCGTCAGGATCTGGTGGAACTGGTCGAAGGGTGGCTGGGCGTGTGGCCAGGACAGGGGATCTGTTATCGGGTGCGCGAGTCTCACCTAAGCGCGCGACTCGTGGCGGGCGAGAGCGAGGCGCTGGTACGGCTGGCCGCGCTCGTCGATTTGCTCGTGGAACTGCCGGGACGCTGAGTTTTTGGACCGGACGTAAGCAACTTTCGGGAAGTGCGGCCGAAGATGGGTTGTGCTGGCTTCCGTTTGGAATGGACTGGTCTCGGTGGTTCTTCCCGCGACCTGTGCGGCCTGTGATCGAATCACGCTCGAGGATGCACCATTTTGTCCCGGTTGCACCGAGACACTCGAGCCGATTTGGCCCGCATGCCCGCGGTGTGGGCTACCGACACCTTCCTCAGGAGAGGATGAAGCGGCAGAAAGGGTGTGCTGTTTAAGCTGTTTGCGGCGACCGCCCCCCTGGCAAGCCGGGATCGCTGGTTTTGTCTTCGGCGGAGCCTTGGCGAGCGCAGTGCGGCGCTGGAAGCTAGGTCCACAGCCGCGACCCGAGCTGACGCGACCGCTCGCGCAGCTGTTTGCGCCGCTGCTGGATAGATTGCCGGCAAGCGTGGATGCTTTTGTACCCGTGCCACTTCATCCGCGTCGGCTCCGGATGCGAGAGTTCAATCAGGCCGGACTCGTGGTGCGATTGGCTCGCCGCAGGACGCATCCGCCAGTACGAGAGCTCCTCGTGCGAATAGAAGATACGCCGCCGCAGGCCACGCTCGACAGGGCCGCACGCTTGCGCAATCTCCGGCATGCCTTCCGCGCTGCGGGCAGGGCCGCGATCGCTGGCGCGCATCTCTGCGTGGTTGACGATATCCTGACAACCGGAGCAACGCTGGCAGCATGCACCCAGGCGCTCCACGATGCGGACGCCGCGCGAGTGGACGTCTTGACACTGGCCCGAGCGTTGCCATGATGCGACCCTCACGCGATGCGACCCACCGAACAACAAGTCCTCGTGCGCAACCGCAAGGCAAGACACGAGTATGAGGTCATCGAGACTGTCGAAGCGGGCATCGAGCTGCGCGGTTCGGAAGTGAAGTCCTTGCGCGCCGCCGCCGCCAGCATGAGCGACGCATATGCTCAGCTACACGATGGGCAGATGTATCTCCTCCAGATGCAAATCAATGAGTACAAGGAGGCCAATCGCTGGAATCACGACCCCAAGCGCGAACGGCGACTGCTGCTGCACAAAGAGGAGATCGAGAAACTGGGGCGCGCTATTCGAGAGAAGGGCTACACGCTGATCCCGCTCGAAGTGTACCTCAAGAACGGGCGTATCAAAGTGCTGCTCGGCATGTGTAGGGGCAAGAAACTTTATGACCGGCGGCAGACCTCCAAGGAAAGAGATGCACAGCGGGAGATAGAGCGTGAGCTACGCCGGTGATGGGGTGACCGGGCAAAGGGAGGCCCACGCCTGGGGACGTTATGCCGTCTGGGTGTTGGCTCTGACCTTGGTCTTGGGGAATTGGCTGGGTTGCCGATCATCGGCGCCGGCCAGCGATCATGACCAGCCGCCTCCGCCACCCAGGATCTATGCCCCCACCGGTGAGGGGTTGCGCGAGCTATGGCTCGACGTTCTCACAGCAGCTCAGAAGGATCAGCGAGAGCGAGTTCGTGATCTGATGGCATCGATGGTCATGACCCCAGAGGACCTGGTGGCGTTATTTGGACGCGAGCGAACCCAGTATCTCGCGCCGCGATATGCTCCGCTCATGAAACGGCTTGTGTACCAAGGATCATTGGAATTGGTCGCTCAAGTGTACGAACGCAAATATGATGACGTCGAGACATTCATTGTAGACGGCAAAGCCAATGCAGTGGATCGGGCCATCGTGGCGTCCTTGCCGTCAGGAGTCCAGGTCTTCGGGGTACGGCTCAAGCGCAAGGAAGACAAGTTAGGGCTGCGATATGACTTTTTTGTGTACCGCCGTGAGCGATGGTTGACTGGCAACCAGATTGGCAAGTACCTGCTCGATGCCGATGCCGGGGGTGTGGATCCCATCCTGAGTATGCCGTAAGAGCATGAAACTATTAGAGAATGTTTGAAAACACTCGATCCATCTGCTAACACATCGCGCGCCGCGCAGCTCCGTCGCTGCAGTTGCCTGAACTACTGCCCTGAAAGCACCGCTGAGGCCAATTTCGCTCTCGCAGAGGGGTTTTCAAACACCCTCTTAACGCTGTGGGTGGAACATAGGGGTTCAACCATCCGACGCGGGTTATGCTGCGGGCGTCCGTCTTTCATACAGGCGCCTTGCGCGTCCTCAGAGCGGACGCTATGGATTTCATCGTCCTGCCGCACGCTCGGCGGAGATGATGGCGACTTGTGGGCAACGGGCCGTGCTCGGATTGAACCTCAACAAGCTGGTCCGAGGCTTGGCGCATCGGAAGAAGGTGGCGCTGGTGGGGTAAGGATGAGGAGAGGAGGAACACAGATGCGGGGAGGGGACCTCACCGATGCCCTCAGAGCCTCGGTGAGCAATTCGCCCCGGTTCTGCGGTGCGCTCCATGCCCAGTGAATTTCCCGACACGCTCTAGCACTACTGCGTCAGTCACCGAGTGAGCGAGCGGAGGACAGGCTTGTCTGACGGCGGGTAGCGTAAAGTTTTTTGTGTCCGGTCCCTGAGGCCCCTTGCGGGGCAAGGAGGGAACCGTGAGAATCGTCGAGCGACTGATGAAGCTAGTA
>DATAGU010000233.1:0-27112 GCA_036263495.1 Polyangia bacterium | reverse complement strand
CCCGCCTTCTTGCTCGACGCCGATCGGATGGGGCAGGGGCGCGCCGTCCAGGCTGGCGATTTCGATAACCGGTCGGTCTGCACGGCGGCGGATTTCCCGTCGGCGGCCCTGCTGGGGACGGCAGGGATCCGGCGCGTCGTGCTCATCCAGGCTCGGTACGCCCGGCCGGCCGTCGATCTGGAGCCGATCCTGTTCGCCTGGCAGCAACAGGGCCTTCACCTGTTCCTCAAGGGCGTGGACGAGGTCGGCGAGGTCAGGCCTCTGGTCCTCACGCGTCCTTCCTTGCTGCGTCGGGGGGTTCACGCGGTCCAGCGCGCGTTCTTCAAGCGCCGGGCCGATGGCGGCTTCGGCGAGCTGATCCCCACCCAGGGATGAGAGATCCGATGCGCATGGTGCTGGTCACCGGGGCGACCGGCTTTCTCGGAGGCGCCCTCGCCATGCGCCTGCTCGACGAGTACCCGGACCTCCGCCTGATGGCGCTGGCACGGGGCCGAGGCGAGCTCTCGCCCACCGCCCGCGTGCACGCCTCCCTGCGACGTTTCTCGGATCTCTCGAGCGCCACGGCGGCCCGTCTGACCGTGGTGGCCGGTGACCTCGAGCGCCTCGATGCGCTGAGCGGGCCGCCGCTCGACGAGGTGAGCCATGTCGTCCACTTCGCGGTGGACGGGAGCGCACACGGGCCGCGGGTGAACCTGGAGGGCACGCGGGCGCTCGCCCGGCTCGCGCTGCGCTCGCGACGCCTCGAGCGCTTCGTCTACGTAGGGAGCGCCTGGAGCTGCGGGGCGCAACGCACGGGCCTCGTGTCCGAAGACGATTCCCCCGGTAGCGAGCCGGTGCTCCCGTACCTCGCCGACAAGGTGATCGTCGAGCAGGCCCTCGAGCGGCTGCTCGGGCTCCCGCTGGTCGTGATCAGGCCGTCGCTCGCGATCGGTCACACGCGGCTCGGCTGCGAGCCATCGGCCAGCCTGTTCTGGGCCCTTCGCCTCATCGATCGGATCGCGTGCCTACCCTGGAGGCGCGAGCAACGCCTCGACGCGGTCCCGGTCGATTGGTTGTCCTGCGCCATCGAGCACCTGCTCTTTGCGCCTGCCCTCTCCCACCGGCGTTATCATCTCTCCGCCGGTCTCGGCGGCGTCTCGTGGGAGGAGATCGAGGCCGCTTTCGCGCTCGTCACGGGCGCGGTGCGAAGCTACGAGAGGGTGCCGGCTGCCGTCTGGGCAGCCCGCGCTGCGCCCGCGCTTTGCGGAGATCCGGAGGCCCGCGAGACGCTCGCCCGGTGCCTGCGCTTCCTCGAGGGAGACGCGGTCTTCGACAATACCCGCGCGCTCGCCGCGGGCCTCGCGCCGCCTCCGCGGCTCACATCGTACCTCGGCGTCTGCCTGCATCGCGCTCGGGGGCGCACGCTCCTCGAGCAGGCGGGCGATGATGCGTGAGCTCCCCTTGCGGGCGGCCAATCTGGTGGTGAACTGCCTGGTGGCCGCCATCCTGCCCGGCACAGTCTCCCGCACCTCCCCGGACTCACCCAGAACGTAGCGCGTCTCCACAACCGCTCTGGGAGCGTGGCAATGGATTGCCAGGGCTGGCAATGGGTTGCCAGGGCTCGCGAGGGCGATCTGGCAATCCATTGCCGGACCGGCGCGCGACCCCGTCCGCATCGTCCGCATGCGGGGAGGAAGCGTTCTCTGCTGATGGCATCGCTCGTGCTTAGGACGAGAGCCAACCGCTGTCCTGCCGGCCTCTGTGCAGCGGCCGGCAGGACACGCCCTCTTGCGACGTCGGGGCAAGAGACGGCGCGCAGCTCACCGAAACAGCAACACTGGAGGGCTTCATGAGATTGAAATTTCGGACATGGTGCTGGGCTGCCTTGGCTGGGATCTTCCTCGGCGCTTGCTGGCGAGCGTCGCAACAAGGCAAGATCATCTGGGGAGGAGAGCGCGTCGCGGACGCCTATGGCGACGTGATCGAGCTCGATCAAGGCTGGACCGACGATACCCAGCAGGCGTTCTACAACACCCCGCAGGGCTCCGACATCATTCCCTATGCCTGGGCCCAGGTCCTCGAGCAGAAGGACAGCAACAAGGCCTTCCTCGATCCGGCCCACATCGAACGCTTCCGCTATCTGCCCCGAAAGAAGACCTCATCGAACCCGGACGGGCTGCCCGTGGGGTGGACCAAGGGTAAAGATGCGTCCGGCAGGGAATGGCTGGGGATGGCCTGCGCCAGCTGTCACACCGGGCAGATCGAGTACACGAACCCGAAGACGCGGCAGACGATGGCCATCCGGATCGATGGCGCGCCGACGCTGGCCGATTTCAATTCAATGAACGTCGCGCTCGTGGCGGCCTTGAAGGCCACGCTCGACGATCAGGCGAAGTTCGATCGGTTCGCCAAGGGCGTGCTGAAGGGCGCCGATTCGCCCGAGGCGCGTAGCACGCTCCGCAAGGACCTGATGTCCCAGACGGAGGTGCTCCACGCGCGCAACGAGATCAACAAAGCCCCCGTCGAGTACGGGTTCGGTCGCATCGATGCGATCGGGTTCATCTTCAACCAGACCATGTCGGTCTTGCCCGGCATCCCGGAGAACGCCAAGCCGTCGGACGCGCCGGCGAGCTACCCGTTCCTGTGGGGCACCGATCAGTCGGATGTGGTGCAATGGACAGGCTTTGCGGCCAACCTGAGGGGCGCGGGGGCCCTCGTCCGCAACGGCGGAGAGGTCATCGGCGCCTACGGACACATCAAGCTCACCCAGGGGGATACGTACGAGTCGAGTCTGATGATCGAGAACCTGGGCAAGTACGAGGACTGGGTCCGGGAGCTGGCCCCGCCGGCCTGGCCGGCGTCCGTCTTCCCCCCGATCGATCAAGCCAAGGCCGACCGGGGTAGAGTGCTCTTCGAGAGCGCATGTGCCGGGTGCCATCGTGTCATCCCACGCGATAAAGCGATCACGACGACGTACGTTGCCCCCATTACCCCCATCGATGCCCTTGGGACCGACCCCACAGAGCTCTTCAACATGAACGACCGCATCTACCAGGCGGGGATCTACAACGGGAAGAAGTCCGGGGTGCTTGCAGGCCAGGTGATCGGTACTTCCAAGAACGACGATCGCACGACGGGGTTGAATCCACTCATCAACGCGGTCGTTGGATCGCTGCTCAGGCATCCGGGGGAGTCGATCAAGTCGTTCATCGAGGAGCACGCGGCGCGGACGAGCAGCCCGTGCCAGTCCCCCGCAGGGTACAAAGCCCGGCCTCTCAATGGGATCTGGGCGACCGCGCCCTACCTCCACAATGGATCGGTGCCCAACCTGTATGAGCTCTTGCTGCCCGCGGCCCAGCGCAGCAAGACCTTCCCGCTCGGCAGCCGTGAGTACGATCCGGTGCGCGTCGGTTACGCGATGGAGCAGCCCAAGACGGCCGATGGCTACACGCCGTTCGTCTTCGATGTGAGACACAAGGGGAACAGCAACGCTGGCCATGAGTTCCTGGCCACGCCGGACGGAGTGCCCTTCACGGAGGAGCAGCGCTGGCAGCTCGTGGAGTACATGAAGACACTCTGATAACGGCAGGTTTCTACGTGCCGACATTCCGTTGCTGGACCGCGAGGGGGCGTCGTAGGATCCGGCCATGATGCGGATACGTCCCTTGCTCTGTCTGTCCCTCCTCGTCGCCGGGGCGCACGCCGCGGCGGCCGCGACCTACGAGATGGCCGACCTGAAGGCGCTCGAGAAACAAGGCTCCTGGCAGGAGCTGGTGGAGCACCTCGAGGATATCCCCCCCTCCAAGCGCAACGCCGAGTGGCAGGGGATCGCCGAGCGCGGGTGCACGAGCTATCTCGGGACCTTCGAGATCAAGGAGGACCGCGACGCGGCGCTGCCGCTCGAGGAGATGGGGCGTCTCCTCAAGCGCTACGCCTTCCTCAAGCAGTCGCGGCCGTTCATGGCCAAGCGGGCCGAGGTCGGCCTCAAGAGTTTCCAGTACTCCTACAGCCTCTCCCGCCACAACCGCGGCGACGACAAGTGGCTCACCGGCCTCGAGGAGTTCGTGCAGGCGGACACGGTGACCACGGACCTGCCGCTGCGGGCGGCCAAGCTGGTGGTCAGCCGCCTGGTGGCCGACACCGCGTTCCCGTTCTTCAAGATGGCGCTCGCGCGCTCGGGCAAGGCGGTGTGCAAGGAGCCGGAGTTCCATCAGACCCTCGTCGCCACCTTGGACGAAGGGGTATGGCTCCCCGAGGTCACCGAGATCGTGCAGAAGACGTGCTGGAACGAGGTGAAGGGGCCCCTCCTCGCCGCGCTGGGCAAGAGCGAGAGCGACTCCTATCGCGAGCACGTCTGCCCGGCGCTGCAGGCCAAGAACGCGCTCAACGCGGAGCTCAAGGCCAAGTGCGAGGCGAAGTAGCTCGTCATTGACGCGCCGCACGAGCTATGAATAATCGCGCCGTCCGCCGGCGGGGTCGTCGACGAGATTGGGAGATGAGAGGACATGGATCGCAAAGACTGCGTGTTGTATAGCGGCGCCGCGGGTGGCGCCGAGGCCGAGTTCGGGGCCGCCGCCGAGCGGCACGGGATCGAGGAGGTCAACTTCACGTTCGAGGGGCACAAGGACGCCCGCAACCGCGGCATCCGGGTGCTCACCGCCGCCGAGCTCGGGCGGGGTGACGTCAGCCTGTCGTACGTGAGTCGCCTGATGAACCGGCCGTTCACCGACACGGTGCTCTTCAAGAAGGTGCTGCAGAGCATCTGGCATCAGGTGAACAGCGGCCAGGAAATCTACGTGGTCGGCAAGATCCTGCCGGACAACACGGTCAAGGGCGGCACGGGCTGGGGCGCGGAGTTCGCCAAGCTGTGCAACAAGCCGCTCTTCGTCTTCGACCAGGACCAGGACGCCTGGTTCAACTGGTCGGGCGATGCGTGGAAGAAGGTCGAGAACCCGGTCATCAGCCATCCGCAGTTCGCCGGCACCGGCACCCGCTTCCTCGCGGACAATGGCCGCGCCGCCATTCAAGCGCTCTTCGACCGTTCGTTCGGCAGCTCTCACTGAATCACGCCTCGAGTCGGCTCGCTCCCCCTCAGGATGAGATGACGGCGGTCCGTCAGTCGGCGATGTAGGGATCGAAGCCGGCTCGGACGCAGGCGTTGTTGCGCCCGTTGTCGTCCTGGGTGTTGATGATCTGATCCAGGATCTGGCGCGCCTGGTCGCGGTGCATGAGCACGGTGCTGCGCATGTCGGTGATGAGGGAGCGCAGCGGCTCCGTGGTGGCGTCGGGGACGAGGCGGTTGTCGATCACCTGGAGCACGCGCTGGTGGAGCACGAGCTGGCCGCACATGTAGACGAGGCTGAAGTCGTTCGCCCCGGGGTTGCGGAGGCGATCGAACACGCTGTTGGCCTGCGCCTGGAGCTGGCGGCTGACGTCGTTTTCTTCGGCGGCGGCGACGAGCTGGGCCATGCGCTGGAGCGCCATCTGGTGCTCCTGGACCATGCGCTGCGCGAAGTCACGGACGGGGCCCTCGGTGACCTGGGTGAGGGCATAATTGCCTTGATCGACCTCGGCCTGGTTGGCGTCCCTGGCCACCGCGGTGATCTGGCGCTCGTTGAGCCGCACAGTGGGCTCTGGTTGCGTGTTGTTCCCGCCGCAGCCGGCGAGGGCGCCGAGCGTCGCCAGGGTGAGGATCGTAAGACGTGAGACCCACTTGTGAAGTGCTTTGAAGGGCATGGACCCATCTCCTGAATGGTTGTCCTCCGGAGGTGATGCACTCCACGTGCGCAAGCGCGGGGCTGCGGAAGGCCGATATCCCCCGCCGGAGTGCTGGATGTTGGTGTAACAACGGCAGGGTGTCGGGTCGCGCGCGCCTATGTCTGACGCCGGTATGCGACCGAGCGAGGGTCCATGAATTCAGCGACGGATTGCGAGCCGATCTGGCAGATCTACCGGGAGGGTGGCGCCGGCGCGCTGCGCGATGTCACGCCGGTGTCTTCGCGCGCGGCGCTGTATGCCGCGCTGCTCGCCTATGCCGGCGGCGAGCTGGCGGTGGCTCGTGTGCACGCTGCACGGGCGGCGGAGATGGCGCCGGGCAGCGTGCTCAGCCAGGAGATCGGCCGCTACCTGAGGCAGGACCGGCGGGATGCGTCCCTCTATGCGGACGGGGAGGCGTTCGCCGCGTTCATCCGTGGAGGCGGGAATCGGTTCCTCTATGAGCGGGTGGCCGAGGCGCTGCGCGGTCATTATCGGCGGCAGGGGCCGATTCGCCTGCTCGACATCGGCGTCGGTGACGGCCTGGCGCTGCTGAGCGCGCTCGATGAGCGGGTGATCGGGGCGGGCCTCGTGGGTCATGTGGATCTGGTGGAGCCCTCGGCGCCGATGCTGGCCCACGTGACGGCCGAGCTGGAGCGGCGCGGTGTGGCGTATACGGCGCACCACACCACCCTGGAGCCATTCGCGCAGAAGGCCGAGGGGCGCTGGGACGTGGCCCAGGCGACCTTCAGCCTGCAGTGCATTCCGCCGGCGCTCCGGGCCGAGGGCCTGGCCTGGCTCCGCCGGCGCTGCGACGAGCTGCTCATCGCCGAGTTCGATGCGGTGACGTTCGACGACGAGCACGGGCCGGCGCGGGCGGCGTTCCTGCTGGAGCGCTACGAGCGCGGGGTCGCCGAGTACATGGAGGATCGGACGCTCGTGGCGCAGGGCTTCCTCGTGCCCATCCTGATCGGTCTCTTCAGCGGGGGCGTGAACCAGAACTTCGAGCAGCCGGTCAGGGGCTGGGTCGCGGCGTGCGAGCAGGCGGGGTTCTCGGACGTGCGCGCGGAGCGCCTCTGCGGCTACTGGTGGTCGGACGCGTATCTGGTGATCGCGCGCTGAGAGGGGACGCGGCCGGGCTACGCCTCGGCGCGGGGGATCTCGACCAGCTCGTCGTACTCGAACTCGGCGGTGACGCCGTCGCCGAGATCGACGTCCACGGCGGAGAAGCGGCGTAACACCTCGACCACGACGCCGGTGGCGCCGGTGGCGATGACGCGCACGCGCATGCCGACGGCAAAGGGGGGCTCGGCCGATCCGTCTCTATGATCTCGCTCGCTCATGTCGTTCCTTAGATTAAGGCGCTTCGATGGCCCTGCTATGGAGTTAAACCGAAACACGGGGTTTGGAACAGAGGGCCGGAGGGCGGGGCTCGTGGTGTCGGTATCCAGGCTGCCGTCAAAGGGAGACACTGTGCCGTCCAACGAGCGCGCGGCGGGAGGGGAGGGAGGGGAGGGCGGTCACATCACGGGATGGATGCCTGGGAGGCGCAGCCCTGGATCGAGTCCTTCTGCGCGCCGCTGATGTAGCCCTGCTTCTTGAGGTCGTTGGTCAGGTTCGAGACGCAGCTCACGTAGCCGCCGTGGTTGCCGGCGCCCGAGGTGCACTGATTCACGAGATCCAGCATCGTGCAGCCGGTCTTGAACAGGACGTTCGATACGCCCGAGTCGCAACCCTGGATGACGACCGTGCCGAGGCTGGTGTCGGTGTTGGGGCACTGATCGCTCGCGTTCGGCACGCCGTCGAGGTCGCTGTCAGGGAACCAACCGATGTCGTGCAGGAGGGGCAGGGTGAGGTCGAGGTTCTGCGTGAGGTCGTTGTTGATGTCCGGCTCGAGGAGGAGGTTCGGGTAGGCGACGCGCTCCCAGTGGACGATGGACGAGAGCGACTCGAACGGGTAGGGCGTGTACATGAGCACCCGGCCGCTCGGGTCGGCGCCGGCATACTGATCGGGCTTGAGGCCGATGCGCGCGCTCACGCCCGCGGCGAGCTGCGCGCGGAGGGTGTTGCCATCGGCCTGGGTGATGCGCACCGAGAGGATGGTGAGGTCGCCGGTGTTCATGCCGCCGATCATGGGCGGCGGGTTGCCGGGCGCGTTGTCGGCGATGATGACGGCGATGGCGCCGGCGTTCTGTGCGTTGCGGATCTTGGTGGCAAAGGTGCAGGTGCCGCGATCGACGAAGGCGATGTGGTCGGCCACCTCCTCCGGGTTGAGGAGGGGCGAGCAGGCGTCGCTCGTCAAGGGGCCGGCCGCGTCGGCTGCGTCGCGCGCGGCGACGACGGTGCCGCGCAGGCCCTGCAGGGTGAGCCGCGCGCCAAAGGTGGCCAGGCCCACGGAGTAATCGCCGGCGATGCTGCTCGGGCCTTCGATGGTCAGGCTGGGAGAGCCTACGGTGAGCTGGTGCGGCACGGCCGCGGTCACTTCGGCGCCGGTCCATATGACGCGGCGCGCGTTGACGGCGGAGAAGCGGCGTTCGGCGTCGGTCATCTCGGGCCAGCTCTTCTTGAGCGTGGTGTCGTAGAGGTGGCTCGTGAAGGCGTCGGGTAGGCCGTTGAAGAGCGCACCGGTCAGGCCGTTGGCCTGGGTGAAGAACCCGAGGCCGTGGCTGAGTTCGTGGAGGGCCGTGACGACGAGATCGATGGTGGCCGGGGGGTGCCGTCCGTCGATCCCGTAGTACCAGGGGGTGTTGGTCATGCACCCGGGCTGGCCGACGTTGATGTTGAAGTACGCGCGGACGTCATCGCTGCCCTGTCCGAGGGAGAGGTTGGGCGGGAAGAGGTCCATGCCGGCGCGCTTGTTGGCGAGCGCCGCGGGGTACCAGGTGCCCGATTGCTCGGCCCCGGCAAAGTCGTGGAGCATGTTGAGGGGGCCGGCCGAGCCCACGACCCCGGACGTGTTGGTGCATTCGAGCGGTACGAAGCTGGCCTGGATGCGAATCTCGACGCTGCTGTCGAGCGCCGCCCCCCACAGGTTGGCGGCGTACTGGAGGGCGATGAGCCGCTGCTGGCCGATGGTGGTGCCGGTATTGCCTCCGATGGGTGCGGCGGGGGTGGGGTCGTTGAGGCCCACGCCGGGGCCGTTGATATTGATGATGGTGATCTTGGCCCGTCCGAGCGCGGGGGCGGCGTAGCCGAGGGCGACCGCCAGGATGGACGAGCACAGCCAGGTAGAATGCCGCTTCATGCTTCACTCCATCTCGATGCGGGGAGGGGTCGCAGGGGCGGCGGCGGGGGGGGGCGTGTGGGACGTCTCGCCGGCGGCCTTGCAGCGCATGTGCAGGGTGCCGTCTGCGGCCCGCTCGACGATCAGGTGGGTCATGTAGCTGTCGTCGAGCTCGACGGCGACCGAACCGTCGCTGAAGGTGATCTGGCGGAGGGACGATGGTGGGGCCAGGGTGGGGGTGACATTCCCCTGTCTCTGGGCCTCGAGCTTCTGGGTCTCTTCGGGGGTGCCTTCACGGATTTCTCCGGTGTCGGGATCGCGGTAGACCCGGACGCCTGGTGCCCGGGGAGGCTGCGTGTTCTGCACCTGGGTCTGCCGGACCACCTTGCGGGGCGCCGTCCGCACGACCGGGTCCTTGGCCAGCTCACTCGGCGACTTGGGCTTGGCCAGCGCCATCCCAGCCAGGCCGAGGCTACCCATGAACAATGCGGAAACACTCGCGATTTTCAACCAGCAGTGGCGCATGCGCACCTCCTTCCATCCATAAACAATGTATCCGCTCTCACTGTATGGAAGCGAGCAGTAAATCGGCAGATGACTCCTGGGCGGGCGGTGGCCCTGTGCTTTACCGCTTTTGCTCCGAGCGTCTGGCGGCAAGGGTGGGCTTGGCATGGAGGGCCGGCGGCAACGGTCCGGCAAGGATCAGGGGGACGATCGGGAGGGCGTGCGCGGCTCAGCTATTTAGCGAGAGGAAGAATCGAGGACGGCGGCGACGCGGAAGCCGATGCGACCGACGAACTTGCTCACGGGGGCGCCGGCGTTGCGATTGGCGCAGCGGCTGTTGAGGCCGCCGTTATCCCAGGAGCCGCCGCGGAGGACGCGCGCCTGGCTGGGCGGCATCTCCCAGGCGCTGCCGTCCGTGGGCGCGCCCTGGTAGGTGTCGTGATACCAGTCCATGCACCATTCCCAGACGTTGCCGTGCATCTCGTAGATCCCGAAGGCGTTGGCCATGCCCAGGCTGCCCGCGGGGATGGTGCGGTTGCGCAGGACGCCATGCGGCGCCGCGCCATAAGCGAAGTTGCCGTCGAAGTTGACGTACTCGGTGGTGATGGTGTCGCCGAAGGCGAACGGCGTGGTGGTGCCGGCGCGGCAGGTGTACTCCCACTCAGCCTCGCTCGGCAGGCGGTAGAGCTTGCCGGTGCGCCGCGACAGGCGCTCGCAGAACTCCATGGCGTCGAACCAGCTCACCGCCTCGACCGGGTTGTCCCCGCCCGGATACTTCGACGGGTTCTGGCCCATGATCGCCTGCCACACGGCCTGCGTCACCTCGGACTTGCTCATATAGAAGGAGCGCACCGCCACGGGGTGCTGCGTCTCCGACGTCTCGTTGCGGTCCCGCTCGGTGGGCGGCGAGCCCATGAGGAAGGTGCCGGGCGGGATGAGCACCATGTCGAGCTGTACGCCGCCGCCGAGATCTTCGCTGAAGTAGCGGGCCTCGAGCTTGCGCTGGCCGAGCTTCTCGCCCCGCTCGTTGAGACGCAGGGTCTCGAACTCGTAGGTCTTGAGCATCGGCACCCCTGCTGAGGCGGGCGGCATGCGCATGGCCAGGCTCGACGACGGCGCCATGATCGGGTGATCCGCAGCCACGAGGGGATTGGCGATGAGGCGCTCTCCTTCCAGCTCGAGGGGGACGCGGGTGGCGACGATTTTTCTGATCTCTTGGGCGCTGCGCGTCTCGAGCGCCACGTTCCACAGCCGCGCCGTGTGATCGTAACCGGCGGTCACGACCTGCCCGCCGTCGGGGCTGAAGGCGGCGCCGTGGATGAAGGAGGAGTCGTCGCCGAGGTCGGCGAGGAGCTTGCCGCTCTTGGCGTCCCAGACCTTGGCCTTGCGGTCGACGCTGGCGGTGACGATGCGGGAGCCGTTGGGGCTGAAGACGGCGGAGTACACGATGGCCGAGTGCCCCTCGAGCGTGGTCTGGATCTGCTGGCTCCGGCGGTCCCAGAGCCGGGCGGTGCCATCGGCGCTGGCGGTGACGAACTGGGTGCCGTCGGGGCTGAACGAGATGGAGTTGACGGCGTCCATGTGCCCGGTGAGGGACCGGATGTGCTCGCCCTTGTCGCGCGACCACAGCTTGACCTGGCCGTCGTTGCCCGTGGTGGCGATGAGCTCGCCGTCGGGGCTCGAGGCCACGGCGTTGACGCTGCCGCGGTGGCCTTCGAGGGTGTGCCGGAGCTGACCGGAGGCGGCGTCGTAGACGCGCGCACGGCCGTCGAAGCTGGCGGTGACGACGTCGCGGCCATCGGCGGTGAAGGTGGCGTCCGAGACGCTCGCCTGGTGGCCGGTGAGCGTGGTGAGGAGGCGCCCCGAGGCGGCGTCCCAGATGCGGGCCGTGTGATCGAAGCTGGCGGTGACGATCTTCGTGCCGTCGGCGTTGAAGGCGGCGCGGGTGAGCGCTCCGCCGTGCCCTTCCAGGGTGGCGAGGGGCTTGCCGGTGGCCGCGTCCCAGAGCTTGGCGGTCCGGTCGGCGCTGGCGGTGAGGAGGGTCTTGCCGTCGGGGCTGAAGACGGCGGAGTGCACCCAGTCGCGGTGGCCGACCAGGGACCGGGCCTGGACGTGGTCGAACTGCTGCATCGCCTGGCCGAGGAGGGAGCGCAGCGAGGCGCTGTCGTTGCCGCCGCTGTAGGACTCGCTCAAGTAGACGATGGCGCGATCCGGGTGGCCGGCGAGCAGCTCTTGCCGGCCCTGCTCCTCGTAGAGGCTGAGCAGCTCGAGGCGCGTCTTGTTGCGCTGCCAGGTGACGAGCAGGGTGGCCAGCGCGAGCGCGCCGATGGCCAGCGAGATGAGCGCCCGCTTGCGCAGCCGGGCACGGCTCGCCTGCGCCTGGCTCGCCGTGGCGAAGGCCTCCTCGAGCTCGGTCAGCTTGCCCTGGTAGCGGGTGCGCCACAGCTGGAACTCGATCCAGGCGTCGTCGCGCCACAGGAGGCCGCTCGGTCGCCCGCGCTCGTTCCACTGCCGGGCCGCCGCCGCCAGCTGGTCGCGCAGGCGCGCACCCTCGGCGTCCTCGGAGCGCCAACGCACGAGGCGCGGCCAGGCCGACAGGAGCGCCTCGTGCACCACCTCGATACGCTCGAGGCCACCGTCGCCCTCCGAGGCGATGAGCAGGCGCGCCTGCACCAGCTTCTCGAGCACGTGGGTCGCCTCGTTCGTACTGCCGAGCACCTGCTCCAGCTCCGGGCCGGTCAGCACCGCGCGCGTGCCCTCGCTCGTCACCAGGCGGCGAAACGCCTCGCGGACGAGCCGCTGCTCCTCGCGCGGCATCTGCCCGAGCATCTCCTCGGCGTGTCGGGCGAGCGCCCCCCCCACGCCGCCCATGCCCTGGTAGGCGCTGCGCAGGAGCTGTCGGAACTGGCGGTCGCGCAGCTCCCACAGCTTGGCGGCGGTGAAGGCGAGGAGCGGCAGCGCCCCCGGTTGCCCCACGACCGACCGGGCCATCTCCTCGGGCAGCTCGCGATCGTCGAACTCGTAGCCGAAGCGTCGCGCCGGCTCGACCAGGATGCGCACGAGGTCCTCGTGCGCCGGCGTGGTGAGGAGCTCGAGCCCCTGCGTCAGCCGGTCGGAGAGCCCGGACAGCTCCTTGGCGCGCACGAGGAAGTCGTCCCGCAGGCTGAGGATGATGCGCACCCGGTCGTCGGCCGAGCGAGCGGCGCGCGCCAGCCACTCCCCATAGAGGCGGCGTTCGTGCGGGTCGGTGCAGAGCGTGAACAGCTCCTCGAACTGATCGATGACGAGCACCACGAGCCCCGGGACGGGGATGGCCGCGGCCGCGCCGCGCAGGGTCATCCCGAGCGCCTCGAAGTGAGCGGGGTTCGGCTTGGCGTGGCGCTCCTCGAAGGCCGCGGCGAGCGCTGCGGTGGGCAGGCCGCGCTCGCCCAGGCGGGCGATCAAGGTGCTCGCCGGCGCCGTGCCCGGGCGCACCGTGATCACCTGCGTTCCGCCAGGCAACCCCGGGACGATGCCGGCCTGCACGAACGAGCTCTTGCCCGCGCCCGAGGGGCCCACCACCGCCAGGAGCGGCTGCACGCGCAGCCGGTTGAGGACGCTCTCCGCTTCTCGCTCGCGACCAAAGAAGAGGCCGGCCTGCGCCGGAGAGAAGGACATGAGCCCGAGGTAGGGGGCCTCCTCGACCTCCTGCCGCTTCTCCGCCTCGTCGCCCAGGCCGAAGAAGTGCTGGCGGAACCACTGCCAGGGCGCTTCATCGTGGCGCTCGAAGCCCGCGGGCATCGCCACCAGCTTGGCGCCGTGCCGCCCCTTGCCCTCGAAGAGGAACAGCTCGAGCGGCGCCCCCGGTGTGGGTTCACCGGCCTGGAGGAGCGGCCACAGCGACAGCACCGGGATGCCGTCCTGGTCGAGCAGTACGGGTTGCCCGGCCTCGAGCCGATGGCGCACGGGCGCCGGACGGAGCGTGCTCGAGGTGCCCATCCAGACCTCGAGGTGGCCCTCCCGCGGCACCGCGAGCGGATAGTCCGACAGGAACGACAGCTGGGACAGGATCACGGACAACCGGGCGAGGTACCGGCCCATGAGCTCGCGCAGCTGCTCCTCGCTCTGCGCGGGGTTGAACAGCGCCGTCTTGAGCTCGCGGAACTCGTCGAGCGCCGCGAGCGTCAGGTACGAGCCCGCCTCTGCCGCCTGCGCGAGCTCGATCGACGGCTCGGTGCCGGTGGCCGCCTCGGAGAAGTACAGCGAGACCAGCTCCGGCACCGGATAGGCGTAACGCTGGTGGGCAAAGGGCCGGCATAGCTCCCGCCCGAGGCGTGCCCACTCCGCCGCGCCGAGCCCTTCCTGGCTCAGCTTGCGCACGAGCAGGCGCACCACGTCGCTGTTCTCCTTGCCGCCCTTGTGCGAGCAGCAGGCCAGGCAGAGGAGGCCGACGTAGCGCAGGGACACGCGCGCCACGTCCACCATGCGATCGCGCGCCTGGTGAATGTTGCGCGCCGCCCGCAGCGCGGCCACCACCTGCGCGATGGGGCGCGGCGCCCGGGCCATCAGCGTCGCGCTCAGCTCCTCGTCGAGCCCGGGCAGGTTGACGGCCTCTTCACTCGCGCCCACGGCGTCGCGGAACGCCGCGCCGAAGGCGAGCGCCGTCTGGTACCGCTCCTCCGGCCGCTTGGCCATGGCCCGGGCGAGCACGGCATCGAGCGTCACCGGGAACGACGGGCCGAGCGGTGGCACCGGCGCGCGCTGGTGGGCGGCGCACACCTCTCCGATCGAGCCGTGGAACGGCGGGCGGCCGGTGAGCGCCTCGTAAGCGAGCACGCCGAGCGCGTAGATGTCGGTGCGTGCGTCGATCGCCGAATCGGCCCATTGTTCGGGGGCCATGTAGAGCGGCGAGCCCATGACCCCCACCGTGAGCCGGCCGGCCTCCGCGGCCTCTCCGTGGCCCTGGCCCTGAGCGGGGGACAGCGATAGCCGCTCGGCGGTGGCGACCTGGGCCATCGTGGCATCGAGCCCCACGGCGTCCGCGGCGGCGGCCATGGTCTGGGCGGTCGAGATCTCTCCGTCCGCCCGGACGACCTCGACGGCGCCGGTCTCCGCGAGGGCCATCGCGCCGTCGGAGGGGGCCACCACCGCCGCGGGGCCGGGATGTCCCTGGCCTCCGGGGCTCGGCCCGGCCTCGGGCCCGCCCAGGCCCTTGGCGATGCCGAAGTCGAGCAGCTTGGGCAGGAGCCGGCCGGCGCGCGAGATCACCATCACGTTGGCCGGCTTGAGATCGCGGTGCACGATGCCGTGCTCGTGGGCCGTGTGGACCACCTGACAGATCTTGTCGAACAGGGGGACGAAGCGTTCGATCGGGATGGCGCCCTGGACCTCGAGGATCCGATCCATCGGCGTCCCCCGCACGAGCTCCATGGCGATCCACAGGAGACCATCGAGCTCGGCGCCGAACGCATAGATGTGCGCCGTGTAGGGATGCTCGAGGGCCGAGGCGAGGTGCGCCTCGCGTTTGAAGCGCTCGATGATGCGCATGTCCGCCTGATGGCGGTCGCGCAGCACCTTGATGACCGCCTCGCGCGACAGGTGCACCTGCTCGGCGCGATAGACGGCGCCAAAGCCGCCCTCCCCGAGCTTCTCGCGGATCACGAAGTCGCCGAGGGAACGGCCGATGAGGTCCGTCTGTGTGGGCTGCGATACCGTGCGGCTCATGCGACGGTTGGTGAGCATAGGTCATCGCGTCGGACGGGCGCAAGAATCGTGGATTGAGCGACCGTCCAGAAACTCGGCGGGCGCGCCGCGGATCAGAAGCGCGAGCCGATCCCTCCGATGAGCGCCCAGTTGTCGGCCTGGGCGCTGGTCGGTCCCACCGCGTCGCCCAGGGTCAGGTGATAGGTGAAGCGGGCGCTGGCGCTGATGTGCGGGGTCAAGCGGAAGTCGGCGCCGCCGCTCAGCGGGATCACGAGCGTGCTGTTGTCACCGCGCCCGATGCCCGTGTTGCTGAAGGCCCCGTAGCCGATGCCCACGGCCACGAAGGGCGTGATCCGCCGGGGAACGATGTTCACGCGCGCATTCCCGCTCAGGATGGTCGCCACCATGGTGCCGCGGATGGCGTCGCCCACGGCGCCCGTGTACGCGGCCTCGACCCCGAAGTGCGACCAGGGGGTGTAGGTGTAACGGAAGTCCCACGCCCCGCTCGTGCCCGCGGCCCCGCCCGAGAAGTAGGAGAGCAGGCCCAGGCCGGCCCGCACCGAATGACGTCCCTCGACGAACTCCTGCGCCTCGGCGGGCCTGGCTGTGGCCAGGCAGGCCCAAATACCAAGCCAGCCGCAGAGCACGAACCACTGTCTCATGGGCCTCATGGACCTCATGGGTCACCTCCCATGGGTCCTATGAGGCAAGACTCACACCGGCCCGCCGGGACACCTCAGGAGGCCGCAGTATGCAGCCGACTGATGTGTTTCGGCTTAGTACCGGACTCGCAGCTCCGGATTGACCGCGTACCCTTCGGTGCCGGGCGGCTGCACGCCGAACAGCGCCGCAGGCTCCTGGTTGGGGGCCGGCATCTCGTCCGTATCGATCACGGCCTCACCGACGGCCGGCGCCTCGTTGTCCACCGGGCCCGGCGTGATCGGCATGGCCTCCCAGCTCGCCGGCTCCGTGGCGCAGCGGGTGCACCGCTGGACCCGTTCGTGGGCCGCCAGGATGTGGCCGCAGTGCCGGCAGCTCAAGGCCAGCGCGACCGACCCGTGGAGCTCCGGCCGATCGTCCTCCGCGATGGCATGGAGGTGCTGCTCCGTCGGCACCACCAGCACCGGCACCGGGCTCATCCGCGCCAGCCGCTGCGACACCGAGCCCAGCATGCTGTACACGGCGCCGTAGCCGTGGCTGCCCACCACCACCATGTCGGGCGCGAGCGAATCGATCTCATCGAGCATGCCGCGCACCACGTGCCCGAGGCGTACGTGGACCTCCACCGGGAGCCCGGGCGGAAGCTCCTGCTCGCGCAGGTCTCCCAGCCGCTTTCGCGCCTCGAGGTACTGCGACACCGCGTCGTGCGACGGCAAGACCTTGCTCAGCGCGTCCACCGGTCCGATGGGCAGCACATGGACCACATAAAGGTGGGCATCGAGCTGCCCGCACAGCGCCGCCGCGTGCCGCAGCGCCCGCAGCGAGCTCGGGCTGAAGTCCGTACCGACGAGGATCTTGAAAGGGGTAGTGCCCATGTCGTGCTCCTTGCGGGACCGTCTCGACCCCGACGACTGGTGAAAGAGCAGCTTCCATGCCGCCGGCCGCCACCAGTCCCTACGAGCACTTACGAGCCGCCTCCGGCGCCCTTCGCCGCAGGCTTTGCGGGGCCCCGGGCGGGGCCCTCCCAAGGAGCGAAAAAACTGCGCGCTCGCCGCTACCAGACCTCGCAGCGATCGGCGCGCATCATGCGGCTGCCCGGGCGGCACTGGAACGCCGTCCCGAACTCCGGCAGGTTCGATATCGGCCCGTTGACGCGGTACTCGGGCGGCGAGTGCGGATCCGTCACCACGCGCACGCGCACGTTCTCCGGCCGGGTCTTCGAGCACCACGCCTGCGCCGTGCCGAGGAAGAACAGCTGCTCGGGGGTGAACCCGCCCGCCCCGACCTTGGCCTTGTCATTCGGTACCGCCGCCTTCTGCGCCATCTGGAACGCGCGCCACGCCAGCTTGAGGCCGCCGAGATCGGCGATGTTCTCGCCGAGCGTCAGCTTCCCGTTGACGTGCAGGTCGTCCACCGCCACGTAGCCGTCGTACTGCTTGACCACGCACGCGGCGCGCTCGTCGAAGCGCTTGCCCACCTCGGGCGACCACCAGTCGCGCAGGTTGCCCTTGGCGTCGAACTGCCGGCCCTCGTCATCGAAGCCGTGGGTCAGCTCGTGCCCCATGACCATGCCGATGGCGCCGTAATTGACCGCCAGCCACGCCGCGCGCCCGAAGAACGGCGGCTGCAGGATGCCCGCCGGGAAGGTCATCTGATTGAGCGACGGGTAGTAGGAGGCGTTGACCGTGGTCGGCGGGTACCCCCACTCGGTCTTGTCGAGCGGCTTGCCGATCTTGTTGAGGTCGCGCTGGGACTCGAACTCGGTCGCGCGCAGCACGTTCTGGAAATACGACGCGCGATCGATCAGGAGCGCGTCGTAGTTCCGCCACTTGTCCGGGTAGCCGATCTTGTTCGTGATCTCGTGCAGCTTCTCGAGCGCCGCCATGCGCGTCGCCGCGTCCATCCACGACAGCTGGTCGAGGTTCTCCTTCATCGCCGCCTCGATCGCGAGCACCATCTCCTGCGTCGTCTTCTTGCCCTCGGCGCCGAAGGTCGCGCGCACGAACGGCTGCGACAGCGCCTCCCCGAGCGCCCGGTCGGCGGCGTTGATGCAGCGCTTCCAGCGGGGCGACAGCTCCTGCAGGCCATTGAGCGTCTGGCCGTAGAAGCGGAAGTTCTCGTCCACGAAGGCGCGCGACAGGTAGGGGGCCGCGCCGCGGATCGCGTTCCAGCGCAGATAGGCGCGCCAGGCGTCCATCTTCTCCTTGGCCACGAGCTGATTGAGCGCCGTGAAGAAGGCCGGCACCGCCACGTTGATGTCCTTGACCTCCGGGTGCTTGGCCTCGCGCAGGAACTCCTTCCACGGGAAGCGCGGCGCCGTGGACTCGAGGCCCACGAGGTTCAGGCGGTGATAGATCTTGTTCGGGTCGCGGCGATCCACGCGCGACAGCGAGGCCTCGGCCAGGGCCCGCTCGATGCGCAGCACGGCCTCTGCCGAGCGCGCCGCCTGCTCGGGCGTCTCGCCCGCCAGGCCGAACATCTTGACCATGTGCTCCTGGTAGGCCTTGCGGATCCCCGGGAACTTGCCGTCGTCCTTGAGGTAGTAGTCCCGATCCGGGAGGCCGAGCCCCCCCTGGTCGAAGCCGGCGATGACCTGGGTCGCGTCCTTGAAGTCCTGCTCCGAGCTGAAGCCGAACAGGGGCCCGTTCCCGGGGTAGGCGAGCTGCAGGTGGGCCGCCGCGCGCGCCAGCGAGGGCGCGTCCTTCACGCGCTCGAGCGCGCCGAGCTCAGCCTTCAGGTCCTGCGCCGCGCCCGCCTCGATCTTCCCTTCATCCATGCAGGCCGCCCAGAAGTCGCCGAGCTTGTCACGATACGCGTCCTGCGGGTCGCCCTTGCCGGCCGCGTCCGCCTCCAGGATCTGGCGCAGGAGGGACAGGTTGCGCTCGTCGATCTGGGTGAAGCTGCCCCAGCGCGCGCGGTCCGGCGGGATCTCGTGCGTCTTCTCCCAGCCGCCGCAGGCGAAGTGATAGAAGTCGTCGCAGGGGTTGACCGAGCGGTCGAGGTTGCCCTCGTCGACGCCCGCCTCCGTGAGGCTCGGCGTCGCCGGCGTCGCCGGTGCCTGCGTCTGGGCGGGCTTCTGTTTCTTGGGGCGGGCGGCGGAGAACGAGGGGCGGGGAGCGAGCGGACCGAGGATCGTCAGACAGATGAGGCCATGGAGCCAAAGACGTGAACGCATAGCACCTCCCTGAGCCACGAAGATGATGGGAGGCGCCGATATAACACGTCTTCAGTCCTCTTCCGGCTCGTCCATCCACTGGCCGGACGAGGCCCCGTCTTCGTCGTCCTCGTCCTCGTCGTCCTCCTCGTCCTCCTCGTCCGGCGGCTTGAGGCCCAGCCGCACCATGGCGTGCCACTTCTGCGACCGCAGGTGGCCCTGGTCCTCGAGCGGTTCGCGCGCGATCAGCTCGTCGAAGAGCGGCAGGTACTCGAGGATCGGCTTGGCCGCGAGGATGAGGCTCAGGGGATACCCCGCGCTGTCATCGCCCTCACGCCACGCCGCCACCGCGGCATCGAGCAGGGCGCGATCCGCCGGGTGCCACGGTCCCCTGGGCATGAGGTTCAGGGCCAGGAGCCAGTCGCGATCGCCCTGCCCGCGCTCGTCCCGCGCCGCCCGGTAGAGGTCCCACTCCTCGTCGGTCGGCGGCCCCTGCAGCGCCTCCGGCCCGAGGAACTCCACCAGCGACTCGCGCAGCTTGACCCGCCGCTCTTCCTCTTCCATGTCCCGGTCGTAGCGCAGCGACATCCAGTCCTGCCGCTCGGAGCCGCCGTAGACCCGGACGAGCACCGAGATCGCCGTCCGCGCCGAGCGGAAGTCGAGCTTGCCCTCGCGCAGCTCGGCCCGCAGGAGCGGGCACACCTTGGGCTGCAGCTCGTACGAATCGCGCATGCACTGCCGGTAGCGCGGGTCGTCATAGAGCTGGCGCACGAACTCCGGCGCGGGCGGATCCCGCTCCGGATCGTAGGCCCTCCCGAGCAGCTGCTCGAGCGCCCATTGCGTCATCTTGCTCGGCGGCCGGTCGAGGATCCGCTCCACCAGCGCGCGCAGCTCCCCCGGCGGCAGCCGCACGAGCATCTTGGTGAGCCCGTAGCGCAGCTTCTCCCAGGGCCCCGGGAACCCCTCGACGCAGGCGTCCATCACCCGGTCGAGGACCGAGGTCGCCTTCACCTCGCGCTCGAAGATGTCGTCGAGCCCCGAGCTCACCCAGTCGAGGCTGTGCCCCTCCTCGACCGGCAGCGACAGCAGCACGTCCAGCACCGGACCGAGATCCAGGTCCTTGGGCCAGACCTTCCCCACCACCCGCGCCAGCGTCGCCGCCAGCCCCGACTGCTCCTTGCGCTCCTTGTCGCTCGCCGTGGCCACGCGGCGGAGGAACGTCGCGCAGATCTCGTGCAGGCGCTCGGCCGGCAGCTGCGTGAACATGCTGAGCGCCTGGTCCCCGAGGAAGTAGGCGTTCTCGCCCCAGTGCTGGAAGAGCCGGATGAGCGCGTCCTCGCTCCCGGGCCGCGACAGCATCAGCGCCCCGAGCTCGGGCCGCGGATACCACCAGCGCTCCGAGCCCGCCAGGACGTTCTCCGCCACCTCGATGAGGAGCGGGTCCGGCAGCTTCTTCAGGTGCCCCACCAGCTCATCGTGCTGGCGCGCGATCTCGTAGCTCCGGCCATCGAGGATCCGCGAGATGGCCTCGATCGCCGGCCCGCACTCCGCCACCTCCTCGGTGCGCAGGCGGGCGATCGGATCGCTCTTCCACTTGCCCGTCCACCACGACACCTCGCGCGCCGACCCGAGCCGCTTGCGCGCCTCCTGGCGCACCTCCGGCACCGGGTCGCGGCACAGCTCCTCGAGCAGCGCCGTCGCCGCCGGCGTCTTGGGCCGGAGCCCGCTCGCCACCGCCAGCCGGAGCCGGTGATCCTCCGTGTGCGCGAACTCCCGCACCCGCGCGTCGATCACCGCCCCCGCCGCGAGCAGGCCCGTCACCCCCTCGCACACCGTCTCGATGTTGTCCGGGGCGTCGTCGTTCCAGTTCCCCACCTCCTCGAGCGCGTCGAGGACGATCGACATCAGCGAGGTGTCGCCCAGCGCCGCCGCCGCCACCGAGACGAAGCGCAGCGCCTCGATGGCGACGCGGAAGCGCACGTGCGAGCGCCGCTCATGGGCCGGGTCGTCACCCCCCAGGTCTTGCTCTTCGAGCGCGGTGAGCGCGCGATCGGCGATGGCGCGCAGCTCCTCAGCCGTCGCTACTTCCAGGATCGCTGTGGACATGCGAGTGTCTCTCTCTGTCGATGGAAGGGCGCCCGTCGCGGCTCGGCTGCGCAGGCGCAGGGGCCGGCGCAGGGGCAGGCGCCTGGGTGAAGACCAGCGGGACCACTTCCTTGATCTCGCGCACGAACACCATCTCCACGCGCGCGTCCTCCGGCACGTCGCCCCGGTTCTCCTCCGGCAGCACCACGCGGCGCACGCCCGCGCGCTCCGCCGCCAGCACCTTGGCGCGCACCCCGCCCACGGGCAAGACGCGCCCGCTCAGCGTGATCTCGCCCGACAGCGCCACGTCCGAGCGCAGCGGGACCCCGGTGGCCCACGACAGGAACGCGCAGAACAGCGCCGTCCCCGCGCTCGGCCCTTCCTTGGGCGTCGCCCCCTCGGGCACGTGCACGTGGAAGTCCCCGCCCAGCCGGTCCGCCGCCGCCCCGTAGCGCGCCGGATCCATGCGCAGGTGGGCGAGCGCCGTGTGCGCGCTCTCGCGCATCACCTCGCCGAGCCGGCCGGTGAGGCGCAGCTCGCCCCGGCCCGGCATCCCGCCCACCTCGATAAAGAGGATCGCGCCGCCGTCCGGCCCCACCGAGAGGCCGGTCGACACGCCCACGGGCAGCGAGGCCGGCAGGACCTGCACGAAGTGGCGCGAGGTGCCGAGCACGCCCTGCACCTCCTCCGCCGTGATGGTGGGGCTCTGCGGCGGCTGCGGCGCCGCGCCGTTCTGCTCCTCGGACATCCCCTCGCAGAGCGCGAGGGCGCGGCGGCGATGGATCGCGGCCAGCGCGCGCTGCAGCTGCCGCACCCCGGCCTCGCGCGTGTAGCCCTCGATGAGCAAGCGCAGGGCCGGCTCCTCGACCGTGAGCGCCTCGGGCAGCCCGTGCGACGCCTGCAGGCGGGGCAGGAGGTGCTTGAGCGCGATCTCGGTCTTCTCGCGCACCGTATAGCCCTCGAGCTCGATGCACTCCAGGCGGTCGCGCAGGACCTCGTTGATCTCGTCGAGGTCGTTGGCCGTGCAGATGAACAGCACGTGCGAGAGGTCATAGGGCGTGCCGAGGTAGTTGTCCTGGAAGTGGGGGTTCTGCTCCGGGTCGAGCACCTCCAGCAGGGCCGCCGCCGGGCTGCGCTGGCGGTCCTTGCCGATCTTGTCGATCTCGTCGAGCAGCACCACCGCCGCCGCCGAGCCCGCGCGCGCCAGGCCCGACACGATGCGCCCCGGCGCCGCGGCCGTGAACGTGATGCGGTGCCCGCGGATCTCGCACTCGTCGTGCACCCCGCCGAGCGGGATGCGCACGAACTTGCGGCCGAGCGCGCCGGCGATGGCGCGCGCGATCGTCGTCTTGCCCACCCCCGGCGGGCCCGCCAGGCACAGCACGGTCGAGGCCGCGTCGCCGCCGAGCGCGCGCACCGCCAGGTACTCGAGCACCCGCCGCTTGGCCTTGTCGAGCCCCGCGTGCTCCCGGTCGAGCGCCACCCGCACCGCCCCGAGGTCCATGGCCGGCAGCGGCTCGGGGTGCCACGGCAGGCGCGCCATGAAGTCGAGGTGCGCCACGTAGCTCGAATAATCGTGGTGGTTCGTCTGCATGCTGCGGAGCAGGCGCAGCTCGCGCTTGGCCATCTCCCGCGCCGCCTTGGGCAGGCCCGACTGCATGAGCCGCCGCTGCAGTCGCCCCACGTCGTCCCCCTCCTGCGGCTGCACCGCCGGATCGTAGACGTCGAGGCGCTTCTGGATCTCCACCACCTGCGCCCACAGCCGGTGCTTGAGCGCCGTCGACAGCTCCGGCTTGTCGGCGATCTCGCGCAGCATGGCCTCGAGCGCGCAGGCCGCCTGCTCCCCCTGCGAGCGCGCCGCCAGCGTCTGCGCCAGCTGGCGCAGCGCCTCCGCCGCCGGCAGGCGCAGGCTGTCGCGCAGCTGCTCGCCCGACGCCACCGCCCGCAGGAGCCGGGGCATGAGCGCGCGCAGCTCGTTCTGCCAGTCGAGGTTCTCCGGCTGCGCCCCCGCCTCGAGCCGCTCGAGGAGCGCGTGCGCGCCGCTCACCAGCGCCGCCGTCTCCTCCGTCGTGCCCACCGGCGCGTCCCCCGAGGGCTCGACCTCCGCCGTGTACGGGCTCTCGCGCCCGCGCACCGCCCGGATGCGCACCCGGCCCACGCCGCGCAGCACCAGCTTCTCCCCCTCCGCCGCCACCACCTCGCACTCGGTCGCCCAGCGCGCCGTCACGAGCGACGGCAGCTCCACCGCCGCCGCGATGGTGACCGCCGCCAGACGCCCCGCCTTCTCGGCCCGCTGCCCCGCGAGCGCCGCGAGCGCCGTGATGGTGGGCGACGTCACCACCGGCGGGCCGAAGCTCTGCTCCTCCCCCGGGAGGACGATCTCTTCGAGCAGCCCGATGAGCGGCATCTCCAGCCGGGTCATCGGCCTTCTCCCTGTAGATGGCGATGGCGGCGCGCGTCCCGTTCAGAGGCGAGCGGAGCGCCGCCGGGGAGCGGCCGGATCATAGATGATGCCCTTCTCTTCCAATGGTTCACGGGTCCCTCCACCCTGGTCACGGCCTATCTTGTACAGCGCTCGCATCCGAGCGGCCACCGCTGACAAGGAAAAAATACAGGCGGAAGGTTAAAAAGCGGGGGAAGGGTAGGAGGAGGTACGGCCGGCGAGCAGGCTAGCGCCCAGGCAGTAACAGCATCTAGAGCCTGCGCCGCCGCGTGCGGCGAACGAGCCACGGCAGGCCGAGCAGCGCCAGCGCCGCCAGCGCCGAGGCCGCGCGCGCCGAGGACCGCCGGCCGAGGCTGCACGAGCAGCCCGTCCCCGTGCCGGCTCCGAGCGCCGCGGCGCGCTCCCAGGTCGCCAGGACCAGGGCCCCGGCGCCAAAGCCCGCCATCGGCGCCTGGCCCGCGTAATCGCCCGTCATCTGATCATATTGTTCCGGCACGAGGTCGTGATTCACGAGCGCCTGGTCCCGCACCCAGCCAAAGAGCGCGTCGCCTTCGTCCATCCGCCCCGCGTGCCACAGCGCCACGGCCATGCGCAGATCGATGACCACCCACTCCCGCTCGTCGTATTCGCCGCCCCCCTGGTTGCGCTTGAAGCCGCGCTGCGTGACCGGCAGGAACAGCGCCTGCCGCAGCGCCGCGAACGTGGCCTCGGCCGTCGCGCTCCGCGCGTCGACCACCCCCAGGGTGAAGGCGTCCACCACCGCGGCGTCCACCGTGGCGCGCTGCTCGAGGCTCGGACGCAGCACCCGGTCCGGCGTCACCAGGCCGGCGAGGAGGCCGCGCCGCAGCGTCTCCGCCGCCTGCCGATAGCGCGCCGCGCGCGCCGCGTCCCGGCGGTCGGCCCACGCCGCCGCGCGCTCGAGCCCCACCACCGCGAACAGCGTCGTGAACGTGAAGTGCTGGCGGGCGCCGTTGTCCCAGTGCGTCTCCCAGATCGACGAGTCCGCCCGAATGAGCCCGGTCTCGCTCTCGACCAGCGCCACCAGCACGTCGGCGACGCCGTCGGCCATGATGGGCCACCAGCGCTCGAGGAACGCCGGGTCGCCGCCCTGGGCGAGGTACTCCGACGCGGCCCAGAGGAACATGCCGAAGCCGTCGAACTCCACGTTGGGCCCGTCCTGGTTGAAGTCGCTCTCCTCGCGCCCGCGGCCAAAGTACCGCACCACCGAGAGGCGGTAGGGCCGCCCCACGTAGCTCTGGTACTCGCCCGCCGAGGCCTCGAGCATGAACTCGAGCCCGGCCCGCGCCTCCGCGAACAGCCCAGCGCGCGCGAGCGCCGCGATCGAATAGCAGGCGTCGCGCACCCAGGAGATGTCCCAGCGCCCCGGCCGCACCGAGGCCACGAGCTGACCGAACGGGAAATAGCCCGCCGCCGCGTCATTGGGCTCGCGCGACTGCGCCATGCGCAGCACCGACAGCTGCTGCCGGTAGAGGCGCAGCTCGTCGGCCGAGAGCCCCGCCGGCACCCGCGCCTGGGCGAGCCAGGCGTCCCACTGCGCGCGCTCGGCCGCCACCAGCTCCGCCGGCCGGCTCGCGCCGATGTAGCCGCCCGTCCTGCTCGCGAGCTCGGCCCCGTCGCCCGCGGCCTGATAGGCCAGCACCACCGCCACGGTCACGCTCTCCCCCGGCGCGAGCGTGCCGAGATCATATTGAAAGCCGCTCGCCAGCGCGTTCGTATCGCCCGACGTGTCGGTGTCCGGGAAGAGACCGCCGCCCCGGACGATCGGGTAGGGATCCTGCGGCGTCACCGTGTGGTGCGACGGCGGCGTCACGCTGCGGATGAGCATCCGCCGCCCGCTCGTCAGCGAGCGCTGCACGTAGCTCTGCGTGCCCGCGTCCCAGTCCGCGCGCTGCGCCTGCGTCCCATCGCCATCGCCCACGCGCACGTTGTGCAGCGTGAAGGCGTGCACGTCGCCCACCGGCCGGATCCCCTCGTTCTTCAGCTCCAGCACCATCACCACCGAAGGCGCCGCCAGGGCGAACGGCACGAAGTACGTGGTCGTGGCGCGCAGGTCCCCGAACCGCTGGCGCACGGTGATGACCCCGGCGCTGCGCTCGACCGCGTCCACCGGCCGCTCGGCCAGCCAGGCCTCGTCGGCCCCGGCGCGCACGCCGAAGTAGGCGTCATAGAGGAGGTCGCGCGTCGGCACGCCGTAATCGACGTTCTGGAAGGTGTGCTCGCGCAGGCCCACCAGGCGCGCCTGCGAAGCGTCGTAGATCGCGGTGCCGAACCCGTTGCCCGACGGGATCCGGGCGAGCGAGGCGTGCGCCGCGACGGCCAGAGGGAGGACATGGAGGAGCGCCAGCACGGCCCCACCATAATCGGCCTGGCGCGCCCGCTGGAAGGGCGCTCCGCAGAGCGACGGTAACGGCGTGCAGGCGCTCACGTTTACGCTCACGCGAACGCCCCTGTGCGATCATCCGGGCACCAGGTGTCACGCGCACGCCCCAGGTGTCACCATGCGGATTGCAGGTGTCACCGCGCGAACCTGGCCGGCCGCGCCCGCTACCATGGGCGCATGACCTCCCGCATCCCGCGCTCTCTGGTCCTGCTCCTGCTGCTCCTCGCCCCTCACCACACCGCTCGGGCGGAGCCTCCTCCTGCCCCCGGCTACCCCTGGCTCGCGGGCCGCGCGATCGCCGAGGACCTCGCCCACCGCGTCGCCCCGCCGGCCGGCGCCACCCGCGTGCCCGTCGCCCCCGGAAGCTTCGGCGCCTGGTTGCGCCACCTGCCCCTCCTGCCCGCCGGCGCGCCCGTGCACCTCTTCGACGGGCAGCTCAAGGCGCGGCAGGACGTGCACGCGGCCGTCGTCGACCTCGACGTCGGCCGCCGCGACCTCCAGCAATGCGCCGACGCCGTCATGCGCCTCCGCGCCGAATACCTGTGGGCCACCGGTCGGTTCGAGGACATCCGCTTCCACCCCGACCCCGGCCAGTCGCGCACCCTCGCCTGGACCGGCGGGCACGACCGCGCCCAGTTCGCGCGCTACCTCGTGCGCGTCTTCGCCGACGCCGGCAGCGCCTCGCTGCAGGCCGAGCTCACCCCGCGCGGCCGAGCTCCCCTCCAGCCCGGCGACGTCCTCATCCAGGGCGGCTACCCGGGCCACGCCGTCCTCGTCCTCGACGTCGCCACCACCGCCGACGGCCGGCGCCTCCTCCTCCTCGGCCAGTCCTACCTCCCCGCCCAGGAGTTCCACCTCCTCAAGAACCTCGCCGACCCCGGCCTCTCGCCCTGGTTCGACGCCGCCGCCCTGGCCCGCCCCGAAGGGCTCCAGACCCCCGAGTGGCGCCCCTTCCACGCGGGCGACGTGCGCCACTTCCCGGATTGAGCCGGAACACCACGGCTGTTTGCCTGCTGCGCACAGCCAGCGACGGCATCCAACCGTGGTGTTCCGGCGTCGCTCCTGGTCAGTCCTTGCCAGGCACCTCGGCCGCGGCCGGCGGCTCGGCACGCGGCGGGGCGCTGCCGGCTTGCGGGGCGCCGGTCTGCGAGCCAGCGCCCTGCCCCGGCTTGGGCGTCTCATCGGTCCCACGCCGGCGACGGAGCCCGAGCGCGGTGCGCGCGGCGA
>DATAGU010000232.1:0-40107 GCA_036263495.1 Polyangia bacterium | reverse complement strand
TAAAGAGGAGACGCTACAGCGCTCTCGCCGACGGCAGAGTGACAAGCGCTGGAAGGGCCGCTATCGGGCAACGCGCCCGAAGGTGGAACGCAAGTTCGGTCAATTGATGCAGCGACGGCATGGCGGCCGACGATCGCGTGTACGTGGACGCGTTCGGATCGCTCAGGACTTTGCCTTATTGACCGCGGCGCACAACCTGAAGCGTCTGGCCACGCTGGGGGTACGTCATGATGGCGGTGAGTGGATGCGATGAGGCCGCCCCATCAGGGCGTCTGTTGGCGGAAAAAGCCATCGCCAACCGGCTTGGATCCTCTTTGGCACGGCGACAAGGTCATCTGACCTGCTTCGGCGCTTGCTTCGTCCTTTCCAGGTGCCCGCCCTCCTGCCGGACCGCCTTGCAGATCAAGCCCTGGCATCGGACGTTTGGCACCAGCCACCTAGAATGGGGGCTCGCCGACAGGTAAGCGAGCCTACCTTCCTTGACCAGCCCGAAAACGCCGGCTAGAGTTTACGGCACGCCCCCGGGCCGTACGATGGACCACATTCGCCGCGTCTACATAGAGAACTATGGCTGCCAGATGAACGACTATGACGTACTCCGTCTCGTGGAGGTCTTGCGGCGGGACGGGTACGAGCGGACCGACAACCCGGAGGAGGCGGACCTGGTCCTCATCGAGACCTGCGCCATCCGCGAGAAGTCCGAGGCCAAGGTCGCGAGCGCAGCCGGACGTTTCAAGGAATGGCGCCAGAAGCCCGGGGCGGTCCTGGCCATCGGCGGCTGCGTGGCCCAGCAGGAAGGCCAGAAGCTCCTGCGCCGCATCCCCCATGCGGATTTCACCTTCGGCCCGGACCAGATCGTGAACGTGCCCTCGCTCCTGCGCCGGGTCCAGGGCGAGCGCCGCCGCCTGGCCGTCACCGAGGTGATCGACGTCGAGGACTACGACTTCCTCGACGCCGACCCCCGCCCCGGCGACGTCAAGGTGACCGCGCTCGTCACCATCCAGAAGGGCTGCGACAACCACTGTGCCTACTGTGTGGTCCCGAACACGCGCGGGCGTGAGGTGTCTCGGCCGGCCGACGAGGTCGTGGCCGAGGTCGAGCGCTTTGTCCAAGCCGGCGCGCGCGAGGTCACCCTCATCGGCCAGAACGTCAACAGTTACCATGCCATCGGCTCCGCGGACGGGGATGACTTCGCGGCCCTCCTCGCCCGGGTCGATGCGGTCCCGGGCCTTCTGCGGCTGCGCTTCACCACTAGCCACCCCAAGGACTTCACCGCCCAGGTCGCGCGCGCGTTCCGCGACCTCCCGCGGCTCGCCTCCTGGCTCCACCTGCCGGTACAGTCGGGTTCAAACCGCGTCCTCGCGGCCATGCGGCGCGACTACACGGTCGAGGCGTACCTGGAGAAGATCGACGACCTCCGCTCGCTCGTACCGGACATCTCCATCACCACCGACATCATCACCGGCTACCCCACGGAGACCGAAGAGGATCACCGGGCGACGCTCGCGCTCCTCGAACGGGTCCGCTACGACAGCATCTACTCGTTCGCCTATTCGCCGCGGCCCGGCACCTCGGCGCTCGAACTCGGCGATGACGTCTCGGCCGACGTGAAATCGCGCCGGCTCCAGGAGGTGCAGGCGGTGCAGCGGCAGATCACCGCGGAGCGGCTCGCCCGCTTCGTCGGCCGCGAGGTGGAGGTGCTGGTCGAGGGGGAGTCGCGCGTCGGAGGGCAGGCGTGTGGCCGGACGAGCGGGAACCAGATGGTCAACTTCCCGCTCGGCCCCGGTCAACGGCCGGAGGATCTGGCGGGGCGGCTGGTGAACGTGCGCGTCGCCGCGGCTCGTACCAACACGCTCGCCGGGGCGCTGGATGGTGTAGGGGGGCTTCTCGAGGGCATGGCCCTGGGAGAGACCGACGCGGCAGGCGCCCGCCTGCCCAAGCTCCAGATCGCTCACAATACCCATAACGGCCCTCAAGGTGGATGCGAAGTGTGTTCATGAGCACACGGGGAGAAAGCATCATGCTGAACATGAATGTCTCCCATCTGACGGTGGATCCGGTCACCCACATGCCGCTCCTCATCCTGCAGGACGCGGCCGGCATCGAGGCCGTACCCATCTGGATCGGCTCGGCCGAGGCCGCGGCCATCGCCAGCCAGCTCGAGAACGTCGAGATGGAGCGGCCGGTGGCGCACGATCTGATGAAGAACCTCATCGGTCAGTGCGGCCTGCGGGTCGAGCGCGTGGAAGTGCGCGACCTCAAAGGCAGCACCTTCTACGCCTCGATCATCCTCGAGCGGCAGCCCGGGGAGCTCATCGAGCTCGATGCCCGCCCCTCGGACGCCATCGCCCTCGCGCTGCGCACCGGGGCCAGCATCGCCGTGGCGCCCCGCGTGGTCGAGAAGACGCGCAAGCTCGGGCGCTCGCTCGCCCGGCAGTCCCTCAAGGCCCGCCGCCGGAGCGAGCCGGCCGACGACGAATACACGGACACGGTCGCCCCGCTGCCGCCCGACCTGCTCGACCAACTGCGCGACGAGGATTTTGGTAAGTGGAAGATGTGACCCGCCACCGCGAGAGGTGCGCCCAGAGGTGTGCCCCATGATCCGTGGGTTCGGAGGCAGGCGCCCGACCATTGATCCCACGGCCTTCGTGGCCGAGACCGCGACCGTGGTCGGCGACGTGGTGGTGGGGCCCCGGTCGAGCATCTGGTTCGGGGCGGTGGTCCGCGGCGACGTGTTCAACGTGCGCATCGGCGCCGAGACGTCCATTCAGGACAACACCGTCATCCACGTCACGCACGACCGCTATGCCACCTCGGTCGGCAACCGGGTGACGGTCGGTCACGGGGTGATCCTGCACGGCTGCACCGTGCATGACCTCGTCATCGTCGGCATGGGGGCCGTGATCCTGGATCAGGCCGAGGTCGGCGAGCGCTGCATCATCGGCGCCGGCGCGCTCGTGACGCCGGCCACCAAGATCCCTCCCGGGCACCTGGCCGTGGGCGCGCCGGCCCGCGTCAAGCGCCCGCTCACCGAGGACGAGCTGGCATGGCTCGAGTCCTCGGCCGAGCACTACGTGCACCTGACCGAGAAGTACCGCAACGATCCCGGCTGAGCCGGTGACGGGCGCAAAGAACCCAAGTTGGGTTCCTTGAGCCCGTGGCCACGCCCGCCGTCACCCCACCGCTCGTCTCCACGCGTGTAAGCGGCCATCTAGAAGTTGCACAGCGGCTGAGGTACCGTGAAACAGCCGTGCTCCTTCCTCGTCGAACCTTCTGGGTGTTCCTTTTCTGTTGTGTTTTCCTGTCCGTGGCGCGCGCAGACCGGGTCGATGACCTGACCCGGACGCTGCGCGAGGACTCGAGCTACAAGGTGCGGACGCAGGCGGCGCTCGTGCTGGGCAAGCTCGGCGACGCCCGCGCCGTGGAGCCCCTCATCGCCGCGCTGCGCGACGAGAACGAGGCGGTGCGCGCGGCCGCGGCCGCGGCCCTCGGGCAAATCGGAGATGGCCGCGGCAGCGCGGCCCTCGCAGGTCTGCGCCAGGACAGCTCGAGCCTGGTGCGCATGAGCGCGGAGAAGGCGCTGGCGCGCCTTGGCACCCAGACCCAGCCGACGCACCCACCCGGCGGCGTCGGTGGGGAGGGCGCCGGACCCGGGGCCGGAGGCGTCTCGCCCGCGGGCGCGCGCTTCTACGTGACCGTCAACGTCACCCGGGGCCCGGCCGAGGCGGTGCGCGCCCTGCGTGACGCGCTCACCGAGGAGCTCGGCAAGTTGCCCCGCGTGACCACCACCTTCGAGGGCAAGCCCAGCCCGACCACCCTCGCGGCACGTAAGTTGACAGCCTGGCAGCTCGATACGAGCATCTCCAACCTCCGTGCGTCCAACGGCCAGCTGGATTGCGACGTGAACCTTGCCATCACCGCCATGCCGAATCATGTCATCCGTGCCACGGCGAGCGCCGGCGCCTCGGTCAGCGGCGCGCAGGGACCGAGTGATACCGGCGCCCAGCGCGATTGTCTGGCCGGCGCGGCGCAGCAGCTCGCCGAGGAAGTCGGCAAGTTCTTTCGCACCCAGCATTGAGGGAGAGGACCCATGAGCCCATCGTCCATGTCGATGACCGACGGTCCCGCCGAAGCAGCACCCGAGGGGACACCACGCCAGCGCCGCCAGCTGCGCAACCTCCTGCTCGATACCCGCTTCCAGCTGCGCTTCACCCTCATGATGGTCGGCATCAGCGCGGTCCTCACCGCAGGCCTCGGCGCCCTCACCTACCACTTTGTCCGCGAGGCCTCGCGCGTGGCCCTGATCGCCCTCGATCCCAACGACCCGCTCGGCGCCGAGCTGGCCAAGTCCATGCAGCGCAACGATCAGCTGCTCCTCGTCGCGCTGGTCGCGTTCGGCGTGGTGCTGGCGCTCGTGATGACCGGCTACGGCCTGCGTCTGACCCACACCGTGGCCGGCCCGCTCTACAAGATCTCGAACCTCTTTCGCGAGATCCGCGACGGACGCCTGCCCAAGCTCAGGCCCCTGCGGAAGGGCGACCAGCTGCAGGCCTTCTTTGCCACCTACCGGGAGATGCACGAGGCCCTGGCCGAGCGCACGCAGGAGGAGATTCGCGCGCTCGATGAGCTTATCGCCGAGAGCGAGCGTGCGGGCCAGCGGGGCATGACCGAGCAGCTACGCGCCCTCAAGCAGAAGAAGGAGGGATTTCTCGGCTAGAGGATCGCTCACGTTCACGCCCCCGCCCATGCTCACGCCTCCGTAGGGTCGGCCTCTCTTCGGGACCGCTCCCTCCTCTCCGCATCAGCTCGATGGATCGTGCTTGTCGGGCTCCCGGGGCGCCCCACCTTTGATGGCGATCGAAGCTGGAAACCGGATGGATACGCGGAGGTGACAGATGCCCCAGGCTCGCTGCGAGGTGTGCGGAAACGAATACGACAAGGCCTTCGAGGTGAAGTGCAACGGGTCGAGCCACATATTCGACAGCTTTGAGTGCGCCATCGAGAAGCTGGCGCCGCGCTGCTCGCACTGCAGCTGCCGGATCATCGGTCACGGCGTCGAATCGCAGGGCAAGATGTTCTGTTGCGCGAGCTGCGCGCACCACGCCGGCATCCAGGAGCTGCAGGATCGAGCCTGATCGAGCTATCCCTCGGACCGGAAGCCGGCGGCCGTACGATCCATGACGGCGACGGCGCGCACCGTGATCTCGACCTCGATCTGATCGCCCACCAGCACCCCGCCGGTCTCGACCAGGCGATTCCAGCGCAGGCCGAAGTCACGGCGGTCGATGGTGGTGCGAGCGGCGAAATGGGCCTCTTCCCCGGCCGGGGCAGAGAGTGTCCGGCTCCGGCCGCGATCCTCCACGTCGAGGTGCACCTCCCGGGTGACGTCGCGCACCGTGAGGTGCCCGCTCATGCGGTAGCGCCGCCCGCCGCGGCCCCTCGTGACCCGGGTCGCACGGAACAGGATCTCGGGATACTGCGCCACCCCGAGGAACTCCCGCAGCTCGTTGTCGCGCAGCCGGTCGCGGGTGTCGATGCTACCCGCGTCGATGTGCACCTCCACCTCGGCCGTCTCGGGCGCGTCCTCGGCGAAGGCGAGCGCGCCGGTGAAACGGCCGAAGCGGCCCTCGGTGCGCGAGATGAGGAGATGCCGCACCGAGAACCGCACGCTCGCGGTGGTCTCATCCAGGCGCCAGTAGCGCCGCATGCTGTCGCTCATCCTTCTTAGCCTCCGTAGTACCAAGCGGTGGCCGCCCAGCGGGGAGCCAGCGCCGGCAGCACCTCGTGCTCCACGCGCTCGCTGAGGAATACCACCAGCCGATCGAGAACGGGCGCGAGGTCCACCGTTCCCGACGGCACGTGCAGTCGCAGGAGGCCCCCGTGCGCCGGTTGCCAGCCTCGGTTGAGATAATAGGTGGCGGTCACCCGGCGCGGCTGGCCGAGACGGTCACCGTGCGCATCATGATGCCGCTGGTAGCCGGTGCCGTCGCCCGGATAGCGCGCGAGCTGGACCTCCTGGCGCCGCACCCCGAGGTACGCCTGCTCGCGCAACGCCTCCCCGAGACGGGTGAACGCAGCGGCCAGCCGCGCGAGCGCCGGGTCCTCGTCGCCCGCGTCGATCCAGGTGATGGCGTCCCCGCGGATCGCGCGGTCGATCGCCGCCGCGCGGCTCACGCCCGCGGGCCGCAGGCGCTCCACGCGCATCTCTGCGGCGCGCGCCGCGGCCTGCGCCCCTTCGAGACCGAGCCAGCCGTCACGCACGAAGTAGCCGCTCTCACCGAGCATCTGCAGCTCTTCATCCCGGAGAAGGCTCATGGCCAGCGAACATGGCACCCCTCCCGCCCAGGCGCCAGAGGCCACCGCCGCGAGCCCGCCCCAGCGCGCCCGATCTAGTCGCCTGGCTCCCTCGCCGTGGCGCTCTGCGCCCGAGGGGTGCGCAGCACAGCCGTCACGCTCTGTAGGTCCGCGAGCAGGAGCGCCTCCTCTTGCTGGCGTGTCTCCTCATCGGGACTGCGCAGGACGGCCGACGGATGGACCGTGGCCATCACGTACTCGGCCAGCGGCGAGGCAACGAACTGGCCGCGCTGGCGGCGCACGCGAAAGTCGCGTCCGAGCAGCGCCTGCGCCGCCGTGGCCCCCAGGCACACCAGCACGCGCGGCGCCACCACCGCGATCTCGGCGGCGAGCCAGGGAGCACAAGCCGAGATCTCGGCCGCGTTCGGCTTATCGTGGAGGCGGTGCCGGCCGCGCTCGACCCACTTGAAGTGCTTGACCGTGTTGGTCACGTAGATCCGACGGCGATCGAGGCCCGCCTCGGCGAGCAGCCGATCGAGGAGCCGACCGGCCGGCCCGACGAAGGGACGCCCTTGCCGGTCCTCCTCGTCTCCCGGCTGCTCCCCCACCAGCATCACCTCGGCGCCGGCCGCCCCCTCGCCGAACACGGTCTGTGTGCCGCGCTCCCATAGCGGGCAAGCGCGGCATGGCCCGGCCGCGCTCCGCAAGGTGGGCAGCGTGGGGCGGGGCGGAATGAGCGAAGCGGCAGTGGAATACGGACGACTCCGGGTCATGCCAGGAAGATAAGGACGTTCTGCAGCGCGAACAGCGCCGGGCCACGTCGCGAGACGGTGAGGAGGAGGGGGAGGCGAAGGAAGGGAGAAACTACCGGCGCCGCAGCTCGCGCCGCCAGGTCGAGATCTCGGTGCTGGGAGCCGCCGCTCCGGCGTTCTCCCCGGCCGCCGCCGACCCGTTCGACACCGTCTGCAGCGCCGCCGCGATGAGCGCCGCCTCCAGCGCCGCGTCATCGCGCTCGGGCGTCGTCGGGCAGAGCTCGGCCTTGAAGCGCGGAATGTAGCCCGTGTTGTACCTGCCGGCGCGGAACTCGGCGTGGCGCATCACGCGGCGATGGAACGGCAGGTTGGTCTTGATCCCGCCCACATGGTACTCGGATAGCGCCCGTGCCATGCGGTCGATGGCCTGCTCGCGCGTCGCGCCCCACACCACGAGCTTGGAGATCATGGGGTCGTAAAAGACCGAGATCTCACTGCCCACGACCACGCCCGAGTCGTCGCGCACATAAGGGCCGTTCGGCACGCGCAGGCTGCGGATGGTCCCCGGCGAGGGCAGAAAGCGGATGGGGTCCTCGGCATAGACGCGGCACTCGATGGCTGCGCCGTGCGGCACCACGTCCGCCTGCTTGAATGGCAGCGGCTTCCCCTCGGCCACCTCGATCTGCAGCCGCACGAGGTCGAGCTGCGTGATCATCTCGGTGACCGGGTGCTCGACCTGGAGCCGCGTATTCATCTCGAGGAAGTAGAACTTGTTGTCCTTCTCCGAGAAGAGGAACTCGCAGGTCCCGGCGCCCACGTACCCCACGGCCTTGGCGGCGCGGCAGGCCACCTCGCCCATGTCGGCGCGCAGGGCCGAGCCCACCACCGGCGACGGCGCCTCCTCGATCACCTTCTGATGACGCCGCTGGATCGAGCAATCGCGCTCGCACAGGTGGACGACGTTGCCGTGCATGTCGGCGAACACCTGCACCTCGATGTGCCGCGGATCGACGATCGCCTTCTCGAGATAGACCGTTCCATCGCCGAACGCGCTCTGGGCCTCACGCTGGGCCCCCTGGTAGGCGGCGATGAAACCCTTCTCGTCCTCGACCAGGCGCATGCCCTTGCCGCCGCCGCCGTTGGCGGCCTTGAGCATGATTGGAAACCCGATCCGGCGGGCCGACGCCAAGGCCTCCTCGGCCGTGGGAAAGCCGCGACCCTCGGGCCCGTTGTCTCCCGGCACCACCGGCACGCCGGCGCGGCTCATGTGCTCGCGCGCCCGGGTCTTGCTGCCCATGGCCTCGATGGCCTCGGCCGGCGGACCGATGAACGTGATGCCCGCCTCGGTCACCGCCTTGGCGAACTCCGACTTCTCGGAGAGGAAACCGTAGCCTGGATGGATGCCATCCACGCCGGCCCGCTTGGCCACCGCGATGATCTTCTCGATGTTGAGGTAGCTCTCGCGCGGCGCGGGCGGACCGATGAAGTAGGCTTCGTCGGCCACGCGCGTGTGCACCGCGCCGCGGTCGGCCTCGGAATACACCGCCACGGTGGCGATGCCGAGCTCACGGCACGTGCGCATGACGCGCACCGCGATCTCACCGCGGTTGGCGATGAGGATCTTCTTCAGGGGACGGGGGCTCTTCGGACTCGACATGGTGCGGCATATTAATGCCGGATCGGCGCTTTCGTCGAGGGAGAGACGACGCCCCGGCGGCCCGCGGCCTCCGTTTCTTCCGGCCCAGACCCTCGCCCGGCCGTCCATAAGATTGCGGATCCCGCCGTGGATCGCATAGAATTTCGCTTTGCCGACCGGGAGCTGGCACGCGGCAGACCCCCACCCGAGCAAGGGAGAACATGGCGCAGGACCGGAAGGACACGCGAACCCCCATCACGCTCAAGATCAAATTCAAGAGCGCGAGTCTCGATCAGTTCATCGAACGCTACTCGGTAGATATCAGCCGCGGCGGGATCTTCATCCGCACCAAGGAGCCCCTATCGGTCGGTACCCCTCTTCGCTTCGAGTTCCAGCTGCAGAACGCCTCGCCGCTCATCACCGGTGAGGGCACGGTGGTGTGGACGCGCGACCCCGACCCCACGCGCACGAACGTGGCCCCGGGCATGGGCGTGCGCTTCGACAAACTGACGCCGCAGAGCCAGCAGGTCCTCGACCGCATCCTCGCCGAGAAGGCGGGCCGCGAAGACGGCCAGGCCGAGTCCCGCTACGAGGCCGGCATCCAGACGCAGCAGCCCAAGGACTTCAACGACCACGACGCCAAGACGCCCCTGCCGCAGCCGGTGCCCGGCTTTGGCGACGACGGCGACATGACGCGGGTCATGCTGACCGACGAGGCGCGTGTCCTCGCCAGCCGCACCCGCGGGCGCGAGACCGAGAGCGGCTCGTTCGACCGCGACGAGAGCACGGTCCAGATCGACGCCCGCACGGTGCAGACCCTGCTCGCCGGGACGCTCGACAACGCGCGCATCGACGCCGCCGCCGAGGAAGCCGCTGAAGAAGAGCCCCCCCCGCCGCCCCGACCCCGGCGGCAGACCGGCTCTCAGCCCCAGATCCCGGTGGCCCCCGGGGGCCCCGCTCCCGCCAAGCGGAAGACGCTGCCCCCGGAGGCTGGGCCCGCGCAAGCGCCATCCCCCCCGCCTCCGATGGCCGCGCGCGAGGGCGCCGCGTGGGACGACGGTGTGACCACCCCTGGCGCTCCCCCCGCCACCGCGGCGAGGACCGGCGAAGCGGCAGATCTCGCGACCGCGGAGAGGATGCACGCGCCGTCGCCGCCGGTCGGGTTGCGAGCGGCCAGCGCCGCCCGGCCCCCCTTGCCGACCCCGCAGGGGATGGCCGTCACCACATCGAGCGCAGGCGGCTCCATCAGCGAGATGGCCGCAGACAAGATCACCGACACCGCGGCCGTCGTGCGCGGCGGACAGCTGCGGGAGGATGTGTCGACCACGGCGCATCCGGTGGAAGTTGCGGCCCCGGTGCTGCGCCCGACGGGGCTGCCATCGCAGTCCTCCAGCCGCTCGTTCGTGCCGATCGTGATGGTCGGCATCGCCGCGGTGCTGGGCGTCGTCCTTTATTTCGTCTTCGCGCAGTCCCCCTCTGGGGGGAGTGACGGCGCGAACACGACCCCCACCCCGGGAGCCCCCACCCCCTCCGCGACGACCGGAGTCCAGGCAGGAGGGACGACGCAAGGCCCACCATCGCCGAACCCGACCGCGGGAGCTACGAATCCCACCGCGGGAGCCACGGCAAATCCCGGCACCCCGAGCGCCCCTGGGACCATCGACATGACGCTCGTGTCCACGCCGGCCGGGGCCACCGTGGCCATCGATGGCATCGTGCAGGCCGGCGTCACGCCGCTGCCCCTCAAAGGGCTGCGACCGGACAGACAGCTCCAGCTCGTCGTGACCCTGGCCGGCTACAAACCCTACAGCACCAAGGTGCAGGCCAAGGCAGGCAATTTCCCGATCACCCTCGAGAAGGGATCTGCCACCCCACGCCGCGATCCCAACGCCCCCATCGAGAAATACGTCGAGGTCACCACCGTTCCCATCGGTGCCGACGTGTTCCTCGAAGGGAAGAAGCTCGGCAAGACGCCGACCCGGTTCAAGGTCCCGAACCTCTCCAAGCCGCTGCACCTCGAGGTCAGGCGGCCAGGCTTCCACCACGAAGAGCGCACCATCACCAGCGCCGATACCTTCGCACCCAAAGGCAATGACGACGTGCTGGAGCTCTCCTACCAGCTCGTGTCGAACCTCGTGCCCCTCAAGAAGCCCGAGGGGCAAGCCCCGCCGCCACCGTCGCCCACCCCGGCGCAGGAAAACAAGCCCCCCGAGGCGGCCAAGCCCGCAGAGCAGCCGGCAGCGACCAACACGCCTCCCGCGGCGGAAGAGAAGCCCAAGCCCAAAGAAGAAGAGAAACCGGCCGAGGCCAAGCCGGAGAACCCACCTTCAGAAGGCTCGGGGGCGGCGCCCACACCCTAGCCGGCGCTCATGGCGTCCTGCCCGACCCCCTGCGTGTCCCCACCACCGCCCAACCGTTCGATGATGCGTGGCCTCTTGGCCGCCGCGGCGCTCGGGCTGCTCCTCGGGTTCGGAGCCTGCCGCCGGCCGGCGACCGCGCCGTCCCGTGACAGTGTGGCGGCGACGGACCCGCCGGCACGTCCGCCAGCACCTCCCCCCTTTCGCCCCTCATCCCTGCCGCGCGTCGACGTGCACACTCACGTGGCGCCGGGAGGCATGGAGCACGCGCTCGGCATGCTCGGCAGCCAGCGCATCGTCCACTTCGTCAACCTCTCGGGTGGCGCCCCCGGGAAGGGGCTGGAAGAGCAGCTCGCGGCGGCCCGCGCCACGGGCGGTCGCGTGACCACGTTCACCACCCCCGATTGGCGCGAGGCGCGGCGCCCCGGCTACGGACCCCGGCTCGCGCAGCAGCTCGAACGCGCTCGGAGCCTCGGCGCCCGCGGGCTCAAGATCAGCAAGGGCCTCGGCCTCGGCTACATGGGTCCCGACGGCGCCCTCCTCGCCATCGACGACGCCGGGCTGGATCCGATGTTTGCCAAGGCCGGAGACCTGGGGCTGCCCGTGGCCATCCATAGCGGGGACCCCAAAGCCTTCTGGCTCCCGCCCACGCCCGTCAACGAACGTTACGACGAGCTGGTCGTGCACCCGGGATGGAGCTTCTACGGACAGCCCGTCCCCTCGTGGCAAGCCCTGTTCGACCAGTTCGCGCGCCGTGTCGCCCGCCACCCCAAGACCGTCTTCATCGGCGTGCATTTCGGCAATGACCCCGAAGATCCGGACAAGGTCGCCGAACTCCTCGAGCGCCACCCCAACCTCTACATCGACACGGCCGCCCGCATCCCCGAGATAGGACGCCACGACGCGGCGCGCATGCGCACGTTCTTCATCCGCTTCCAGGATCGGATCCTGTTTGGCACCGATGCTGGCTTCGGCGACCGCGCCGAGGACCTGATGCTCGGCTCGACCGGCGCCGAACCGCCGACCCCCGCCGAGATCACTCGCTTCTGGGATGCCACGTGGCGGTACTTCGAGACCGGTGAGCGACAGATGGAGCACCCCACCCCCATCCAGGGACGCTGGCGCATCGACGGCATCGCCCTGCCCGAGGGCGTCCTGGCCAAGGTCTATGCCGGCAACGCGCGCCGCTTGCTCGGGCTGACGCTCCCAGATCCTGGGACCAGCCCCTAACCGCGCGGCAAGAACGGCTTGTCGCCGGACGGGCCGTGGCACGTCTCGCAGCTCACCGCGCCGCCGCCCTTGAGCCGCAGCCGCTCGACGAACTGCGCCTGCATGAAATCGCCGATGCGCTGCTTGTCCTTGCGGTCACCGAGGAACTTGGCGTTGCCACGATGGCAGCTGGCGCAAGTCACCGCCGACCCGTCCTTCCACTCCATGGCCAGCGAGAAGTGATCATACATGTAGCCGGCGATCTTCTTGTTCGCCGTCGGCGCCGAGAAGTCGGAGATGTCGTGGCAGGAGTCACACTCCTGCCCCATCGAGCCCGCCAGCTCCTTCATCACCGCCTTGAGCCCCGCCTGATCCAGCCCTGCGGTGAGACCGGACCGGTGCGCGCGAATCTGGGCGGCCACTGCGCTGCCGCCATCGCTCGCCTTGGCCCCTGGATCCGGGGTCGCCGCGCCCGGAGTCGATGCCGCCTGCGGTCGAGGCGTCTTCTGCGCGCACGATACGAGGAGCGGCAGTGCACAGACAGCCACCAGGGTCTTCGCAAGAACAGGGAGCGTGGGCCAGAGGTCGCGTCGCATGCCCTACCGTAGGCGTGGCTGCTGGCCGGCGTCAAGCCAGCGGGAGGACGATTCGTATGCCCACCGATGATCTGCCCCGATGACCTCGGGCCCCACGCTTGATCTCATCCGCTGCCCTCACCAAAGACGCCGCTCACACGCATTGATCCGCTCAGGCCTTCCGGCCTTCGCTCACCGCGGGCTACGCCCCATCTTGTCCTATGGATGCGTGTGATCGGCGTTGTATTCTCCCCGCCTCATCACGATCACGGGAGACAAATCATGGGAATTCTCGACGGAAAAGTGGCCATCATCACGGGCGCGGGCGGGGGCATCGGGCGGGCCCACGCCCTCCTCTTCGCCAAGGAAGGGGCCAAGGTCGTGGTCAACGACCTCGGCGGTGACCGTCATGGCGGCGGCAAGGGCTCCGAGCTGGCAGACAAGGTCGTGGAGGAGATCAAGGCCGCCGGCGGCGACGCCGTCGCCAACTATGAATCCGTGGCCACGCGAGAAGGCGGCGACAGCCTCCTCTGGTCGGCGCTCTCCAAGTACGGCCGCGTCGACATCCTGGTCAACAACGCCGGCGTCCTGCGCGATCGCATCATGCTCAACATGAGCGACGCCGACTGGGACATCGTCTACGCCGTGCACCTGAAGGGCACCTTCTACACCACCCAGGCCGTGGCCCGCTACCTGCGGATCCAGAACCAGGGCGGCCGCATCATCAACACCACCTCCGTCTCCGGCCTCATGGGCAACGTCGGCCAGGCCAACTACTCCGCCGCCAAGGCCGGCATCTACGGCTTCACCCGCACCGTGGCGATGGAGCTGCAGCGCTATCGCATCACCTGCAACGCCGTCGCCCCCGTGGCATACACCCGCATGACCTCCGACCTGCAGATGATCAAGGCCATGGGTGAGACCGTCAAAGAGATGCTCGCCCCCGAGCACATCTCCCCCATCGCCGCCTTCCTCGCCTCCGACGCCGCCGCCGACATCACCGGCCAGATCGTCGGCGTCCAGGGCACGCAGGTGTCCCTCTACCGCATGATCCAGACGGCCGGCATGACCCCGCGCACAGGAGACACCTGGACCCCAGCGGAGCTGCACGAACGCTGGGCCGAAATCTCCAAGTAAAGCTGCGGGGAGAAGATACTGTCGGGAGGAGAAAAACGGAGGGAGCGTGGGGGAACGGGATAATCAGCTGTTGAACAAGTTGATGATCACCACCCCACGCTCTTCGTCAGGTTTGCGATCCCGCTCGCGGTCATTGTGCTGCGGCGGCTGAACAGGAATCTCCAACGCAGGGCGTCGATCTTGACGCAACCGCTCCTGTTCCTCGCGTTTCCGGATCTCTTCAATGATCCACGGATCGAGCATGGGGTCATCTCCGTGCTAGAGCCTCAGCGGTTCACGGTGCAACCAATAAGCCACCGTGTCAACATCGTTCGACCGGCTACCCACCCCACCACCAACACCACACCCTCCCACTCTCTAATACGTCGAGACGGCCCTCAAAGTTTCCCACACCCGATCGGCCCAGCCACCAACGTGCCTTTGGCACCCATGATCGGGTATAGAACACCATTCGCGTGAGATCAACCGGTCCGCTCGGAAGTGCCTGAAAAATGCCGTCGTCAACGCCGCTCGGAGCCCATGCGATCTCGTGAGCGATGGCGACGACGCAGCGTGGCATCCGCCCTCACTGAAGGTGGATCGCCTGGGCCCCCAGCAGTCGCTCCAGCTCCGCCAGCAGCTCATCACTCGGCGAGACCGCAAAGCGCGCCGGCAGGACCGCGTCGGTGCGCGAGCGTCCCTCCAACCCGAGCCGCAGCACCGTCGTCACCGCGCCGTGATGGCGGCCGAGGAGCGCCTTTAGCTCCTCGAGCTGCGGGCGGGTCAGTACGTCGGCGTTCACCGCCAGCACCATCTGCTTGGTGCGCTCGTTGCGCAGGTGCGCGAGCCGCTTCGCCTCCTTGAGGTGGATCCGACGCACCACCGCCTCCCCCTCCCCCTCGGTCACGAGCGTACCGCTCACCAGGAGCGGCTCCTCGCACTTGAGCACCTCCTCGCACTCGGCAAACGCCTTGGAGAAACACACCACCTCGATCTGGCCGCTCGTGTCCTCCAGGTTGAAGAACGCCATGCGCCCGGTGCCCGACTTGAGCGGACGCTCGCGATACTCACTCACCATCCCGCCCACCGACACCTCGGCGCGCTCCGGCCGCGTCTCTAGCTGATCAATCGGCACGGCGCGGAACCGCTGTAGGTCGGAACGATAGCGATCGATCGGATGCCCCGAGCTATAGAACCCGAGCGCCTCCTTCTCGAAGGCCAGCTTTTCCTTGGGCAGCCATTCACTGATCACCGGCGGCCCTTCCTTCGCCGCCGGCGCCGTGGTGGCCGGCGCCGCCTGCGTCGTCGCCTTGGGGGCCCCAAACCCCCCGAGCAGATCGAAGATCGAGCGCTGCCCCGACTCGCGATCGCGCTGCGCCTGCGCCGCCCGCTCCACCGCTGCGTCGATGTAGGCGAACATCGAGGCCCGGTTGGGTCCCATGTCGTCGAAGGCGCCCGACTTGATGAGCGACTCGATGACCTTCTTGTTGCAGCGCCGCGCGTCCACCCGGCGACAGAAGTCGTCGAGCGAGGTGAACGGCCCCCCTTCGCGCCCATCCCGCGGCTCCCCTCGAGCCTCAATGATCGCCAGCACCGCCCCCTCACCCACCCCCTTGACCGCCGACAGCCCGAAGCGGATCACCTTCTTGCTCGCCGCCGCCTTCTTCGCCTCACCGCGCCCGGCCTTTCCTGTCCCCGCCTTGACCGGGGCCTCCTTCACCCGGATCACCGAGAAGTCGCACTCCGACTGATTCACGTCCGGGCGCAGCACCTCGATCCCCATCGACCGCACCTCGGCGACGTTCTTCACCACCTTGTCGGTGTCGTCCTTGTCGCAGGTGAGCAGGCCGCACATGAACTCCTCGGGGTAGTACCGCTTGAGGAACCCCGTCTGATAGGTCACCAGGCCATAGGCCGCCGAGTGCGACTTGTTGAAGCCGTAGCCGGCGAAGGCCGCCATGAGCTCGAACACCTCGTCGGCGATCTTCGGGTCGACGTTGTTCTTCTCGGCGCCGGCCATGAACTTGGCCTTCTCCTTCTGCATCACCTCCGCCTTCTTCTTCCCCATCGCGCGCCGCAGGAGATCCGCGCCGCCGAGCGAGTAGCCGGCGAGAGCGCGCGCGATCTGCATTACCTGCTCCTGATAGACGATGACCCCGTACGTCTCCTTCAGGATCGGCTCGAGCGCCGGGTGCTGATAGGTGATGCGCTTCTCGCCGTGCTTGCGCTTGATGAAGTCATCGACCATGCCGCCTTCGAGCGGCCCCGGCCGATAGAGCGCGCCGGCCGCGATGATGTCCTCGAAGCAGTCCGGCTTCAGCTTCTTGAGCAGCTCCTTGAAGCCCGACGACTCAAGCTGGAACACGCCGGTCGTGTCGCCGTCCGAGATCATCTGATAGACGCCCGGGTCATCGAGCGTGATGGCGGTGATGTCGAACACCCACTGGCCGTCGCGCTCCACCCAGCCCGTGCGCGGCACGTGCGCGGGCGGCCCACCGGTCAGGCCCTGCCCCTCGGTCTGGTTCACGAGCCGCACCGCGATGTCGATCACCGTCAGTGTCTTGAGCCCGAGGAAGTCGAACTTCACCAGGCCCGCCTGCTCCACCTCGTCCTTGGCGAACTGGGTCACGATCTCGCCGTCCGGACCGCGCGAGCAGGGCACGTACTCCCAGAGCGGCTGCTCCGAGATCACCACCCCCGCCGCGTGCATCCCCGCGTGCCGGTTCAGCCCCTCGAGCGCCTGCGCCGTATCGAGCAGGAACTTGTAGTTGTCGCTCGACTCGTAGAGCTCCTTGAGCTTGGGCTCCTGGGCGATCGCCTCCTTGATGGGCGGCGACTTCCCCTGCACCGGCTCGGGCACGAGCTTGGCCACCTTGTCGGCCTCGGCGTAGGGGATGTCCATGACCCGCGCGATGTCGCGGATGACGCCGCGCGCCTTGAGCTGGTGCATGGTCACGATCTGGCCGACGTTGTCCTTGCCGTACTTCCCGGTGACGTACTTGATCACCTCATCGCGACGGTTCATGCAGAAGTCCACGTCGAAGTCCGGCATGGACACGCGCTCGGGGTTGAGGAAGCGCTCGAAGAGGAGGTTGTAGGGCAAGGGGTCGAGGTCGGTGATGCGCATCGAGTAGGCCACCAGCGACCCCGCGCCCGAGCCGCGCCCCGGCCCGACCGGGATGCCGTGCTCCTTGGCGTAGTTGATGAAGTCCCACACGATGAGGAAGTAGCCCGCGAAGTTCATCTTCACGATGACGTCGATCTCGATGCGCAGGCGCGCGCGGTACTCGTCGGGATCGAACTTCTTGGCGAGGCGCTGGAACTCCCCGAACCGCCGCTCGAGACCGTCCTCGGCCACCTTGCGGAAGTAGCTGTCGATGTCGTAGCCCTCGGGCACCTTGTACTGCGGCAGGTACGTCTGGCCGAGGGGGATTTCGACGTTGCACGCCTTGGCGATCTTGACCGTGTTCTCGAGCGCCTCGGGCAGGTCCTTGAAGTGCTCGTTGAACTCCGCCGGCGACTTCACGTAGTAGGCGTCCGTCGCGTGGTGCATCCGCTTCGGGTCGTTCATGCTCTTGCCCTGCTGGATGCACATCAGGATCTCGTGCGCCTTCGAGTCCTTGCGCTCGAGGTAGTGGCAGTCGCCGGTGGCCACGAGCGGGATGCCGGTCTCGCGCGCCATCTTCCGCCACGAGTCGTTCACGTCGTCCTGTTCCTTGAGGCCGTTGGGCTGGATCTCGAGGTGGTAGGCGCCCGGCTCGAAGATGTCGCGGTACTCGAGCGCCACCTCCTTGGCGCGCTCGTAGCCCTCGTGCATGAGCGTCTGCGCCACCTCGCCGCCGAGGCACGCCGAGAGCGCGAACAGGCCTTTCGAGCGCTCCCGGAGGAGCTTCTTGTCCACCCGCGGGTGATAGTAGAAGCCCTGGAGGAACCCCATCGAGTTGAGGTACTGGAGGTTGTGGTACCCCTCCTGGTCGCGGGCCAGCAGGATGAGGTGGTGGTTCTTGCGGTTCTTGCGGTCGAAGCGGTCATCGCCCGCCACGTACGTCTCGCAGCCGAAGATCGGCTTGACGCCGTACTCCTTGGCCTTCTTGTAGAAGTCGATGGCCCCGAACATGTTGCCGTGATCGGTGATCGCCACCGCGTCCATGCCGTGTTCCTTGATGCGCGGAAAGAGATCACCCAGGCGGATGGCGCCGTCGAGGAGCGAGTAGGCCGTGTGGAGGTGCAGGTGAGTGAACTCGGACATGGCAAGGGCGTAGCCGATCGCCCGGAGCGAGTCAACGCAGCGGGGGGAAAGGCACCTGTCGCCCACCGCATCCGCCCTCGTCCTGCGCGGGCACTGCGCCCCGCGAATTTCGTCCGAGGCGTTGCCCCACAGGATGACACAGGGCTGCGCTGAGGCCACGTCTTCAGGCGCTGTGGTGACGCATTCGCGCTCTGCGGTGACGCATCCGGGCTCTGTGGTGACGCATCCGGGCTCTGTGGTGACGTATCCGGGCTCTGTGGTGACATGTTCGCGCTCTGTGGTGACGCATTCTGGCTCTGTGGTGACGTATCCGGGCTCTGTGGTGACACATTCGCGCTCTGTGGTGACATGTTCGCGCTCTGTGGTGACACATGCTGGCCCGGAGGTGACGCTTTCTGGCCCCATGATGACGCCAAGCGTCCCCCAGAAGGGCTCCTTCGGCATCGCTGCTGTTCTGCCATCAACTCATCGCGCGCCTATGTAAAGTATTGGAAGCATGGTGGGTGCTATCGGAGCAGGGCAACGGGTCGCGGATCGTTTCGCCATCGAAGCGCTGATGGGGCACTCGAGCCGGTGCTTTGGCTTTCGCGCGCGCGAGCTCGCCACGAGGATGCCCGTGGCGCTGTCGCTCCTCGAACCGGAGCGAGCGGACTCGCCCGAGGTGGCCCGTTGGCTCGAAGAGGCCCGACGCCTGACCCAGCTGACCGCGATGCGCCCGCCGGCGATCGCCGCCTGCCTCGGCTATGGGTGGGCTGCGCCGGAGGCGCCGAACCTCCTCTACATGGCCACCGAATGGCCCGACGGAGAGGACTTGAAGTGCCGCCTCGCGCGCCAGCCGCTGACCCTGGCCGAGAGCCTCGGGCTCGTCCATGTCCTCGGGGAAGGGCTGGCCGCGCTGCATCGTCACGGCCTCGTCCACGGCAACCTCGAGCCGCGCAACGTCATCCTCCAGGGGGGAGACGTGGCGCGGCCCGTGCTCATGGGCTTTGGCCTCATGCGCGGCAGCTTTGGCTGGAAGACCGTCAAGAGCAGCGACGAGATCGTCGAGGTGCTGCAGTACGTCTCCCCGGAGCAGGCGCGGGGCGAAGGGGGGCACGAGCCGGCGAGCGACGTCTTCGCGCTCGGCTGCGTGCTCTTCGAGTGCCTCACCGGGCGGGCGCCATTCGAGGGCGCGCACGCGGCGGCCGTCCTGTCGCAGATCCTGCACGGCGAGCCGCTCGCGCTGCGCGAGCTTCGTCCCGAGTTGCCGGCGGTGCTCGAGCCCCTCTTGCAGAAGATGCTGGCGCGCGAGCCCGAGCACCGGTACCCGGGCGGCGATGCGGTGGTGGCCGCGCTCGCGGCGCTGGCGCTGCCGGCGGGCGCCGAGCGGCTCGTGCCGCCCGAGGTGAGGCCGCGGCTGCCCGACGTGGAGCGGCAGCTGGTCGGGCTCGTCCTGGCCCAGCCGAGCAAGGAGGCTCCGGCGCTGCTCTCGCCCGCCGAGATCGAGGGGCTCGACGCCGCGGTCCGGGAGCTCGTGCAGCCCTGCCAGTGTCGGCTCGAACGCCTGCACGATGGCTCGCTCCTCGTGCGCATCTGGCAGGCGGACTGCACGGCCACGGACCTGGCCGTGCAGGCGGTGCAATTGGCGGTGGAGCTCAGGGACCGGCTCCTCGCCCCGGCGCCTGCGCTCCCCCCTGATCTTCCCGCCCCGCTCCCGTGGTCGCTGGCGGTGACCATGGGGCGCATGACGCGGCCGGACGAGGAGCTCGCGGGGCAGGGGCTCCGCCGGGCCGTCGCCTCGCTGCAGGGGGTTGGCGCCGGCGCGCGCGAGCCGCGGGAGCCCTTGTGGCTCGACGAGCTGACCGCCGGGCTCGTCGATACCCGCTACCACGTGCATCGGGTGGAGGGGGGATGGACCGTGACCGGCCGGCGGCGCGGGGTCGACGAGGCGCGCACGCTCCTCGGCCAGGCCACGCCCTGCGTGGGCCGCGAGCAGGAGCTCGAGTTCCTCGAGGCGGCGCTGAACGGGTGCATCGACGAAGCCACGGCCAGCGCGACGCTCGTGCTGGCCCCCTCGGGCATGGGCAAGTCCCGGCTCCGCCAGGAGTTCCTCCTGCGCCTGTCGCGCCGCACCGAGTCCGTCGAGGTGCTCCTCGGGTACGGCGAGCCGCGGCGCGCCGCCATCGCCTATGGCCTGCTCGCGCAGGCGGTGCTGGATCTGTGCGGTATCCGTCCGGGCGGCGATCCGGCGGAGGATCGGGGGCGGCTGGTCGAGCGCGTGGGCCGGCACGTGGAGCCGGGCGCGCGCCAGGCGGTGGTGGAGTTCGTGGGGGAGCTGTGCGGCGTGCCCTTCCCGGACGAGGACAGCCCGCGGCTCCACGCGGCCCGCCAGGATCCGCGGCTCATGAACGAGCGCATCACCGAGGCCATGGTGGCCTGGTTCGAGCGGGAATGCGCCGTCCACCCGGTGCTGCTCGTGCTCGAGGATCTGCACTGGGGCGACGCGGCCACGGTGCGGCTCGTCGACGTGCTGCTGGCCGAGCTGGCGGAGCGGCCGCTGTGGGTGCTGGCGCTGGCCCGCCCGGAGATCAAGGAGCTGTTCCCCTCGCTCTGGCCGAGCCGGCGCGTACAGGAGCTGCGGCTCGGCGCGCTCGGGCGCAAGGCGAGCGAGCAGCTGGCCCGCGAGGTGCTGCCCACACGGGTGCCGGACGCGCTCATCGAACGCATCGTCCTGCAGGCGCAAGGGCACGCGCTGTTCCTCGAAGAGCTCATCCGGGCCGCGGCCGAGGGGACGGCGGGCGAGCTGCCGGAGACCGTGGCGGCGATGCTGCAGGCCCGCTTTGCGCGACTCTCCGAGAGCGCGCGCCGGGTGCTGTGGGCGGCGAGCCTCTTTGGCGAGACCTTCTGGCGCGGCGGCGTGGCGGCCGTGCTCGGCGAAGAGGCGACGTCCGAGCGGGTCGAGGCGGGGCTCGCGGCGCTCGTGCAGGCCGAGGGCGTCACGCGCAAGCCCCGGCTCAAGAGCCGCTTCGCGGGCGAAGAGGAGTTCGCCTTCCGGCACGCGCTCGTGCGCGACGCGGCGTATGCGCTCCTCGAAGAGGAGCACCTGCGCACGGGACATGCCCGGGCGGGCCTCTACCTCGAACAGAGGGACGAGCCGAACCCGCGGGTCGTGGCCGAGCACTACGAGCGCGGCGGCGCGCACGAGCGGGCCGTGACGTTCTACCTTCGGGCCGCAGGACAAGCCGCGGAGCGCCTCGATTATCAAGGCCTACTCGAATGCGTGGAGCGGGGGGTCACCTGCGGGGCCACGGGGGAGGCGCTCGGCGACCTCCGTGCGCTCCAGTCCGCGGCCGAGATGTACCGCTGGAACATCCCGGCGGCCCTGGCCGCCAGCCAGCAGGCCCTCGAGCTGCTCGAGCCGGGTCGCGCGGGATGGTACCGCGCCATCATGGCGCAGCTCGGCACGGCCGGCTCTCTCGGGCTGCGCGACGTGGTGCTGACGCTCGGCCCCGCGAACATCGACACCCCCGTACCGCCGGGTGCGGAGCGCATGTTCATGGAGAGCGCCGTCTCGTCGTGCATCGCGGTGGTCATGCAGGGGCAGCGGGAGTTGACCGATCGGCTCCTCGAGCGCGTCGAGGGCATCTGTACGCAGCTCGGGCCCAAGGAGGTGCGGGCCCAGGGGCTGCGCGCGGTCACGACGCTCTGGCCGCACATGTTGCTCGAGGGGGATGCCTGGCGCCATCTCATCACGGCCGACGCGGGCATCGCCTGCTTCGAGATGGTGGGGGATGCGCAATACGGCGGGTCCCTCTATGCCCATCGCGGCCTGGCGCTCGGGCTGCTCGGTCAGCAGGAGGCTGCCATGGTCGCCTTCCGCACCGCGGTGGACCTGCTCGGGCGTATCAACGAGGTCATCGTCCTCGCGGTGACGTATGTGTTCCAGGCGATTGTGCAGGCGGAGTCGCACGCGCCCGAGGCGCTGGCGCAGGCCCGGGCCCTGGCAGAGCAACTCATCGCCCAGAGCCCCGCCCCCACCTGCTGGACCGGCTTGGCGACCGTGGCGCTCAGCGGGGCGCTCCTCGATCTCGGGCAGCTCCAGGCCGCGGAGAACGCGGCGCGTCAGTTGCTGGGGATCGCGGGCTCGATCCCGGTGCTGCGCCCGGTGGCGCTGGCGCTCCTTGCCCGCAGCCTGCTCGCGCAGGGGCAGGCGAGCGCGGCGCGTGCCGCGGCCGAAGAAGGGCTGGGCCGGCTCGCGGAGCAGGGCGGCACCGGCTTCATGGACATCAAGCTCCTCGTCGCGGCGGCCGAGGCCCGCCGTGCGACGGGGGACCCCGAGGGCGCGCGTGAGGTCCTGACCCGGGCCGAGGCGCTCCTCGAGCAGCGTGCGGCCCAGATGGAGAGGGAGCAGGATCGCCGGTGCTTCCTCGAGCAGGTGAAGGACCATGCGCGCGTGCGGGAGCTGATGAAATAGTGCGCGTAGGCGCAACGATTCCCGTCCCTCCGGCGTATCCCCCATAGAAGGGCCCGGCCCTTACTCAGGGGCATGGGGCCCGCGCACAGGAGGGGTACATGAAGAATCGTTTGGCCTTCGTCGTGGTGTCCCTTTCGTTCGTGTTCCTGGCCGCCACCGCCGCGGCACATCCCCACGATCGCATCTCGGTCGAGCGCCGCTCGTTCCCGGTGCGCTTCGTCGACGGCTCCCACCAGAGAATTGTCGGCTATGTCTACCGGAGCCACGGGACACGGCCGCGCAACGCGACCCTGCTCCTGGTGCACGGGGGAACGTACGACCATCGCTACTGGGACGCGCCCCGGATCGACGGCGTCGATTACTCCTACGCGCGCTATGCGGCCGCGCAGGGCTACACGGTCGTGGCCATCGACGAGCTCGGGGCGGGGGAGAGCACCGCGCCGAATGGCGATCTGACCACGGTCGCCTCGCTGGCGAACGCCGTGCACCAGGTGGCCGAGCAAATTCGCTGGGACCGGACCCTCTCCGGCCGGTGCGATCAGTTGGTGTACATCGGTCACTCGCTCGGCACGGCGACGACGGTGTACGCGCAAGGGACCTACCACGACGCCGACGCCATCGTGGCGACCGGCTGGAGCCAGGCGGATCTCACCCTCCCGGTCTCTCCCGAGAGCCTCGGCGCGCTCGCCACCGCCCCCTACTTCGCCATTCCCTCCGAGCTGCGGGCCCAGCTCTTCTACTACCCGCCGAACACGGATCCGGCCATCATCGAGTACGACAACACGCACCTCGCGAACCTCGTCTCGCGCGGCCTCATCTTCGACGCCTTCACGTTCATCGGCGACCCGGTCGCCTCGCGCGCCGCGCAGGTGACCGAGCCCGTCCTGGTCCAGCTCGGCGAGTTCGACGCGCTCTTCCCGGCGCCTGCCGCCGCACCGACCGAGGTGACGCAGTGGACCTCGAGCCCCGACGTCTCGTTCGCCGCGGTCCCGGCCGCCGGGCACGACATCAACTTCCACCTCGACAACCACGTCGCGTGGCATCAGATCGACCAGTGGCTGGAGCGCGTCCTCGACGATCGCCGCCCCGGGTGCCGCTGGTGAAGCCCGGCCGGGCCGGCCCCGCTGCCGTCTCGTAGCCTCCACCCCACCTGAACCCGCCCTTCTTTCCTCTTTAATCCCGTCCCCACGAGCGCACGGGCGGCTATGATCGGGGGCATGAAGATCCATCAGGAACGCATCGATCTGCCGGCGCGCGGCCGGGGACTCTGGAACGTGACCGAGCCCGTGGCCGCGGTCGTGGCGCGAAGCGGCGTCCACACCGGTCTGTGCACCGTGTTCCTGCAGCACACCTCCGCCGGTCTCGTCATCCAGGAGAACGCCGACCCCTCGGTGCTGCGCGACTTCGCCAAGTGGATCGCCCGCGTCGCGCCCGAGTCCGCGGAGTGGGAGCACGACGAGGAAGGCCCGGACGACATGCCGGCGCACCTCCGGGCGGCCCTCAACCGCAGCTCGGAGACCATCCCGGTGAGCGATGGCCGCCTGGCGCTCGGCACGTGGCAGGCGCTCTATCTCTGGGAGCACCGGATGCGCCCGCGCTCACGCTCCGTGGTCGTGCACGTGGCCGGTATCACCTGACGCGCACTCACCTCCGTTCCACGGCTCGATCCAACACAACCCAGGGGGCAATCGATGGTTCCTACGCAGAGACGGCTTCATGGCCCACGGCACCTCGTGTTCGGCTGTGCCCTGCTCGGCCTGATCGGGCTCGGCGGCTGCGCCGCCTACAACGCGGCACGACAAGGGGACGCGGCCCTGGTCCGTCAGGACTACGACCGCGCCATCGCGCAATATCAGGAGGCGCTCAGGCTTCGCCCGGGGAACGAGCGCTATCGCCTGAAGCTCGATCAAGCGCGGCGATGGCGGGCCACCTCGTGGCTGGCGCAGGCCGTCGCCTTTCAGCGCCAGGGCAACCTCACGGCCGCGCTCCAGCGCTGCAACCAGCTCCTCGCGGATCTGCCCGAGCACCGCGAGGCGCGCGAACTGCGCGACCAGCTCGAGGCCCAGGGGAATGCCGCCGCGGCGCAGCTCGCGGCGGCCCGGACCGCGATCGAGCAGCGTCAAGATCCGCCCGCCGTCGCGGCCAACCTGCGCGCGCTCCTGCCCTTGGCCCCCACGTTCCCCGAGGTGCCGGCCCTGCTCGAGCGCGCCGAGAACATGGCCAAGAGCAACGATCTGACCCGGGCCGCCAAGGAGCACTACGACGCCCGGCGCTTCGACGAGGCGCGCGTCGCCCTCGAGCAGGCGAGCGCGCTCGACCCGAGCAACAGCGAGGCGGCGGCCCTGCTCCTCAAGACGCGAGAGACCCACGCCGCGCTCCTGGTGGAGAACGCGCAGCGCGCCCGCGCCCAGGGCCACCACAAGGACGCCGTGGACGCCTACCGCAAGGCCGCCGAGCTCATGGCCCACCAGCCCGAGCGCCAGCGGGCGCTGAGCGCGGAGGCGGACACGATCTTGCGGGGGCTCGCCGAGCGGCTGCGGAGCCGCTCCGAGGAGGCCCTGCGGCAAAATCTCCTCGGCCTGGCCTGGGCGCAGGCGAGGGCCTCCATGCTCCTCGGACCCGAGACCGTCCGCGGCGGCGTCCCCGACCTCGAACCGCTCTTGCGTTTCACGGTCGCCCTCGAGCTCAGCGGCGATCCCTCCTTGCTCGAGCGCGTGCGCGGCCTGCTCTCTCAGGGCCTGGCCCGCTACGGGGGCGACGGCCGGGTCGTGCTCGTCGAGGGCGGCGCGCAGCCCGGGCAAGCGATCCTGCGGCTGCGGCTCGATTCACCCACCTTCAACACCCAGCAGGACCAGATCCAGACCCGCCGCCAGAGCTACGTGCAGCGCATCGACGTCGTACCGAATCGCGAGTGGCATCGGCTCCAGACCGAGGTGACCCGCCTCAACCGCCAGCTCCAATCGCTCGACGCCCAGCTCACCACGCAACGGAGCCGCGTCACCCTGCTCAAGAGCAACGTCGAGCAAACCAAGGCGGAGTACGAGCGGCTGCGCACCGCCCAGCGCGACGACGAGACCCGGCTCCAGTCGCTCCAGGCGCGGGTCGACGAGACGCAGCAGCAAATCAAGCAGCTCCAGCACGATCTCGACGCCGAGGCGGCGGCCATCCGCGCGCTCGACAAGACCCTCGCCACCACCCCCGAAGGAGACGCCCGGAACCAGCTCCTGGCCGAGCGCACCATGCGGCAGCAGCGGGCCCAGCAGCTCGATCAGGCGCTCGACATGGCGCGCAAGGAAAAGGCCCGGAGGAGCGCCGCGGCCGATGAGCTCCGCGCGCGGCAGGCGTCACTCCAGGGCCAACTGCAGCAGGCCAAGGAAGAGAGGCGCCGGCGCACCTCCGAGCTCGACGCCCAGAACGAACTCATCGCCGGCCTCGAGAATCAGCGCGGCCAGCAGGCCGCGGCCCTCGACCAACTGCAGCGCCAGTGGTCCGCCACCCCATCGACCGTGGAGAAGCCCGTGCAGGCGGAGTTCAGCTACCCCGAGAAGTACTACCTGCGGGTGGCCCGAGCCCGCGGCCAGGTCCAGCTGCTCGACGCGCGCGCCGGCGCCGCGCTCCTGTCGGCGCCGCTCGAAGCACGGTTCGAAGCCGAGAGCTTCCTGCGCGAGGAGTACCGCGTCCCCGGCGCGCCCGACCTGTACATCCAGGCCCACCCCCTCGATTTCCCGAGCGACGACGCGCTCCGCGAGCAGCTCGCGAGCAAACTGGCCGAGCAGCTCCTGGAGCGCCTCGACCCGCCGCTGCGGCACCACGGCGATCGTTTCGTCCAGGCCGCGCAGACGAGCACGGGCGACGCCCGCCTCAATGAGCTCATCCTCGTCTATCAGGCCCGGTCCCTGCTGAGCGATCCGCGACGCGCCAGCGAAGCGGCCGCCGCCATCCGCGACGCCCTCGGCCTGATCCTCGACGGCCCAGAGGAGCAAATCGATCTCAGCCGGCTCGACGGGCGCTGACGTCCCCTCGCCGCGCCCCCTCACCGCCCCCGCCGCGCCCCCTCACCGCCCCCTCACCGCCCCCGCCGCGCTCCCTCACCGCCCCCGCCGCTACTTGCCATCCTTCATGCCCGGCAGCCAGAGGGTGAAGCGGGCGCCCCGTTCGGGCGTCCGTTCGGTCTCCAGACGCCCGCCGTGCTCCTCGACGATCTGACGCACGATCGGGAGCTCGCTGTCGACACCGCCCGCCGCCTGCGCCGCCTCCTCAGCGGCGGACTGCACGAGCTCCCCAGTCGCATCCTCCCGCCCGGTGTAGCGGAGATCGATGAGCACACCCTCGCTCTCGGCCCGCATGGCCAGCATCACGGTGGAGTCCGTCGCGGTCGCCTGGAGGGCATGGGTCATGAGCGCCCGCAGCATCCGCCCGAGTCGCGCCGCGTCGCCGCCCACGGCCGGCAGCGGCGCCGCCTCCTCGAACAGCACGCGCTGTCGCGTCTGCGAGCCGCGCAGGCCCGCCTCGAGGACCTCGTGCACGAGCGCCGCCACGTCGATGCGCGCGCCCCGGCGCCCCGCGGCCTGACGTTGCTCGATGTATTCGCTCAGCATGTCGGTGATGCGCTGGCTCTGCGCCTCGATGGTGGAGGCCAGGTTGCTGCGCATGGTCGCCGGGATGCCGTCCCGTCCGAGCAACTGCGCGGCGGCGCTGATGGCTGTCAGGGGGTTGCGGATCTGGTGCGCGAAGCTGCGCGCCGCGCGCACGGCCTCGCCGAGTTGCAGCTGGATGCGACCGGTGGTGCTGGTCTCGCTCGTGCGGGGCGCCGGCGGCGCCGGGGGGGCCGCCTCCGAGCCGCCCGCGGGGCGCCGCTCGCGCAGCTCGCCCGCGTCTCGCGCCAGACGGAGCAGCGCCCGCAGCCGGGGCGCCACGACATCGTAGTCGAAGGGCCGGGTGATGTAGTCGACCACGCCGAGGCGGTAGGCACGCCGGATGGTCGCCGGGTCCGCGATCGTGCTCAGCACCAGCGCCGGCACTTCTGAATGGAGGCTGTGCCGGGAGATGTCTTCGAGAAAGGCGAAGCCGCCGGGGGCGGGCTGCGCCACATCGATCGTGAAGGCGATGGGCCGGCGCTGCTCGAACTCGGCCAGCGCCAGGCGGGCGTCGGTCACCGGCACCACCTCGAGACCGAGCGGCCCGGTGATCGCGACCAGCAGTTGCAGGATCGTGGCGTCAGTCTCGAACGCCAGGAGGATGGAGCGCCGTCTCGCCATCACGCCAGGTCATCGTAATCCAGGGTCTCGATGAGTTCCGAGAGGAATTTTTGTAGCTTCTCGAGATGTTCGGGAAGCATACCCTCGAACCGGACCCCCATCCCCGACTCTGTCTCGCCATCCCCGGCCGCGACCCAGCGCACCTCGGCCTCGGTCTGGATCTCCGTCCCCCCCGGCGGCAGCTGGAGGATCAGGGTGATGGCGGTCCCCGGAGAAGGCGGCGCCGGGGTCACGATGAACGCGCCCCGCAGGCTGATGTTGCTCGTGAAGGCGGCCTGTTCGACGGCGGCACCGCCGGTCTGGTGCAGCCGGTAGCGCACTTTCACGCGCTGGTCCCAGCGCGCCTTGTTGCGAAAGTGCTGTGGGCCGCCGCCCCCATTCTTCTCCGCCGGGTTCATCACACCGATCGCAACGGATTTACCCAGCATAGTCAAGTATCCCGCTGGTCGAACCTCACCCGCCCGGCGGCCGAGATAGACCCTCGGCGGTCGCCCCGTCGATTCAGGTTTGACAGCGTCGTGCGCCAGCGCTACTCATGCGCCACCTGCGACGAGGATGAGGCGACCGTGAAGCTGCATCTGATCGGGATCTGCGGCACGGGGATGGGTTCCCTGGCTGGCCTGCTCAAGGCCTCGGGGCATGACGTGCGCGGTTCGGACGAGCACGTCTACCCCCCCATGTCGACCCAGCTCGCCGAGCAAGCGATCCCGGTGTTCGACGGCTTCCGGCCCGAGAACCTCGACTGGCGACCGGACCTCGTGGTGGTGGGCAACGCGTGCCGCCGCGATCATGTGGAGGTGGTGGCGGCCCAGGAGCGGGGGCTCCAGCTGACATCGTTCCCCGCGCTCCTGTCTCAGCTCTTCCTCACCACGCGCCACTCCCTCGTGGTGGCCGGGACCCACGGCAAGACCACCACCTCTTCGCTCGCCGCCTCGGTGCTGCTCGACACGGGCCGCGACCCCGGCTTCCTCATCGGCGGCGTCCCCATCGGCGCGCGCATGCACCAGGGCTTCCGGGTCGGCGCGCCGAGCGGGGTGTTCGTGGTCGAGGGCGACGAGTACGACACCGCCTTCTTCGACAAGGGATCGAAGTTCTTCCACTACCAGCCGCGCACGGCGATCCTCACCTCGGTCGAGCTCGACCACGTCGACATCTTCTCCTCCCTGGAGGCGGTCAAGGCGGCGTTCCGGCGCTTCGTCTCGCTCATCCCCGAGCAGGGCCTCCTCGTGGTGTGCGCCGACGACCCCGGGGCGCTCGAGTGCGCCGACGTGGCCACCTGCCGCGTCGAGCGTTACACCGTGGCGACGCCCGAGGGCAGCGCGGCCGGGGCCGACTGGATCGCCCGCCGCACCGGCACGCGGCCGGGCGGGCGCATCCTGTTCACGGTCGAGCGCCGCGGCGAATTCTTCGGCGAGTTCGAGACCGGCCTCGTGGGGATGCACAACCTGTCGAACGCCCTCGCCGTGATCGCGGCGCTCGCCGACCTCGGACTCACCGCGCAGGAGCTCGCCTACGGCGTGCGCCGCTTTGCCGGCGTGCGGCGGCGGCAGGAGGTGCGCGGCGTGGCCCAGGGGGTCACGGTGATCGACGACTTCGCGCACCACCCCACGGCCGTGCGCGAGACCCTCGGCGCGCTGCGCGGAGCGTACGGCGGGGGCCGGCTCTTCGCCGTGTTCCAGCCCAACTCCGCCAGCTCGCGTCGCGCCGTGTTCCAGGAGGACTACGCCACCGCGTTCCGGGCCGTCGACGAGGTCATCATCGGGCCGGTGCACCAGCAGGGCCGCGCGCTCCCGCCCGAGGGGGATCGGCTGGATCCCGAGCGTCTGGCCGCCGACGTGCGGCGTCGCGGCGTGCCGGCGCGTTACTTCGACAACGTCGACGCCATCGTCGATTACGTGGCCACGCGCGCCGCGCCCGGCGACATCGTGGCGGTCATGTCCTCGGGCAGCTTCGGCGGCATCCACGAGAAGGTCCTGCAGCGCCTCGGGCCCGCGGTGACCGACGCGCGACCCGAGGACACCAAGCGCGTGCGGGCCCTCCTCGATCGCGTCTCGCTGCCCTATCCCGACCTCGCCGATCACCTCGATGAGCTCCTCGTGCTCCGCGACGGCGGCGAGCCCATCGGTTGCATCACGCTCGAGCAGTACGGCGACGCGGGCCTGCTGCGGGCGCTCGCGGTCGTGCCCGAGCGCCGCGGCGAGGGCCTCGGCTGGATGATCGTCGATGCGGCGCTGCGTCGCGCCCGGCAGCGCGGGGCGCTGCGCGTGTTCCTCACGACCGAGCAGGCGACCGATTTCTTCGCCGAGAAGTTCGGCTTCCGCTTCTGCGAGCGCAGCGCCGTGGATCCTGCCGTCCTGCGCTCGAGCCAGTTCCAGAGCCCCCGCGCGGCCGGAGCGGTGACCATGGTGCTCGATCTATGAGTTCGACGAGAGACGATCTGAAGGCCGATCCTCTGACGATCGCGCTCGCGGCGGCCACCCAGGCGGGCGAGCTCCTCCTCGAAGGCCTCGGGCGCCACCACGCGAGCTCCACCAAAGAGAGCAGCATCGATCTCGTGACCGAGTACGATCGCCGCGCCGAGGAGGTGATCCTGCGCGTGCTCTTGCAAGCCTTTCCGGGCGACGAGGTGCTCGCCGAGGAGAGCGGCCTCGTGGGCGCAGGGGGTTCGTCCACGGCGTCCGCGGCGGGCCCGGCCGAAGGTGCGGTGCGGCGGCGCTGGATCGTCGATCCGCTCGACGGCACCACCAACTTCGCCCACGGCCTGCCCTTCTTTGCCGTCTCCATCGCGTGCGAAGAGGCGCGCGGCGAGGCGAGGGAGCTCTTGGCCGGGGTGGTCCATGCTCCGGCGCTCGGCCTGTGCTTCGCCGCGCGGCGGGGCGGCGGCGCCACCTGCAATGGCCAGCCCATCCACGTCAGTGAAGAGGCCGAGCTCGGGCGGTCGCTCCTCGCCACCGGTTTTCCCTACGACCGCCAGACCTCGCTCGAGAACAACTTCGATCAGTTCTTCGCCTTCCAGCGCCGCGTCCAAGGCGTGCGGCGCGTCGGCGCGGCGGCGCTCGACCTGGCGCTCACCGCCCGCGGCGCCTTCGATGGCTACTGGGAGATGAAGCTCAAGCCCTGGGACCTCGCCGCCGGCGCGCTGCTCGTACGCGAGGCCGGCGGCACGGTCACGGGCTGGCAAGGCGAGCCCCTGGTCATCGAGAAGGGCGCGGCCGTGGCCACCAACGGCCGGATCCACGGCGCCGTGCTCGAAGTGCTGGGCGGGCTCGGTATCCCCCGGGCCGCGGAATAAGTCCGCCCCCCTCTACTATTTATTACTGATCCCCCTGACAGAGCAGAGAGCGAGGCGCCGCGGCGCGGTAGTGCTACGTTGAGCGCATGCACCGCACCCCTCGCCTGCTCTCGCTCCCTCTCATCTCCCTGGGACTAGGGGTCTGGGCCACGGCCTCGGCCCATCCTCCGCCGGCCGTTCCGACCGGCCCCTCGGTCGCGGTGGCCGCGCCGCGCCACGTGGCCGACTACTCGCTCGATGCGCTGCAGGTCGCGGTGGGGGCCGCGCGCCTCGATGGCTGGCTGCTGTGCGACCGCAAAGGACAGGATCCACGGGCCGCCGCCATCGTGCGCCCGCAGGGCACGGTCCTTCAGCGCTGGTGTTACCTCGTGCCCCCGAGCGGCGAACCGCAGCTCATGGTGTCGCAGGGGGACGTGGCCGCGTTCGAACAGGTGCCGGGGAGCCGCCTCGTCTATCGCAACTGGCGGCAGCGCGACGCGCACCTCAAGGCCCTCGTGCGCGGTCGCAAGCGGGTGGCCATCGACCTCGGGCGCATCGACGGGGCCACGATCGATCAACTCCGCACGGGCGGGGTGACGCTCGTCGCCTCGGACGATCTCGTGACCGAGGTGCTCGGGCGCTGGACCGCCGAGCAGCGCCAGAGCCACGCCCGCGCCCTGGCGCGCCTCGTGGCCGTCAAGGACGAGGCCTTTCGCCTCATCACCGAGCGCGTGACCGGGGGCGACCGGGTCAACGAGTACGAGGTGCAGCAGCTCATCATGCGGACCCTACCGCTCTACGAGCTCGAGACCGAACGTCCGGTGGTGGTCGCCGCCGGCGCGAACAGCGCCGACCCGCAGTACGTGCCGAGCGGGCGGCGCTCCTCCGCCATCCGGCCCGGCGATCTCGTGCGCCTCGAGGTGGCCGCGCGCGAGCGCGAGACGCCGAGCGCCGTGTACGCCGAGCTCGTCTGGACCGGCGTGGTGGGCGACGCCGCGCCGGCGCGGGCGCAGGCCGCGTTCGCCGCGGTGCAGGCCGCGCGTGAGCGGGCGATCGCGCTCCTCCAGGAACGCCGCCAGAAGAAACAGCCCATCGCCGGCTGGGAGATCGACGCCGCCGTGCACGCAGCGCTGGAGAAGGCGGGCTTCGCCGACCAGGGCGTGATCGCGTCCGGGCGCAGCCTGGGCCGCACCCCCGAGGGCGAGGGTCCGCAGCTCGACGACACCGAGACGCACGACGAGCGGCAGATCCTGGCACGCACCGCCTACAGCCTGGCCCCCGGGGTCTTCATCGAGGGGCAGTTCGGCGTGCGCAGCGGCGTCAACGTGTTCGTCGGCGACGAGTCGGTGGAGGTGCTGCCCGAAGCGCCACAGGTGGCCATCGAGCCACTGCTCGCCAAGCCCGCCACCGCGCCCGCCGCCTCCAGCATCAAGCCGCGCGTCCCCGAGGGCTACGAAGCGCCGCCCGCCGCCGCCCCGGAGCCGGCGCTAACCGCGCCCGCAGCATCATCGACATCCGCGGCATCCCAGCCCGCAGCTTCCGCGACGTCACCGGAGTCATCCGCCTCCCCGCACCCGGCGGCCAAGCCCAAACCGGCGACGTCACACCGGACGCGCCCCGCGCGCCCATCGCACTCAACCCCTCTCCCAGGATCCTGACCGGCTCAGCGCGCGCCCTCGCCCACCCCCAGGGCGGCGAGGAGATCCGCGTGCGGCCGCGCGATGATCTCGCGCGTCAACAGGAGACCCGACTCGAGCACCCGCTCCACGGCCGACACCGCCGCCTCCACCAGATCGAGCTCCGCCGTCAGCACGAAGTAGGCCTTCCCCCCGAGCCCATCGGCCAGCCGCAGCTCACAGAGCGCCACCTCCGCCGCCTTGCACGCCGCATCCGCGCCGAGCAGCGTGGCCGCCACCGTGAACGTCTCGACGATGCCGAGCGCCTCCACCACCGGCGCCTGACACCCCGACGCGAGCGCCGCGAGCAACGTGGGATGCGCCTGCGGCAGATACAGCCGGTCCACCAGCGTGTGCGCCGCCGCGCCGACCCCCGCCGCCATCGCCTCCTCGACCTCGCCCACCTCGCCCGTGACGATCACCACGTGCTTGCCCGGCGTGACCGGCCGCGCCAGCGCCAGCGTCACCACCGCCCGCTTCACCATCGCATCCGCGACCACGATGCCGCGCGCGATGGAGGTGGTCTCGATGAGCCCGATCGCCGGCCCGCCAAGACGAACCCCTTCACCCTCGCGACGGACAAAGGGGCCGGGCATGCTCTAGGCCAGACGAACGAGAGAGAAGGCGCGCATCGGTCAGACGAAGCGGAAGCGGTCCTTGAGCGTGCAGCGCCGCTCGCGCGTGAAGCTCACCGCCGTGGTCAGCCCCTCGCCGGTCGGCGAGGCGATGGTGAACGACGTGTACCCCTCCCCGTCATAGCCGAGCCCCGCCAGGTTGGGGCCATTCTTGACGAAGATCGACGTGTTGATGACCCGCGCCATCGCGCTCATCGCGTCGACGTTCGTCGAGTACATCACCGCCGTGTGGCCAAAGCCGTGCTCGCAGCGCTTGGCGCAGGCGATCGCCTCGGTCACGTCCGGCACGCGCACGATGCCGAGCACCGGCATGAGGAGCTCGTGCTGCACGAACGGGTGCTGCTCGGGCACCTCGCAGATCGCCAGCCGGCAATCCGAGCCCACGCGCACCCCGATCTGCGCCAGGATGAGCGACGCATCCTTGCCCACCCACGCCTTGTTCGTGTGATCGCCCTCGAGCACCACCTTCTCGAGCTGCGACACCTGCCGGTCATTCAGAAGATAACACCCCGCCGCCACCAGCCGCTGCTTCAGCTCATCGCAGATGGAGGCCACCGCGATGACCTCCTTCTCAGCCGTGCAAATGATGTTGTTGTCGATCGACGCGCCGAGCACGATCCCCGGGACCGCCACGTCGAGGTGCGCAGTCTCGTCCACCACCGTCGGCGGGTTGCCGGGCCCGCCGCAGATGGCGCGCTTGCCCGACTTCATCGCCTCCTTCACGACGCCCGGACCCCCGGTCACGACCAGGATCCGGATCCCCGGGTGCTTCATGAGCGTCTGCGCGCTCTCGATGGTCGGCTTCTCCACCGTGGTGATGAGATCGCGCGGCCCGCCCGCGGCCTGGATGGCCTCGTTGAGCAGGTGCACGTGCCAGCACGACGTGCGTGCCGCGCCCGGGTGCACGTTGAACACCACCGCGTTCCCGCCCGACACCATGCCGATGCCGTTGTTGACGATGGTCTCGGTGGGATTGGTCGTGGGCGTGACTGCGCCGATCACGCCATAGGGCGCGCGCTCGATGAGCGTCAGCCCGTGGTCGCCCGTGTAGGCGATGGGCCGCAGGATCTCGGGCCCCGGGGTCTTGGTCGCGCAGAGGGTGTTCTTCTTGATCTTGTCCTCGACCCGCCCGAGCCCGGTCTCCTCGACCGCGTACTGCGCGAGCTCGCGCACGTGGCGGAGCGTGGTCTCGCGCATCGCCGCCACCACCTTCTCGCGCACCTCGAGCGGCGTCCGCTCCCACACCTCGAACGCCCGCCGCGCCGCCTTCACCGCCGAGTCGACATCCGGGTAGATGCCCTCCTTGGCGCGCGGCACACGCACCTCGCGCGGCTTCATTTCAGACGGGTGCGGCTGACCGTAGGCCTTCGGGAAGTTCTGCGCAGCGCGCTCCACCGCCTCGGCGGGCGTGGCCGGGACGTCCGATCCCAGGCGCGACATCACCCGCTCCACGATCTCCTGTATGCGCTGTTCGTCGAGCGGCAGCGAAGCCATCGCTTACTCCACCTTCACATAGCGCCGTTCGCCGTCCTGCTCGACCTCATCGACGATGGCCATGATGGTGGCGTCGACCGGGCGGTCCTTGGTGACCTTGGTCTGACGCGCCGAGGAGCCCGAGGCGAAGAGCACCACCTCGCCGATGCCCGCGCCCACGGCGTCCGCCGCCACCACCATGGGCCCGTTCGGCTTGCCGTCCACGTCGCAGCCCTTGACCAGGAGGAAGCGGAGCCCCGTGAGCTCCTCCTCCTTGCGCGTGGCGACGACCGTTCCGACCACCTTTCCGAGCAGCATGGCGGCGTGCTACTGGCCCGGCTTCCTGCCGCCGCCCTCGCCCTGGACCGCGTCGGCCCGGCCGAGCGGCATGACGAGGTCGATGTTCGCGTGCGGGCGCGGGATCACGTGCACCGAGACCAGCTCGCCCACGCGCTCGGCCGCGCGCTGACCCGCCTCGGTCGCCGCCTTCACCGCGGCCACGTCGCCGCGCACGATCGCCGTCACATAGCCGCCACCGATCTTCTCGTAGCCCACGAGTTCGACCTTGGCCGCCTTGACCATCGCGTCGGCGGCCTCCACCAGCCCGACGAAGCCTTTGGTCTCAATCATCCCCAGAGCGTCAGCCATGACGAGAGCTTCTCCTGTTCCTGCGGGAAACGGTCTGCAGCCCAGCCCCTTCCATGATCCAGGCCGCCGCGCGGCGGCCGGGCGGGCGCGTTACTTGTCGACGAACTTCTCTGCCTGCTTGCCGCTGATGCCTTCGATGGCGGCGATGGCGGCCGCGGCCGCCACGTCGATCTCGGCCTCGGAGCCGCTCATATACAGGCGGCCAAAGGCGCCATAGGGCGTCACGGAGACCAGGAACACGCGCGCCGCCTTCTCCGCCTCGTTGGCGGCGAAGGCCACGTAGCCCGCCGGCTCGGTCTCCAGGATGAACAGCGATTGCCCGGGCAGGATCATCATGCCCTGCGAGTTGCGGTTGATGATCTGCGCCTGGTACGGCTCGATGGCGCGGATGATCTCGTTGGTGAGCACCTTGGGCCGCAGGCGATCCTCTTCCTTGGCGTTGAGGTGCTCGAGGATCGCGCGACCGGCCGAGCGCACCTCGCCCTGATCGAAGTCATGCACCTCGAGCAGCCCGTACGCGCGCTCCACCACCTGCAGCGCCGGCACCACCTTCGTGGCCTTGAGCGCCACGTCCGTCACCCGGTTGATGGCGATGCCCGGAGCGATCTCGACAAAGAGGGAGGCCATGTACGGCACGGGCAAAAAGCCTCGGGCCGTCTTGCCGATGAAGCTGGCCAGCTGCGGTTGCAGCTGGTCCAGGAAGGTATACGTGCGCAACGTCGTCGCGGCCATGAGCGGGGACAGCCTCGCCTTGAGATTGGCGCGCACGCTATCACGAGCCGTTTTCGCAGATCAAGGATGCAGCGGACGGGGACCCCGGCCCGCGCCCATGCACCGGCCTCCGCCCGCGCCGTAGAGTCGTATCGCTTCTGCCCCCCAGCAGACCTCCAAGCCAGCCCCTCCCCGGTGCTATACTCCCGCGCCCGTGAGCGCCGTCGAGCTTCAGCCAGGCACCACCTTATCTGGAACCTACGAGATCGTGCGCCGCATCGGCGCGGGCGGCATGGGCGCGGTGTACGAGGCGCGCCACCTCCGACTGCAGCATCGGCGCGTGGCCATCAAGGTGCTCCTCCGCGAGTTCGCCGGCGACGCCGAGGCCTTCGCCCGCTTCCGCCGCGAGGCCGAGATCGGCGCCCGCCTCGGCCACCCCCACATCATCAACGTCACCGACTGGGATCAGCTGCCCGACGGCTCGCCCTTCATGGTGATGGACTTCCTCGCCGGCGAGGACCTCTCGAGCCGCCTCCAGCGCGGCCCCGTCCCCTACGACGAGGGCGTGCGCATCCTGCGCGAGGTCGGCTCCGCCCTCGCCGCCGCGCACCGCCACGGCATCATCCACCGCGACCTCAAACCCCAGAACGTCTTCCTCGTCCCGGTCGAAGGCGCGAGCGGCCACACCACCCACGTCAAGGTCCTCGACTTCGGCATCTCCAAGATCGCCGACTCCCGCACCGTCCTCACCCAGGAGACCGCCGTCCTCGGCACGCCCCAGTACATGGCGCCCGAGCAGGCCCTCGGCAAATCGAGCGACATCGACCCGCGCACCGATCAATTCGCGCTCGCGGCCATGGCCTACGAGATGCTCACCGGCCAGCCCGCCTTCGCGGCCGAGACCCTCACCGCCGCGCTCTTCAAGGTCGTCTACACCGAGCCCCGCCCCCTCAAGGAGCTCGCGCCCACGCTCCCGCCCCACGCCATCGCCGCCATCGAGCGCAGCATGGCCAAGAGCCGCGAGGAGCGCTTCCCCGACGTGGTGGCGTTCGTGCAGGCGCTGGCCGGTGAGATGGACTTCACGCATCTGGCAAGACCCGGCACGCCCACCCTGCCCGTGGGCAAAGCCGCGCCCCAGCCCGTGCCCGCGGCCCCGACCGGAGATCGCCCCGCGCCGGTCCCCGTCCCCGCGGGCACCACGGGCGCTGCCCTGCCTTCGACCGCCCCTCCCGCGTCCGCGCCGCGCCGCGCCGCGCTCTGGATCAGCCTCGGCCTGGCCGGCGCGCTCGCCATCGGCGGCCTGGCCTTCCTCCTCGGACGCGATAGCTCGCGGCACGCCGACATGCCGCCGCCATCCTCGCAGCCGCCTGTCGTTGCGCCGCCCGCGCCGCCCGCCCAGGCCCAGGCAAACCCGCCCCCACCGAATCCTGCTTCGGCCGTCGTCCCGCCCGCGCCCGTGGCACCGCCAAACACCCCGCCGAGCCCTCCCGATCCACAGACCGCCTCACCGACGCCGCCAGCCGCCACGCCCGACAAACCGGACAAGAGCGCCCCCGCGCGCCCGGCGCGCTCGAGCGAGCGGCCCGAAGTCGCCGCCAAGCTCGACGAGGCCGAGCAGCTCTACCGCGACGGCCGCTACCTCGACGCCGTGCGCCGGGCGCAGCAATCGCTCCCGCTGCAGAAGACCCCCCGCGCCGGGCGCATCATCCTCAAGTCCTACTGCGCCATGAAGGACATCGGCGGCGCGCGCTCCGCCCTCTACGGCGTCGCGACCAAGGAACGCGCCGAGTTGGTGCGGCACTGCCACCAGCTCGGCGTCGACCTCGAACCGTAGACACCGCGCGACTTCTACCCGTCAGTAGGTGTAGACGACCTTGAGCGGCTTGGGGCTGATGACGCTGTCGGACGAGAGCTGCAGCATCCAGGCCCGCAGGATGATCACCCCCAACCCACCGCCCCCGCCGCCGGTGTTGTTGAGCACATCCGGGGCCGTCGTGGCCGCCACCGCCTCTCTTGAGGCCCCCTTGCCCCCGGGGCCGGCATACAGGACCACCGGTATGTAGTCCGAGCCATTCGTCGTCACCGCACCGGCCCTCCCCCCCTCGGCCGGCGCCGTGGACGCTAGCCCATCCTGCCCATCCGTCCCGGCAAGAGAAGGATTGCTGCCGCCGCCGCCGCCGCCCCCGTTGGCCGCAAGCACCCCGCCGCTCTCCACGATGAGGGTGGAGGCCTCCACATAGATCCCGCCGCCCGCGCCCCCGCCGCCCCCACCGCCGCCGGCGTTACTGCTGTTCGGATACCCGGTGCAGCCGGTCAAGCCACCGCCCCCGTTGGCCAGCACCTTGCCCTGCGCGCCCACACGGAAGATCCGGTTCGCCGCCAGCTGGATCCCGCCCCCACCGCCGCCCCCCGCACCGCAAACATCGACGACCCGGTCATATGGCGGGGAAATGCCGCCGCGTCCCCCGGCGGTTCCCCCTTGGATCGGCAGCGGGTTTCGCCGATCCACGGTGTAATAGAAGATGCCCTCCCGACCACCGGGAAGCTGCGTCGCCCCGAAGTAACACCCGGTCCCGGGGGCCCCACTGCTGACGTGGGCCCCACCGCCGCCCCCGCAGTGTCCCCCGGGCAGCGAATCATAGGGAGGGATCGGTTCATACCCGCCGTCGATATAGAGACCCGAACCCCCCACGCCAAAGCCCCCGGTCATCCCTCCCGGCCCCGCGACCCTGCCATGCGCGCTCCCGTCCAGGGTGCCGTCGATGAGGAGGTCCTGGGCCGCGAGGAGGACCAGCGGTTTGGACCCCTGCACCTGCAAGACCGCGCCCTCGGCGATCGTCCAATTTCGCACCGCCAGCACCGCCACCTCGAAGGATTCCGCATACGGCTGGCGAGGCGTCTCCTCCTCGGCCGCGAACACGCACCCCGACGGCAGGGGCGCCCCATCGAGGAGGCCGGTGTCGGTGTTGAACGTGTGGGTCGCGGTCGGCGCCGCCCCGAGCGTCACGTCACACGTCCCGGCCGTGAGGTACCGCTGCGGCACGTAGAAGAGGATCAGCGGCGGCGGCGCCGTCAGGTCCGGCAGATATCCGAAGCCCCCATCCGCGAAGTTCCCGGCGTCCCGGTCGACCGTGCCTCCCGGGTTGGTCCCCACATCGGTGAGGCCGTTCGGCGCCACCGTCATCTCGACCAACGTGCAGCCCGGCGCGAGCGTGAGCGGCACCTCGCCGCCGCCCACGAGCGTGTCCCCCCGGTAGGCATCGACGTGCACGATGAGATGGACGCCCTCCCGATACCCCCCGCGCGAAGCCGCGCCGGTGAGCAGGAACTCGATCCCATCCTTCCTCGGCGAGGGCGCGAACTGCCGGATCCCCACCTGCGAGACGTCGAGCGGCGGGCTGTACGCGTCCACGCTGTTGAAGACGCCGCGACCGAGGTCGGCGTCGGCCGCGCCGCCATCCCCGACGCCCTGGTCCTCGGGGCCGCCGTCGCCGACCGCGGCCGTGAGCGCGGCCGCGCCCGCAGACTCCGCGTTCTCGGGCGGGAGCGAGACCCCGCGGTCGAGCGGATCGCTACCGGTCCCGGAGAAATCGAGCGGCTGCGGGTCGGGTCTCTCCTCGACCGTGCGCAGCACCACGATGACGCGGTCGGCACCGAGGCCCTGACCGTACGTCATCTCGACGAACACCGCGCCGCGCGTGCACGGCAACCGTTCACATCCCCCGGCCCCGAGGGCCAGTCCCACCCCGAGGAGCACATAGAGTCCCTTCATCGATGACCTCCGACTCTTCGCG
>DATAGU010000231.1:0-16046 GCA_036263495.1 Polyangia bacterium | reverse complement strand
CAACCTGGCCTACGTCATCTATACGTCCGGCTCCACCGGTCAGCCCAAGGGGGTGATGCTCGAGCACCGCGGGCTCTGCAACCTGGCTGCCTTCCAGGCGAGCGCGTTCCAGACGCGGCCCGGGGACCACGTCCTCCAGTTCGCCAATCAGGGCTTCGACGCGTCGGTGTGGGAGTGCTTCATGGCGCTCGCGGCCGGGGCGACGCTGTGCCTGTGCGACACGGCGAGCCTGCGCGCCGGCCAGCTCCACAACATCCTGAAGGAGCGGCGCATCAGCATCGTCACGCTGCCGCCGTCGGTGCTGGCGGCCACGCCGCACGACGACCTCGCGGCGCTGCGCACGGTGGTGGCGGCGGGCGAGGCCTGTCCGCCGCAGGTGGTGGCGCGCTGGGGCGCCGAGCGGCGCTTCTTCAACGCCTACGGCCCCACCGAATCGACGGTGTGCGCGTCGATGGCGCCGTGCGATCCGGCCGACGAGGAGGCGCCGTCTATTGGGCGGCCGATCGAGAACACGGAGCTCTACATCCTCGACCGATACGCGAACCCGGTGCCGGTCGGTGTGCCCGGGGAGCTGCACATCGGTGGGCGCTGCCTGGCGCGCGGCTATCAGGGCCGGCCGGACCTGACGGCCGAGAAGTTCATCCCCCACGCCTTCAGCGCCGAGCCGGGGGCGCGCCTGTACAAGACGGGCGACCTCGTGCGCTACCGCGCCGACGGGAACATCGAGTTCCTCGGCCGCATCGACCACCAGCTCAAGATCCGCGGCTTCCGGGTCGAGCCCGGGGAGGTGGAGGCCTGCCTGCGCCAGCACCCGCTCCTCCAGGAGGCGGTCGTCGTGGCCCACGTGCCGCTCCCGGGCGACGTTCGCCTGGTCGCGTACATCGTCGCGCGCGAGGGCGCGGCGCCGTCTTTTGGCGAGCTGCGCCGTTTCATGCGCGAGCGGCTGCCCGATTACATGGTGCCGAGCACATACATCGCGCTCGACAAGCTGCCCCTGAACGCGAGCGGCAAGGTGGATCGCCGCGCGCTCCCGGCCCCGGACGGGCAGCGGGTGCAGCGCGACGTGGCCCACGTCAAGCCGCGCGAGGGACTCGAGAGCACCATCGCCGGCATCTGGGAGGACGTGCTCCAGGTCAAGAAGGTCGGCGCGCAGGACAACTTCTTCGACCTCGGCGGCCACTCGCTGCTGCTCCTCAAGGTGAAGCAGCGGCTCGAGGCCGCGCTCGGCCAGGAGATCTCGGTCATCACCCTGTTTCGCCACCCGACCGTGCAGCAGCTCGCGCAGCACCTCGAGGACTCGACGCGGACCGACGCGCTCCAGTCCGGGCGCAGCCGGGCCGAGAAACAGATGATGGCCCAGCGCCAGCGCCAGCCGCCGAGGCGCAAGCCATGAGCCTCTTGCCATGAGCGCCTCCATCGACGACGAGCCGCCCCTCGCATCGAGCGACATCGCCATCATCGGGATGAGCGGCCGCTTCCCCGGCGCCCCCTCCATCGCGGCGTTCTGGAAGAACCTGCGGGACGGGGTCGAATCCATCACGCACTTCACCCCGGCCGAGCTCGAGGCTGAGGGGATCCCGGCGGCGTGGCTGCGCGACGCTCGCTACGTCCGCGCCGCGGCCATCATCAATGGCGGCGACGTGGCGCAGTTCGACGCGCCCTTCTTCGGCTTCACGCCCCAGGAGGCGGCGCTCACCGACCCGCAGCACCGGATCTTCCTGGAAATCTGCTGGGAGGCGCTCGAGCAGGCCGGGCACATCGACGACGGCGACGACACGGCCGTGGCGGTGTTCGCGGCGGCGGGGCTCAGCACCTACCTCATCAACCACCTCCTCGTCGGGCGGGATATCGCCCAATCTACGAGCTACCACCAGTACGTACTCGGGAACGACAAGGACTTCCTGGCGACCCGGGTGTCATACAAGCTCAACCTCGGCGGGCCGAGCATGACCGTGCAGACGGGGTGCTCGAGCTCGCTCGTGGCCGTTCACCTGGCCTGCCAGAGCCTCCTCGGTTACCAGAGCGACCTCGCCCTCGCCGGGGGCGTCACGGTCCGCATCCCGCAGAAGACGGGCTACCACTACCAGGAGGGGGGCATCTTCGCCCCGGACGGGCATTGCCGGGCGTTCGACGCCAAGGCGCAAGGCACGGTCTTTGGCAGCGGGGCGGGCGTCGTGCTCCTCCGGCGCCTCGAGGACGCGATCGAGAACGGGGACCGCATCTACGCCGTCATCAAGGGCGCGGCCATCAACAACGACGGCGCGAGGAAGGTCGGGTTCACCGCCCCGAGCGTGGACAAGCAGGTGGAGGTCATCGCCACCGCCCAGGCGCTGGCCAACGTGCGGCCCGAGACCATCGGCTACGTCGAGGCGCACGGCACCGGGACGCCCCTCGGCGACCCGATCGAGCTGCAGGCGCTCACGCAGGTGTTCCGGAGCGGCACGGCCGCGGAGCAGTTCTGTGGGGTCGGCTCGGTGAAGACGAACGTCGGCCACCTCGACGTGGCCGCCGGGGTGGCGGGGCTCATCAAGGCCACGCTGGCCCTCGAGCACAAGGCCATCCCGCCGTCGCTGCACTTCGAGAAGCCGAACCCCGAGCTCGGTCTCGAGCACAGCCCGTTCTACGTGAACGCGCGCCTGCGCGACTGGGAGGCCGGAGAGACGCCGCGGCGCGCAGGGGTCAGCTCCTTCGGGATGGGCGGGACGAACGTCCACGTCATCCTGGAGGAGGCGCCGCCGGTGCCGGCCGAGGCCTCGGAGCAGCCGGCGCACCTCCTCTTCCTGTCGGCGCGGACCGCCGGGGCGCTCGAGCGGGCCACGGCCGACCTGGCCGGCCACCTGGAGGCGCAGACATCGGCCAGGGCAGCGATCGAGCTGGCGGACGTCGCCTACACGCTGCAGGTCGGTCGCAGGGCCTTCCGCCATCGCCGGGCTGTGGTGTGCCATGACGTGGCGGAGGCGATCGCCGCGCTGCGCTCCCCTCGCCCCGGGCAGCAAGCGACGGGGATCTGCGAGAAGACCGACCGGCCGGTGGTGTTCATGTTCCCCGGCCAGGCCACGCAGCACGTGGACATGATGCGGGGCCTGTACGAGGCGGCGCCCGTGTTTCGCGACGCGGTCGATCGCTCGGCCGAGCTGCTCCTGCCCGAGCTGAAGACGGACCTGCGAGGGCTCCTGTGGCCTGACGAAGGGGCGCGGGAGGCGGCGGACCAACGGCTCCGCGAGACGGCCATCACCCAGCCCGCCCTCTTCGTGGTCGAGTACGCGCTCGCCCAGCTGTGGATGGCGCAGGGCCTCCAGCCGCACGCCATGATCGGGCACAGCATCGGCGAGTACGTGGCGGCGTGCCTGGCCGAGGTCTTCTCGCTGGAGGACGCCTTGCGGCTCGTGGCCGTGCGGGGGCGGCTCGTGCAGTCCTTGCCGGCCGGGGCCATGGTGTCCGTGCAGCTGTCCGAGACCGAGCTCGCGCCGATCCTGCCGGCGGACCTCGCGCTGGCGGCGGTGAACGGGCCGTCGCGGTGCGTGGTCGCGGGGGAGGGCCAGGCCATCGACGCCTTCTGCCAGACGCTCGAGCAGCGCCGGGTCACGCACCAGCGCCTCGCCACCACGCGCGCCTTCCACTCCGGCATGATCGATCCGATCCTCGAGGACTTCGTCGACGAGCTCCACGACATCGAGCTCGGCGCGCCGAAGCGTCCTTACATCTCCACCTTGACGGGCGACTGGATCACCCCGGAGGACGCGACGGATCCGGGCTACTGGGCGCGGCACCTCCGCCACACGGTGCGTTTCGACGCGGGGCTGCGCCATCTCCTCGAGAAGCCGGACTGGCTGCTCCTCGAGGTCGGTCCCGGCCGGAGCCTGTCCCATCTGGCGCGCCAGCACCCGGCCAGAGCCCCCGAGCAGGTCGTGCTCGCGTCGTGCCGCCACGCCGCCGAGCAACAGAACGACTTCGACGTGTGGCTCCGCTCGGTGGGCGAGATGTGGGTGGCCGGCGGGCCGGTTCGGCGAGGCGCCCTGTACGAAGGCGAACGCCGGCGGCGTTTGCCTCTCCCCACCTATCCCTTCGAGCGCACTCGCTGCTGGATCGATCTGCCGGATCGCGCCCGGCCCGGCGAGCCGGCCGCGGCCCGTCCGGCCGAGCCGACCGCGCCCCCTCGGGCCCAGCCGACCGCGCCCCCTCGGGGCGAGCCGGTCGCGCCCCCTCGGGCCGACGTCGGCGCGGCGCGGGAGCCGAGCGATGGCTCGACCGGCGCCGTGGACGCGAGCGTGGTGTCGATCATGAGCCAGCAGGTGGACCTCATGATGGAGCAGTTGAGCCTGCTCGAGCATGGAGCTGGCGAGCACGAGGAGATTCATGGCCGCAACCGATAGTGCACGCGCCGTAGAGGCGTCCCGGGTCGAGCAGGTCGAGCGGGTCTTGCGTCAGATCTGCGCCAGCGTGGTGGGCGTGAGCGCCGACCAGATCCCGCTCGAGGCCCACTTCCTCGAGATGGGGTTCGATTCGTTCCTGCTGCTGCAGGCGAGCCAGGCCATTCAGGAGCAGACCGGCGCCGACGTCCCGCTGCGGGTCATGCTGGAAGAGTTCACGAACATTCGTAGCCTCGCGGAGTACATGAGCCGCGACCTCTTGCCGGCGGGCCAGGTCATCGCGTGGCCGGGTGCGGGCGATCCAGCGCCGAGCCCGCCGCCGCCGGCCCCCCCGCCGACCGTGGTCGCGCCACCGGCCGCGGCGAGCCCCGCGCTCCCACCGGTCCTTCCGAGCTCGGCCTACGACTCGGCCGTGCCCGAGGGGGAGCAGAGCGCCGTCGAGCGGCTCATCGCCCAGCAGCTCCAGCTCATGTCGAAGCAGCTGGACGTGCTCCGCAATCGAGCCGGCCGCGCGCACGCGAGCGCGGCGGCGGGCCCTGCGGCTCCCCGGCCGGCCATCGCTCCGCCTGCGGTCGCCGCCCCGCCTCCGGCTGCCGCGCCCTCCCTCCCGCCGCCCGCTCCGGCGGGGGCGCCAGCCGCACCGGCGTCGTCGGGGTCATCGGCGCCCTCGGTCAAGGACCGCCGCGATGCCCCCGTGTTCTACCGGCCGCTCGAGGAGCGGGATCTGAGTCATGAGCTCCCACCGCACCAGCGCCAGCACCTCGCGGATCTGATCAACCGCCTGTCCCAGCGGACGGCCGGCTCCAAGACCAAGGCCCAGCGGTATCGCGCCGCCCTGGCGGACAACCGCAGCACCGCGGGCTTCCGCTCGCTGTGGAAGGAGATCTTCTATCCCCTCATGGCCGAGCGGGCCCAGGGCGCGCGCATCTGGGACGTCGACGGGAACGAGTACGTCGACATCTCGATGGGCTTCGGCTCCCTCCTCTTCGGGCACACGCCCGACTTCCTCATCGAAGCGGTCGAGAGCCAGATCCGGCGCGGCCTCCTCGTCGGGCCGCAATCCAACATGGCGGGCCAGGTCGCCGAGCTCCTCTGCGAGATCACCGGGCAGGAGCGCGCCGCGTTCGTGAACTCGGGGACCGAGGCGGTCATGGGCGCGCTGCGCTGCGCCCGCGCGGTGACCGGCCGGAACAAGGTCGTGATGTTCGCCGGCTCCTATCACGGCTCGTTCGACGGGGTGCTGGTCCGCGGCGCGCGTCAGGCGGACGACACGCTGCGCACCGTGCCCGCGGCGCCCGGGATCCCGCCGTTCATGGCCGAGAACGTCCTCATGCTGCACTTCGGCGACGTCGAGGGCCTGGAGCGCCTGCGGACCCACGCGCACGAGCTGGCGGCGGTGCTGGTCGAGCCTTCGCAGAGCCGCCGCCCCGACATCGAGCCGGAGCCGTTCCTGCGCAAGCTGCGCGAGATCACCCAGGAGCTCGGCATCGCCCTCATCTTCGACGAGGTCATCACCGGCTTCCGCATGCACCCGGCCGGCGTCCAGGGGCTGTTCGGCATCCGCGCCGACATCACCACCTATGGCAAGGCGGTGGGCGCGGGCATGCCGATCGGGGTGGTGGCGGGCAAGGCCAAGTTCCTCGACGCCATCGACGGCGGGCCCTGGTCCTACGGCGACAAGTCGTTCCCGCGCGGGACGACGACCTTCTTCTCGGGGACGTTCTTCAAGCACCCGCTCGTGATGGCGGTGGCCTGGGCCGTCCTCCAGCAGCTCAAGGCCAACAGTCCGCAGCTCCAGGAGCGACTCGCGGAGCGCACGACCGGCGTGGTCGAGGCGCTCAATCGGTTCTTTGCCGAGCACGGCATCCCGATGAACATGATCAACTTCAAGTCGCTCTTCCGCTACACGTGCGCCCCCGAGGTCAAGTACCCCGAGCTCTTCTTCTACTACCTCCTCGAGCAGGGCGTTTACGTCTGGGAGGGGCGGACCTGCTACCTCTCCACCGCGCACACCGACCAGGACCTCGCCTTCCTCATCGAGGCGTCGCAGCGGGCCGCGCTGGCCATGCAGGCGGGCGGTTTCTTCCCTGCGCCGACCGCCCCCGGCGCCCCGCCGTCTTCAGGGTCCTCGGGCCCGTCGGGGTCCTCGGGATCCTCGGGCCCGTCGGGGTCCTCGGGCCCCGCGGGCTCTCGGCCCGTCTCGGCGCCGGAGGGCGGCACGCAGGCCGCGGCCCAGACCCTGCCCCTGACCGAAGGCCAGAAGCAACTCTGGACCCTGGCGCAGCTCGGGCCGGATTCGTCCCGGGCCTACAACGAGTCGATGACCATCACCCTGCGAGGGCGGCTCGACACGGGAGCGCTCCACCAGGCCCTCCAGGAGCTGGTCGACCGCCACGACGCCTTGCGGACCACCTTCGCGGACGGGGGGACGGCCCAGCTCGTCCATCCACGCATGGAGCTCGCGCTCCCGCTCCTCGACCTGTCGGCGCTCCCCGCTCACGAGGTCGAGGCGCCGGCGGCCGCCTGGCTCGACGAGGAGATCGGCAAGCCCTTCGATCTGGCGCGCGGCCCGCTCATCCGGGCCCATCTTCTCCGGCGCGGCCCCGAGCATCACCAGCTCGTGATCACGATCCACCACATCGTGACCGACGGCTATTCGAACGGCATCCTCCTCGGGGAGCTCGGGCAGCTGTACTCGGCGGCCTGTGAGAAGAGGCCCGCGGCCCTCGGCGCGCCGGCGTCGTTCGGCGAGTTCGTGCGCCGGCAGGCCGCGCAGGAGCAGACACCGGCGTTCGCGGCGGCGCGCAGCTACTGGATGGAGCGGTTCAAGGAGCCGGCCCCGCCGCTCGATCTGCCCACGCTCCGTCCGCGCCCGGCGGTCCAGTCCTTCCAGGGCGCCCGCGAGAACGTCCGGTTCGAGGCCAGCGTGCTCGGGGACGTGCGGCGGTTCAGCGTCCAGCAGGGGGTCACGCCCTTCGTCACCTTGCTGGCCGGGTTCCAGCTCCTCTTGCACCGGCTGAGCGGGCAGAGCGACGTGGCGGTCGGGATCGCCTCATCGGGTCAGATGGCCTCGGGCGGCGCCGCCAAGGGGCTCGTCGGGTATTGCGTCAACATGCTGCCGCTGCGCAGCCGCATCCGGCCCGGCCTGTCCTTCGCGAACTACGTGGCGACGGTGCGGCGCGACCTGCTCGACGCCCAGCAGCACCAGGACTATCCCTCGGCGCGCCTGCCGGCCGACCTCCACTGGCCACGCGATCCGGCCCGGCCGCCGGTCTTCTCCGTGGTGTTCAACATGGACCGGCGCGCCCCGAGCGAGGCGTTCCAGTTCCAGGGGCTCGGCGTCGAGGTCGTGCCCAACGCCTCGAGCGCCGCCAAGTTCGACATCTTCCTCAACGTGGTGGAGACGCCGAGCCGCGAGCTGCTCCTCGAGCTCGAGTACAACACCGACCTCTTCGACGCCGCGACCCTCACCGAGTGGTCGCAGCACCTGCGCGCGCTCCTGGCCGACGGCATGGCCGCGCCCGACCGCGCGGTGGACGCCTTGTCGCTCCTCTCCAAGAGCCAGCGGCACGAGGTGCTGCAGGCGTGGAACGAGACGAGCCGGCCGTACCCGTCCGATCAGCCGCTCCACGTCCTCTTCGAGGCGCAGGCGCGGCGGGTGCCCGGCGCCACGGCCCTCTTGTTCGACGATCAGGAGGTGACGTACGGGGCGCTGAACGACCGCGCCAATCGCCTGGCCCATCAACTGCGCGAGCGCGGGGTGGGCCCGGACGCGCTGGTCGGCCTGTGCATGGAACGCTCGGCCGACGCGGTCGTGGCCATGCTCGGGATCCTGAAGGCAGGCGGCGCGTACGTGCCGCTCGATCCGTCGTATCCGGCCGAGCGCCTGGCGTTCATGGTCGCCGACGCGCGGATCGCGGTGCTGGTCACCAAGGGCCTGGTGGCGCCGCACCTCCGGTTCGAGGGGGTGGAGGTGGTGGACCTGGATCGCGACCGCGCCGTCTTCGCGGAGCCAGCAGCCCCCGTCAGCGACCCGCCGAACCGCACCACCGCCGAGCACCTCGCCTGCGTGTTCTACACCTCCGGCTCGACCGGGACGCCCAAGGGCGTCGCGGTCCCGCACCGCGCCATCAGCCGCCTCATCTTCAACACCCGCGGGGTAGCGCTCGCGGCCGACGATCGGCTCGCGCAGGTGTCGACCATCTCCTTCGACGCGGCCTCCTTCGAGGTGTGGGGGGCGCTCCTCCACGGCGGGCAGCTGGTGGGCATCTCGCGCGACGTCATGCTGTCGCCCGGCGCCTTCGCCGAGCGGCTCGCCCGTCATCAGATCACGGCCATGTTCCTCACCACCTCCCTGTTCAACCAGATCGCGCAGGAGCGGCCCGAGGCGTTCCGGCACATGCGCTATCTCCTCGTCGGGGGCGAGGCGGCCACGCCCCGCTGGTTCAAGGCCGTGCTCGACGCGGGCGGCCCGCGCCACCTGTTCAACGCGTACGGGCCGACGGAGAGCACGACCTTCGCCACCTGGCACGAGGTGCGCGCGGTGAGCGAGGGGCAGCCCTCTCTCCCGATCGGGTACCCCATCGACAACACCCGGTGTTACGTCCTCGACGCGCGCCTGGATCCGGTCCCGGTCGGCGTGCTGGGCGAGCTCTACCTCGGCGGGGACGGGGTGGCCCGCGGCTACCTGAATCGTCCGGAGCTGACGGCGACCCGGTTCGTGCCGGATCCGTTCAGCGCCCGGCCCGGAGCGCGGCTCTACAAGACCGGTGACGTGGTCCGCCGGCGGCCAGACGGGGCGATCGAGTTCGTGCGGCGCACCGACGATCAGGTGAAGGTGCGCGGGTTCCGGATCGAGCTCGGGGAGATCGAGGCGGCGGCCAAGCAGCACCCCGCCGTGCAGGAGGCGGCGGCGCTGGTCCAGGAGGAGGGTCGCGGGGAGAAGCGGCTCGTCCTCTACATGACCGTCGGGGACACGCTCTCGCAGCGCGGGGGCGATGCCGAGGACCTGCAACGAGCGGCGGCCGGCGGCGAGCCGGAGGCCGATGACATGGACAGCGGCACGCACCGGATCGAGCCGGCCTTGCGCGCCCACCTCAAGCACCGCTTGCCCGAGTACATGGTTCCGTCGGCGATCGTGGTGATGCCGAGCATGCCGGTCACGCAGAACGGCAAGCTCGATCGCCAGGCCTTGCCGCGCGTGGGCGAGCAGCGCCCCGCGGTCGAGGCCGCGTTCGTCGCCCCCGTGACCGAGACTGAGCGCCTCCTGGCCGAGCTGTGGGCCCAGGCGCTGCGCGTGGACCGGGTCGGCCTGCACGACAACTTCTTCGAGCTCGGGGGAGATTCGATCCTGGCCATCCGGATCGGCTCTCGGGCCGGCGAGCGGGGGATCCGCTTCACGCCGCGGCAGCTCTTCCAGTACCCGACGGTGGCCCAGCTGGCCCTGGTCGCGGAGGTGGCCGACGTCGCCCCGCAGGCCGTGTCGTCCCAGGGCCTCGCCCCGGCCCAGGCCCTGGCCCTGGGACGTACGGCGCTGGCCGAGGTCCCCCTCCTCCCCATCCAGCGCTGGTTCCTCGAGCAGGAGCTCGCGGCGCCGCAGGACTTCAACCACGTGTGCCAGCTCCTCTTCGAGGAGGAGCTGGACCCGAAGGCGCTGCAGCAGGCCATGAGGGCCGTGATCGCGCAGCATGACGCGCTCCGGCTGCGCGTTCACCGGGACGGCGGGGCGTGGCGCCAGGCCTGCACGAGCGACGACGCCTTCCTCTTCATCCAGCAGGACCTGAGCACGCTCAGCGCGGCCGAGCAGGACGCCGAGAGCGAGCGGCTGCGCGCGACGCCGGGCGGACGCCTGGATCTGTCACGCGGCCCGCTCGTGCACGTGAACTACCTCAAGTGCGGCCCCGGGCGTCCGAACCGGCTCCTCCTCACCGTGCACCACTGGGCCATGGACTTCATCTCCTGGCGAATCCTGATCCAGGACCTGTGGACCGCCTACGAGCACCTCCGCCGCGCCGAGCCGCCCACGCTGCCGACCCGGACCACGTCGCTGCAACAATGGGCGGAGCGGCTCGTCCAGTACGCCCGGTCCGAGGACGCGCTCGGCGAGCTCGACTGGTGGCTCTCGGCCGGGGCCGTGCCGGTCGCCGCCTTGCCGAGGGACGCGAGCGGGCTCAACTCTGTGGGCTCGAGCCAGACGACCCTCGGGCAGCTCGACGCCGAGGCCACGCGCGCGCTGGAGGAGGCCCCCAAGCGGTATCGCGCCCAGGCCCATGAGGTGATCCTGACGGCGGTGGCGCTGGCCGTGGGGCGCTGGGCGAACTCGGATCACCTGACGATCGCCCTCGAGGGCCACGGCCGCGAGGCGCTCTTCGACGACGTGAACCTGTCGCGCACCGTGGGCTGGTTCACGGCGCTGTACCCGCTGACCGTAACGGTCGATCGGGGGGCGGCCCCGTCCCAGGCGCTCGAGGCGGTCAAAGAGCAGCTCCGCCGCGTGCCCAAGGGAGGGATCGGCTACGGGCTCCTGCGGTACCTCGGTCCCGAGGACGTGGCCGCGCGGCTGCGGTCGCAGGCCAGGCCCGAGATCAGCTTCAACTACATGGGCCGCGTGGATCGCAAGAAGCCGGCAGGCGCGAGCCGCTGGCCGCTGGAGGGGGAGATCCGCCTGCAGCGAGCCCCTCACGACCTGCGCCCCTATCCCATCGAGATCGACGCCTTCATCGTCAGTGGCCAGCTGCAGGTCCGCCTGACCTACAGCGAGAACGTCCACACCCGCGCGACCCTGGAGGCCCTCGCGGGGGACGTCATCCGGCACCTGCGCGCGCTCTTGAACGAGGGCACGCAGGCGAGCGAGGTCGCGGCCTCGGACTTCCCGAGGTCCGGTTTGAGCAAGGAGAGACTCGGCGCCTTCCTCAAGAAGCTGGAAGAGAGATCCCAGAAGCCAGGATGAGAGGCCCGGCAGGTCGCCCAAGTCCCTCGAGAGAGGGAGGATGCGGGGCTGCGCCGAGCGGACCTGATCGAGCCGGACGTCGCGCTGGCTGGCTGTGCCCCTGCGGAGCGAGCTCATGCATCTGATCGAAGACATCTATCCGCTCTCCCCCATGCAGGAAGGGATGCTCTTCCACAGCCTGTATGGGGCGGAGAGCGGACTCTATGTGGTTCAACTCTCGTGTGTCTTCCGGGGGGCGCTCGACCTCGGGATCTTCGCGCGCGCCTGGCAGCGCGTCGTCGACCGGCACCCGATCCTGCGCACCTCGTTCCACTGGGAGGAGGAGGAGCGGGCGCTCCAGGTCGTCCATCGCCAGGTCCCGGTGCCGTTGACGTGCGAGGACTGGAGAGGCATCGCCGGTGCGGAGCAGGAGCGACGGCTGGCCAAGCTCCTCGCCGAGAGCCGCGTCCGTGGTTTCGCCCTCGACCAGGCGCCGCTCTTCCGGATGCTGCTCCTGCGCACGGCCGAGCGGGAGCACCGCTTCGTCTTCACCTTCCATCACATCCTCCTCGACGGCTGGTCGATGTCGCCCCTGCTCGAGGAGTTCTTCGCCTTCTATCAGGCCTTCTCGGTCGGCCACGATCTCGACCTGCCGCTCAGCCGTCCGTTCGGCGACTATGTCGAGCTCCTGCAGAAGCGCGACCCGCACGCCGCCGAGGCCTACTGGCGCGAACGCATGGCGGGTTTCACGACGCCGACGCCGCTCGGGGTCGACCGGCCCACCGGGCTCAAGCTCGACCCGGCCGTGGACGATTGTTTCGCGGAGCGCCGCTCCGAGGTCCCGCAGAAGACCTACGACGCCCTGCGCCGGGTGGCCCGCCAGCTGCGGTGTACGGTCAACACCCTGGCCCAGGGCGCGTGGGCGCTCCTCCTCAGCGGCTACAGCGGCGAGAGGGACGTCGTGTACGGGACGACGGTCTCGGGGCGTCCGGCGGATCTCCCGGGGATGGAGCGGATGGTGGGGCTCTTCATCAACACCCTCCCCCTCCGCGTGCGCATCTCGCCCCGGGCCCGGCTGCGGGCGTGGCTCGGGGAGCTGCAGGCGCAGCAGGCCGAGGCCTCTCATTACGATTACACGCCGCTCGCCGACATCCAGACCTGGAGCGGGCTGCCCGGCGGGACGCCGCTCTTCGAGAGCCTCTTCGCCTTCGAGAGCACGCCGGCCATGCCCGAGTCGCAGGCGCCGGGGGATTCGCAGGCGCTCGAGCTCCTCGATTTCAGGTACGTGCAGCGGGTCAACTATCCCCTCACGATGGTGCTGTATCCCTCCGACCGGCTGGAGCTGCACGTCCTCTACGATCGCCGCCGCTTCGACACCGAGACGGCGCAGCGCCTGCTCGGGCATTACGGCGCCCTGCTCGAGAGCATGACGGCCGATCCGGAGCGGCGCCTGGGCGACCTCGACCTGCTCACCACCCGCGAGCGGCAGCAGCTGGTCGTGGAGTGGAACGCGACCGCGACCCCCTTCCCCACGGAGGAGTGCCTGCCGGCGCTGGTGGAGGCCTGGGCGGCGCGCACCCCGGATGCGCTGGCCGCCTCGTTCCAGGGCGAGGCGCTCACGTATGGCGAGCTGAACCGGCGGGCCAACCAGCTGGCCCATTACCTGCGCCGCGGCGGCGCCGGGCCGGAGACGACGGTGGCGCTGTGCCTCGAGCGCTCGCTGCACCTCATCGTGGGGGCGCTCGCGGTGCTCAAGACGGGCGCGGCCTACGTCCCGCTGGATCCGACCCATCCCCCGGAGCGGCTCGCCTTCATGCTCGAGGATTCGCGCGCGCTGTTCCTGCTCACGCAGGATGCCCTGCGCCCGCGCCTGCCGGATGCAGGCCCGCCGTCGCTGTGCCTCGACGGCGAGTGGATCTGGGTGGAGGGCGCGCCGGAGGACAACCTCGACGTCCCGATCACCGGGCGGCAGCTGGCCTATGTCATCTACACGTCGGGGTCGACGGGCGAGCCCAAGGGGGTGCAGGTCGAGCACCGCGGGCTCCTGAACCTCGTCCTCTTGTATGGGCGGGCCTTTGGTTTGACGCCCGCCGACCGGGCGACGCAGGTGGCCGGCGTCGGCTTCGACGCGGTGGTGTTCGAGGTGTGGCCGTGCCTGGCCGCGGGCGCCAGCGTGCACGTCATCGACGACGAGACGCGCGCGGAGCCGGACCGGCTGCGCGACTGGCTCTCGGCCGAGCGGATCACGGTGTGTTTCTTGCCGACCCCGCTGGCCGAGGCGGTCCTCCAGCTCGAATGGCCGGGCACGACGTCCCTGCGGCTCCTCCTGACGGGCGGCGATCGGCTCCACGACCCGCCGCGGCCCGGGCTCCCCTTCGCGCTCTACAACACCTACGGGCCCACCGAGAACACGGTGATGGCCACCTCGTGCCTGGTCCTGCCGTCGGCCCCGACCCCGCCGCCCGCCCCACCACCCATAGGCCGTCCCATCGCCAACGTGGAGACGTACGTGCTCGATGCCGAGCTGCGCCCGGTGCCGGTGGGCGTGGTCGGCGAGCTCTACATCGGCGGGGCCAGCCTGGCGCGGGGCTACCTCGGGCGCCCGGACCTCACGGCCCGCCAGTTCGTGCCCCACCCCTTCAGCGCGGAGCCCGGCGCGCGCCTGTACCGGAGCGGCGATCTGGTCCGCTATCGCCCAGGGGGTGACGGGGAGCTCGAGTTCGTGGGCCGCGTGGATCATCAGGTCAAGATCCGCGGGCTGCGCATCGAGCTCGGCGAGATCGAGGCCACCTTGATGAGGCACCCGGCCGTGAAGGAGGCGGCGGTCCTGGCGCGGGACGATGGCGCCGAGGGGCGGCACAAGCGGCTCGTGGGCTACGTCGTCCCCCGGCCGGGTCACGCCCCAGGGGCCGACCTCTTGCGGGCCGCGCTCGGCGAGACGCTCCCCGAGCACATGGTCCCGAGCGCGTTCGTCTTCCTCGACCACCTGCCGCTCACGCCGAACGGCAAGGTCGATCGGCGCGCCCTCCAGGCCCTCGAGATCCGGGACGACAGGAGCGGCGAGGCGCACGTGGCCCCGCGCACGACCATCGAGCGGGCGCTGGCGGCCATCTGGGAGGAGCGGCTCAAGGTCGAGCAGGTGAGCGTCCACGACAACTTCTTTCACCTGGGCGGCGACTCGATCGTCAGCATCCAGATCGTCGCGCGTGCCCATGCCCAGGGGTTGCCGCTCACGCCGCGGCTCATCTTCGAGCATCCGACCATCGCCGAGCTGGCCGCCAAGCTGGCCGCCCTGCTCGAGGCCCAACCGGCGACGCGGGGGACCTCCCAGGACGCGGTGACCGGCCCCGTGCCGCTCACGCCCATCCAGCAGTGGCTCTTCGAGCAGGACAGCGCCTTGTGGCGCGACTTCCACCAGGCGGTGATGCTCCAGGTCCAGCCCCCCTTCTCGCCGGAGAACGTCGAGCAGGCGCTGCAGCACCTGCTCGAGCACCACGACGCGCTGCGCATGCGCTTCACGCGTCCGGACGACACCTGGGAGCAGGTCCATCAGGACGTGGGCGAGCGGATCGCCTTCGAGACCCTCGAGGTCCCGCAGGACAAGGACGGCGAGGCGGCTGCGATCACGGCCGCCGTGCACCGCGCGGAGACCCACCTGGACGTCTCACAGGGCCCCCTGGTCCGCGCCCTCCTGTTCCGGTCCGGCGAGGGGCGGCCGGGCCGCCTCTTCATCGCCATCCATCACCTGGTCGTCGATGGGGTGTCCTGGCGTGTCCTGATCGAGGATCTGCAGCTCGCCTACCGCCAGCTGCAAGCCGGCCAGAGGGTGCTGCTGCCGCCCAAGACCACCTCGTTCAAGGCGTGGGCCGAGCGGCTCGTGTCCTACGCCGGGGAGATGGATCTCGAGCGGGAGCGCAGGTACTGGCTCGCGCCCGCGCGCGCCCAGGTGAAGGCGTTGCCCATCGAGCCCATCGAGCCCGTCGAGCCCGACCCCGTCGACCCGGTCGATCTGGGAGGGCCCGACGCCGCGGCGGCAGGCGACGTCGTCACCGTGGGCCTGAGCGCCGCCGAGACGCAGGCGCTCCTCCACGAGGTGCCTGCGGCGTACAACACCCAGGTCAACGACGTGCTGCTGGCCGCCCTGGCCCTGGCCCTGAATCGCTGGACGGGCGGGCAGCGGTTCCTGGTCGAGCTGGAGGGGCACGGGCGCGAGCCCATCGATGACGCGCTCGACGTCTCGCGGACCGTCGGCTGGTTCACCACCAGCTTCCCCGTGCTGCTCGACCTCACCGAGGGCACGTCTCCAGGATCGGCGCTCTCCGCGATCAAGGAGCAGCTGCGCGCGATCCCGCAGCATGGCCTCGGGTATGGCCTCCTGCGCTATCTCCATCCGAATCGGACGCTCGCCCGGGAGCTCGCGGCCATGACGCCGGCCGAGGTCAGCTTCAACTACCTCGGCCAGCTCGATGCGCCGGCCGCCTCCGAGGGCCCCCTCGTCCCGCTCTACGAAGAGCGCGGCGAGGCCGCGCCCGCGGACTCCTCCACGGCGCCCTCCCCCGCCCTCACGACGGGACGCTTCCTCATCGAGATCACCGGGCAGGTGACGGGCGGCGAGCTCGCCTTCCGCTGGATCTACCGCCCGAGCCGCCATCGGCGCGCCACGATCGAGCGCCTGGCGTCGTCCTTCAAGGACGCCCTCGGCCACCTGATCGCGCACTGCCGGGCGCCCGATGCCGGCGGCTACACGC
>DATAGU010000230.1:0-17611 GCA_036263495.1 Polyangia bacterium | reverse complement strand
TGCGCCTGTGGTCGCTTGGGCACCGCCTGACGTCGCTGGATCCGGCGCCGGGGCGCTTCTGCGAGCGCCACGTGGCCGCGGCGCCGGCGCGGCAGGGCTGCGTGACCACGATCGAGGACGGGCCGGCGCTGGAGGTCCTGGAGCAGCAGAAGCTCCTCGATCCCCGCTCGGCGGTGGCGGCGCGGCGACACCCGCTGCGCCGGCTCGATTGGCTCAATGATGGCGCGGGGGGCGCGGGCGGCGGCGCGTGCGGCGCGGTGGACCGGCTGCCCACGCGCGACGCGCTCGAGGTGGGTTTCTTTCGCGCGCTCATCCGCCAGTACACGGCCGAGGGGGCGGTGTCGGGGGAGTACCTGCGCGGCGATCTTCTGCCATTCCCACGCGCGGTGACCGACGCGCTCCTCAATGACTATCTCGGCACGGTGGCCTACCTGCCGCAGCTGCCGCGGGGCTCGCTGCTCTCGGTGGCGCTGCTCCTCCTCTTTCTCTGGGCGCTCGTGCTCGGGGCTGGTGAGGCGGGGGCGAGCGGGGCGGGGTTCGTGGGCCTGGCCGAGCTCGGGCTCCTCGCCGCGGCCACGGCCCTGACCGTGGGCGCCAACCTCGACGTGTATCCGAACTTCGCGCAGAGCCTCCCGCTCCTCGCCATCCGGTCGAACTCGGCGTGGCTCCTCGACGGGGGCTGCCTGTTCCTGGCCACGGCGGGGCTGGTCGCGGGGTGGCGGCGGAGCGTTCCTCAAGAGACGAAGGTGACTGATGCTCGAGTGGGGTAGGTCGAGGTCCGGCGGGGAGCGGGGCCCAGGTGGCGGGCGCGGGGGGCCTGGGTATGGGATACGGGAGCTGGTGTTGCGCCTTGCGCCCTGGAGCGCGCTGCTGGCGCTCGGGCTGCTCGCGGCGGCCGCGCTGCGGGTGCAGCTCGGCCGGTCGTCGGGCGAGACCGCGGGGCCGGTGTACGATCCCCAGAGTTACTACCAGCTGGTGAACCAGGAGATCGCGCCGCACCTCGAGTTCTGCCCGCTGCACGCCACGCCGCTCACGGTGGCGAGCTTCGAGGAGGGGAGCGACGCGCGTGCGACCGAGCTCCTGGAGGGGGTGGTCACCGATGGAGCGAGCGCGCCGCCGCGTCGCAAGTCACAGCCTGGGCCGGGCGCCGGAGACGGTACGCCGGAGGCGAACGCGCCGGCGCGGGCGCCGATGCGCTGCGCGTGCCCGCATCGCCTGAGTGCCATCTTCTGTCTGCGCGATGATCCCGGCGTGGATCGCTCGCGCATCGAGCGCTATGCCCGCCTGTCGCCGCTGCTCGACGATCTGGCGATCCCCTCGCGCTGGCGGCTCGAGGTGAGCCGGTCCGGGAGCGCCGGGAGCCCGGAGGTGCAGCGACTGAGCTTCCGCCTCATCCCCGGGTCCCATCGCCAGCGCCTCCCGGGCGGGGCCATCCGCCCGCGCTACGACGGCACCATCTACTACCATCCGACGCCGGCCCGGGCCGTGCTCCTCGACGCCGGGGGCAACGAGCGGACGCTCGGCCGCGGCGGCGCTGCGGGCAGCAAGCCCATCGACGCGGAGATGGCGCGCTGGCGCGAGGAGCAGCAGGACGCGCTCGCGGGCGGCTCCCTGCACCGCGAGCTCCTGCGCAGCGATACGCTCGTCTTGCGGCATGGCGACGACAGCGTGACGTTGCGCCTCGCGCCCGAGGGCAACCTGCTCCTCGTGACCGTGCCCGAGGTGCGGCCGGGCAGCGACTTCAGCGTGAGCATCGACGGCGCGCCGCTGCCCTCGATGCGGCGGCGCTGGATCCTCGGCCTGCATCCGCTGCAACAGATCCAGCTGCGCTGGGACGCGCAGCCCTCACTGTCGCTCCGTTTCCTCTCGCACCGCGCGGGCGTGCTCTCGGAGACGCACTTCGGCACGAGCGGCAACGAGCGCGTGTTCGACGAGGCGTCGGGCGCGGAGGACTACGTGCGCGCGCTCGCCGGCACGATCCGTGAGGCCACGGACTCGCTCGGCGAGGCGTATCGGGAGTGCGGTCGCGAGCTGACCCGGCCGCCCGGGCTGTCGCAGCCCAACATGGAGGCGCTGGCCACGGCGGACGTGTGGCTCACGCTCGATCAGGTGCTGCAGGGCGCGGCGCAGCGGGCGCTCGTGCGCTACGCCGAGCGGGGGCCGCTCAGTCGTGCCCGGCTCGGGCTGCACCGGGGCGAGTGGCGCGATGGCGCGGAGCTGGCGCCGCCGCCGCACCTGTCGCTGCTCGTGATGGACGCGGATCGCGGCGACGTGCTGGCCACGGCCGCCTACCCGAGCACGCAGGAGGTGCGGCGGCTGCTCGGCGCGCTGGCGCAGGAGCGCTCGGGGCCGGTGGCGCTGCTCGCGGAGGACCTCGAGAGTGAGCAGCGGCGCATCAGCCTGCACCTCCGGCCGCACCCGATCGGCTCGGTGTTCAAGCCGCTCTTCGCCTGGTCGGCGGGGGAGACGGACCGGGCGCTCATCGACTTCACGCTGCCGCGCCTGCACGCCGAGGACTGGCGCTTTGGCCCTGGCGGGAAGGTGCAGAACCGGCTCGTCGATCAGTGCCTCATCTCCACCCGGCGCGTGGAGAACAACACGCGCTGGCACTTCGAGCGCGCTTACCTCACGCCCGGCTTCAGCGATTCCTGCACGGGCGGCGCGGGGCCGGGCGACAGTGAGGATCTGTGCCTGGCGCTCGCCACGTCGGACACGTACTGGTTCGTAGAGCTGGCGGCACGGGTGATGGCGCGCGCCCGCGGGCTCGCGCTACCGCCGCTCGAGACGCCGGCCGACCAGCGCGACTACGGGCTCAGCGAGGTGTGCGCGCCGCAGGTGCTGGCGACGAGGGAGCGGGGGCCGCGGCAGGTGGTGTGCGAGGGGGCGGCGAGCGCGGCGGGCCGAGCCCAGGCGATGCAGTCCTGGTTCCCGGTCTCCTGCCAGTCCAAGGATCCGAACCCCATCTGTGGCATGGCCGACCTCCTCGGCATCCAGCTCCAGCCCATCGGCGATCTCAGCCGCCCCGGCACGACCGACAGCTTCCTCGGGCCGCTCCATGGCCTAGTCGAGCGGCTGGCTGCGCCGCTCGGTGATCGCTGCCCGGAGCTGCAGACCTGGCGGGTGCGGGACGAATCGGGGTTCCGCTGGCTCGTGCCCTCGCAGACCGTGTGGCGCGCGGACCTCATGCACCGCTGCACCCCGGACATCGAGGTGTTCGTCGAAGGCGGCCACATCAACTACTGGGACAACATCTATCTCGGGCAGTCGCTCGGCCGGCTCTTCATCGGCAACCGCGCGCTCACGGCACGGATGGTGGCGCAGGTGGAGGTGCCGGACGCGGCGGCCGAAGGCGGGCGGAGCGAGGTGGCGCCGCTGGCTCCGGCGACACCGGCGACACCGGCGACCGGGGCGGCGGCGGGCACGGCCCAGCAGGCCGCCCCGGCGGCGGTCCTGGCGGTGAGCGAGAGCTGCGCGGGGGCGGCCGACACGCCCCGATGCCGCGTGCTGCGCGGGCTCGAACTGGCGATCCGGCGCGGCACGCTGGCCGAGCTGCGCGAGCTGCCCGCGTGGCTCGGGGCCGAGCACGGCGGCAAGGCGGGCGGGCTCGAGATCGGCCTGTGGGGCAAGACCGGGACCCTGCGCGACGTCTATCCGGTCTACCAGCTGGAGCGCCGGCCCGGTGGCTCGCGCTGGGTGCGGAGCACGACGATGCGCAAGTCGCTCCACACGGCCCTCCTGCTCGAAGTGCGGATGCCAGACGAAGCCCGCAGGCCGGCACAGGGGCCGGGCGCTGGGCCAGGCACCGGCGCTGGGACTGGATCAGCGACGGCGGGGCGGCGGGTGCGTCACTTCGTGGTCTATCTCTGGGCTGAGGGCGTGGACGATCAATTCACCTCAGTGGAGGGCGCGGTGCCGTTCTTCCGGCCGGGGCGTCCGGGCCGGTCGGGACGACGCCCGAATGGGCGCGACGACCGCGGCGGCCCCGGAGAGGCCGCGCCGGGGGCCGAGGTGCTGCGCGAGCTCATCAACTTCGCGCTGGCGGAGCAGGGCTGATGCCGCGGAGCCGAGTGTGGATGATGGCGCTCGCGGGGCTCGTGCTCGGGGTGGGGACGCTCGTGCTCATGCGCTGGTGGGTGGGGCCCGTGGCCGGGGAGCTGGTGCGCCCGCGGGTCACGACGCGCTGGGCCGCGCCCCTGATCCGCTGGATCGCGCCCGCGCCCGAGACCGGGGCGGTGCTCCACTTCGCCACCGCCGAGTCGCAGGACTCGCTGTCGGGCTGGATCCTGTTTCGCTCCGAGGCGGAGGCGCGGCAGGCGGCGGATCTGGTGATCGAGAACGGCACGGCCCAGGTGGCGGTGGCCTGCACGGTGGCGGGGCCGGAGGTGTGCGCCGGGGAGACGCCGCGGGTCGAGCTGTGCCGTCTCCGCGGCGAGCCCCGGGGCGCCGGGCCGGGCGATGACACGCGGGAATGGCCGGGCCCCTGCGGTCGGCTCGCGGAGGCGCGGGCGGTGCTGGTTTTCTTCGTCGCCGGCGCTACCAGTCCGGCGCAGCAGGTGTGGCGGCAGGAGTGCCACGCCCAGGCATGCAAGGAGCTATATCTGTGGGAGCGGTCGAGCACGAGCCTGCGTCCCAGTCCGAGGCCCAGCCCCGGGACGGGTCCCAGGTCCCATCGATGATCGGCGAGACGGAGACGCCGCCGGCTGGCACGGGAGGGGGCGCTACGCCTGGACGTCCCTGGCGGGATCGTCCGGCGCTGGCGCAGCTGCCGCCTCATCTGGTGGAGGGGGTAGGGCTCGCGCTGGCCCTGCTGGTGCTGCGCGCCGGGCCGTACGCGGAGCCGACGCTCGGCACCATCAGCGCCGTCTATGCCCTGGTCCTCGGGCTGCTCGCGGTGATCCGCTGGCTCCCGGCGCGCATCCCGGGCCTGTTCCATCGGTTCGACTTCGTGGTACCGAGCCGGCTGCGGGACGCGGGCTATGTCGCGGCGCTGGGGCTCGCGTCGTGGACGGTGGCGAGCGGCTGGCTGGCGCTGCGCGGGGGGGAATGGGTGGAGCCGCGACGCTTTGCGCCGGCGGCCCTCATCGCCGCGTTGCCGCTCCTTGGTGGCCTGGGTGTGGCCTGGCTGGCCTGGCGTCGCGCGCTGGCCGCGGCCTTCTTGTTCGGTCCCCGGCTCTACACGCGCATGGTGCTGCTCCGCCTGTTCGTTCCGGCGCTCGGCGCAGGGGCCGCGCTCGCGCTCTATTCCATCTACACACCCGCGGGCTGGGAGGAGCAGCGCGAGGCGCTCCAACTCCTGGCGGCGCTGCGGGACCGCGCCACGCGGCAGAGCGCCCCCCGCGTCATCGCGGAGCTCGATCGGCGCCTACCGGCCCTGCGCAGGGTGCAGGTGGGGCAGGCGGCCGCCCGCTTGCTCGGGGCACAGCCCCAGAGCAGTGTGGGTGAGCTGGCGGTCCGCCTGGCCGGCACCGAGCTCTGGCCGTTTCACCGGGCGCCTGCTACGGGGATCGGCGGGGCGGGCGCGCAGGGGAGCGCAGGAGCGGCGCGCGAGGCGGTGCGGACGAGTAGGGTCGTCCCGCTCGAGGAGATCCTGGCGCAGGCCCTGGCCGCGCACTGGCAGGCGACCCTTGCCCCCGCGGCCGGCGGTGCCAGCGGCCCCCTCGGTACGCTCGGCCCCCAGGACGCGGCGACGGCCACGAGCCGCATGGCGTCGATGCGGGCGCTGTCCCGCGATCCGGTGCTGCGCGGCTGGACCGTGGCCGCGGACGCCTGCCAGAGCCCGGCCCTGACCGCCGGGTCCGGGCTGAAGCTCGGGCAGGAGGAGGTGTGGCTGATCCATCTCCTGTGCTCGCCCGACGAGGCGACGGCGCTCGCGCGGCAGCGCGAGTGGGTGGGGCGCTGGTTCCCGAAGGCCGAGGGGGAGACCGGTCCGCTCGGCCGGATCGAGGGACACCAGTACCACCGCATCAGCTCCGGGCGCGTCCCGGGGAGCAAGGGCGGGCGGACGGGCAGCGCCTGGGAGACGCCGGAGGCCTTCCACGAGAGCATCTTCCAGACCGCGCTCGTCGATGCCCGGCAGGTCGATGCGCTCCTCTTCGGCCGCGAAGAGACCCGCATGTTGGAGGGCTGCGGCCGGCGGGGGCGGCTGCTCCATCTGTGGCAGCCGGCCGAGGATGGCGGCGCGGTGTGGGCCGGCGCGGTGGCGCGGCTCATCAAAGGCGTGCCGCCCCTGTCACGGCGCCACCGGCCCCTCAACGGCGACGAGCTGGACGTGCCCCTGGTGCAGATCTACCGAGCGCGCCCGCCGGATCCCATGTGCCCGGCGGGCTGGTTCGATCTGTCGCTGGCGTCGATCAAGGAGACGTCCGAGGTCGGCAACATCCTTGGCGAGTCTGGCAAGTGCCAGGTGACGGACCGCTTCCCCGTGCTCTGCGGCTTCCCCGCGTTCGTCGTCGAGCCCGAGGCCCGCGTGGACGACGGCCCAGGGGGGCAGGCGGGCCAGGGCTCGGAGGGGGCCGCACCGTGAGCGCCTCGCGTGGCTCGGGCGCGGCGCTGCGCGAGACGACCATCGAGGAGGCCATGGCCGCGGCCGGCCAGTGGGCGTGCCTCATCGGACCGCAGGCCGCGGGCAAGAGCATCTATGCCCAGTACCTCGGCGGGTTTCTCCGTGAGGAGCCACACGCCTGGACGCTGCGTCCGTATCTCCAGCGGCTGACCGGGGGGCTGCGCGTGGCCGCCGTGGATCCGCCCGAGTACATCCCGCTCCTCCCGCCCGTCCCCGCGGTGACCCGGACGGCGCGCTTCTACCGCGTCGAAGGCACGCGGGACATCCTGCACTTCGCGGCCCGCGGCAGCCGCGAGCGGCGGCGCATGGCCGGGGAGCTGGAGGTCCACTTCTTCGACGTGCCGGGCGAGTGGGCGCAGCGCCGCTTCGGCGCCCGCCGCCCCGAGCCGTCCGCCAAGCCCGGCGAGAAGGGCGGCGCGGACGACAAGCGCGAGTCGCCCGACGCGCTCGAGACCCTGCTCGGCGGCACGCACCTCTTCGTCCTCTTCGTGCCCTTCTGGGCGCTCCTGCCCGTGCGCTGGCTGGCCCATGCCGGCCCGGACCTCGGCGAGGTGCTGTGGGCGACCTCGCTCGCGCAGGAGGGGGCGCGCGGCGGCATCGACGCGGCGCGCGTGCGCGAGGCGGCCGAGGCCGCCCACGCCGACGTGGAGGCCTGGGTGCGCGCGCTCGAGCACTGCGCGCCGGATCGCTTCGACCTCCTGGTCGTGCTGAGCCAGTTCCAGGAGCAGTCGGTGCGCGGGATCCTCGACGCCTACCTGCCGGGCCTCGGCGCGCGCACCTGGCAGGCCTACCAGGAGTGCCTCGCGGTGCCCGCGGCCCAGGCGCAGGGCGACGTGCGCGAGCTGGCCGGCCGGCTCGACGAGCTGCGCGAGATCGGCTTCGAGCTCCTCGGCGCCATCGACGCCACGCGCAGCGGCGGGGATCCCTTGCGCGGCGGCGAGGCCCCGGCGCTCGACATGCTCCATCGCCTGCTGCCGCTCTATGATCTGGTCGAGGCCAACGCCCTGCGGGTGACGCGGCGGCGCGCCCGCACCGTGGCCATCTACCCGCTCAACACGGTGCGCCTCGACCGCGCGAACCAGGACCTGTTTGCGCGCGGCGCCGAGGCCGACGTGCTCGGCGACTTCCGCATGTGTGAAGACGTGCTGTGGTGGATCCTCCTGCAGCTCGCGGGGCATCGCATATGGATGCCGTAGTCCACGAGTTCCATGCCCGCTTCCGGGGCGATGGCTTCGAGTGGGATCCCCCCCTGCCCGAAGGCGTGTCCGGCGGCGGGCCTGGTGACATCGAGGTCTGGTCGGGGCTGGCCACGATGGCGCTCGCCGCGCCGGCCGGGTGGTGGCTGGAGGCGGCCGTCGCCGGTGGTGCGCTGTGGCGCCTCGAACGGCACGACGCGAGCCGCCGCACCGGGGTCCGGGGCGGCGTCGTGCGGCTGGGCCCGCTCGGCAAGCGCTGGCAGCCTGCCCAAGAGGCGCGCCCGCCCGACGCCGAGGGCCTGGCGAGCCTCCTCGAGGCCTTGCGCGGCCACCGTCAGGGACCACTCGAGCTGCCATCGGCCGTGGCCGCGGCGGCGCTCGGCCGCCAGCCCGCGGTGGTGCGCCTCTTTGCCGCCGCGGAGCGCCCCCTGCCCGAGCTCGTGGTGCTGGCGGCCGATGAGAGCGCCCCGCTCCCCGGCACGGGGGTGACCGGGGACGCAGGGGCACGCATCCTCCGTCTCGCGGCCGCGCCGGTGAGCCCAAGCGCCACGGCCCGGCGGCTCGTGGCCTGGTGCCTGGACAAGGCGCAAGCCGCGTCGTGGCCGGTGCCGGCCGACGGCGATGCGCCCCTAAGGCGCTATCTCCACGGCCCCTGGTCCAAGGAGGCCGACGAGCTCCTCGCCGAGGTCGAGCAGCTGGCCGCGGCGCCGGCGTCGTCCCAGGGCTCCACCGTCGGCTGGCTGGAGGTGCCGGCGGCCGTGGCGATGCTGGCGCGGTGCGAGGTGGTGCTCGGCACGGAACCTCGCCGGATCGCCACGCGTACGGTCGAGGCCACGCATCCGCCGGCCCTGCACCTAGGCGCGGGCGAGGCCGTCCTCGAAGTGCCCCTCGGGGTGACGAGCTTCGCCGACCAGGCCCAGCTCATCGAGATCGTGCACTCGGTGGCGGATCGGGCCCTCGCCGAGCGGCTCGAGGCCGAGTTCCGCCAGAAGTGCAAGGCGGCGCCGCCGCTCAGCGCCGGCTGGTGGCACCTGCGCGGCGTGCCCGGGGAGCGGCTCGCCGAACACGCCATCGCCGCCCCGCTCACCCTCGATGAGCTGCGCACCCTCGTGCCGCCGGTCCTCGAGCGCGACATCCTGACGCCGGCCGAGCGCGAGCAACTCGGCCGCGGCCTCCTCACCCGGCTCCAGTCGCTCCCGCCGGGGCAGCATCGCACCACGGCCGCTGGTTTCAGCGGGATCGCAACCCGGCTCGGGCATGCGCCTCTTACCCGGTGGCTCACGCGCGCCAACCCGACCCCCACGCCCTCGCCGAGGCCGGCCCCCCCGAAGGCGCAGGAGGCGAGCCCCGGCGCGGTGCCGCAGGCGGCCACGCCGAGCCAGCCCCCCCAGGCCACGCGCCCCGCAGAGGCCCCCTGGTTTCATCGCCTGGGCATGTCCTGGGTCGTGACCCTGCTCCTCGGGCTCTGCGGCGGCTACCTCATCGGCCGCATGTCGATCCCCACCGCCGAATCCCCCGACATGGCGTCGCCCGCGGCCCTCTCGCTGGACGCCGGCACGGAGACACTACCCGTGCTACCTCCCCCCACGCACGCCCGCGAGACCCCGGCGCATTCCCCCCTCCTGGTCGAGCTCCTGGAGACACCCCCCGCCGCGCTCGATCCCTATCGGCCATACCTCTCCTCATGCAACGGCTACGGCGACCTCGAGCTCCTCACCTCCGGGCGGCTCCTGCTCGTCCTCTGCGGCGGCCACGGCGACGACACCGCGCGCACCTCGGCCGTGTGCCTCGAGAACCGCTGCATCGAGCTGGCCAAGCTGAAGTCCAAGAAGGCGCTGCCCCGGCTCTGCACCCGGACCGGCGCGGTCGCCGAGCCCATCCTCCACGAAGGCAAGCCGGGCTACCGCATCGTCCCGGCGGGCACCGGCTGCCACCGGGCGCCCTACCTCCCGCCCCTCACCGCCAAGGGGACGCCGTAAATCAGCGCATCACGGGGGAGCTCAGCCGCCGCAGGAGAGCGAGATGGTCTCTCGTTGCTGGCCGGCGGCTGTCCACTCGGCGGTGTTGTCACCGTCATAGGTGATGGTCACCGCGCGCGACAGCTCGCCGCCGCTCAAGGTGACGACGCTGCCCGCCTCCGGGCACTGGCCCGTGCAGGAGCCATAACGGGTCACGGTCGTGTCCCAGCGGCGCCCCGAGTCCGTGGTCGACCACGCGCCGCTCAGCGTGAGGCAGCTCCCATCCCACGACACGGTATAGCGGCCATTGCGCTCGTAGGAGGTGCCGCGCAGGCCCGTGCCGCTGCCCGTGCTCTGGTCCGTCGTGGTGGTCGTCGCGCCGACCGGCGCCCAGGTCGACATGTCCACGCGCGCGGTGCCCGCTCGCAGGCCGTTCGCGGCGACGCAGGCGAGGAGCCGGCCGTCGATGACGGCGAGGGCCGTGCTGAACCCCCCCGACAGCTGCCGGAGGCCATAGGGCCCGCTGCAGCCGTCCAGGGTGTAGGCGATGACGTTGCTCGTGACCTGCGCCGTCACGCAGCCCGCCGGCGTCAGCGCCTGCGTCATGTTCGCGGCGGCGCGCTGGGCCGCCTCCACGTCCGTCAGGGTCTGGCTCCCCCCGTCGAACTGGATGGCCAGGAGCGCGGCTTCCACCGCCGCCGCCTCGAGCGCGTCCACCGAGGCGCTCACGTCCCGGCTCGTATTCCCACTGCTCGCGCCGCAGCCCGGGACCGCCGCGAGCAGGGCCCCCACGATCCCCACGGCCCCACCAACAAAGCTCCTGCGCCAGGACATCTGTGCTTTGCTCCTCACGTTCGTCCGCCCGAGGCGATGGTAAGACACACCGGAACCCGAAGGAAACGGCAATCATGATCCGGACCGCCTCCCCCACCACGCTCCCGCCCTCCCTCGAAGCGCGCCGGCTCGCCCGCCAGGCTCACCGCAAGCTCGAAGCCCGCGAGTACCAGGCCGCGCTCGCGCTCTTCCGCCAGGCCTGGGATGCGGGAGGCCGAGACGACATGGCTTACAACGCAGCCTGCGCCGCCGCGCTCGCGGGTGAGCGCGACGAGGCCTTTCAATGGCTCGAGCACGCGCTCGCCGCGGGCTTCGATCGGCCCCGGCACCTCGCAGAGGACGCCGACCTGGCAGCGCTCCGCGACGCTCCGGCGTTCGCAGAGGCCCTGCGGCAGGCCCAGGCGCTCTCCGAGCGCACCGCCGCGACGATCCAGCAGCCCGAGCTGGCCCGCGAGATCATCGAGATGGCCGAGATCGACCAGGAGGTTCGCGCGCGGTGCGGCGCGGCCGCCGCGAGCGGGCCGTTGGATCCGGCCCTGGTCGCGGAGCTCCAGGCCGTCGACGAGAGGACCACGGCGCGGATGCGGGACATCGTGGCGGTCCACGGCTGGCCTGGCAGGCGCATGGTGGGCCCGCAGGCCACCTTCTGTGCGTGGCTCCTCGTGCAGCACGCCGATCACGATCGCGCCTTCCAGAAGCAATGCCTGGCGGCCCTGGAGCAAGCCGTCGCCGCGGGAGAGGCATCACCCAAGGAGTTTGCCTACCTCTTCGATCGCGTCCGGGTGGCCGAAGACAAGCCGCAGCGCTACGGGACCCAGTTCCGACGCGTCGACGGCGAGCTGGTTCCGGAGCCCATCGAGGATCCCGAGCACGTGAACGAGCGGCGCCTGGCGATCGGCCTGGTGACACTGGAGGAGTACGCGCAGGACCTGCGGCAGATGCATCCACCGCCGCCGAAGATGCCCTGATCGGTCAGTCGCTCTTCCGTCGCCGCACCCCGATCTGGAGCGCGACATCGAAACGCATCGCCGAGCGATGCCCGAACCAGACGATCGAGAGCCCCCCCTCCCGTGCGAACCGTGCCGGAAGCCACTCCCCATCCATCAGATACAGCTCCAGCTCATCACCATCGCGGAGGGGGGCGCCATCGAGCATGAAATTTTCCATCCTGAGGATGTTGTAGCAGACGGATGTCCGGAGGCCAGCCGAGCCCCGACCGACGAAGATCACGTCCCCCCCGGCCTACGACGGGGTCACGCCCCGCGGGCCCCCTCACCCGGCTGCCTCGGCAGGTGCAGGGTGAACGTCGTGCCCTCCTCGGCGGCAGAGACGACCGCGATGCGCCCGCCGTGGGCCCGCGCAATCTGCTGGGCGATGAAGAGACCCAGGCCCAACCCCTGGTGCGAACTCTTGGCGCCGGGCGCGCGCGCCCGCCGGAAGGGATCGAAGAGATAGGGCAGGAACTCCGCCGGGATGGGCTCGCCGCGGTTGTGCACCGCGAACTGGACACCCTCCTGCCCGGGGCCGACGCGCGCCAAGATCGGCTCCCGCGCCCCGTGCTGCACGGCGTTGCCCACCAGGTTCGAGATCACCTCGGCCAGGAGGTCGGCGTCCCACGTCCCGCGGGTGTCGCCGGCCACCTGCAGGGTGATGCGTGCGTCGGGGTGGGCCGTCGCGAGCTCCTCCACCACCAGGCGCGCCACCTCGCCCAGGTCGGCCGGAGCGAGCTGCGGCCGCAGCCCGCCCCCCTGCTGGATGCGGGTGAAATCGAGGAGCTGGCTGATCATCCGCTGCATGCGGCCCGCGCTCCCGGCGATGCGGCCGGCAGCGCGGGCCTCCCGCTCGCCCAGGTCCCGCCGCATCGCCATGCCCTGCGCTGCCACGGAGATCGCGGTCAGCGGGTTGCGCAGGTCGTGGCCGATGATGCCGAGCAGCCGCTCGCGCAAGAGCGACTCGAAGAGGCGCAACCGGGACAACTCGAGGTGGGTGTTCACCCGGGCGAGCAGCTCCCGGGCAGAGAAGGGCTTGATGAGGTAGTCGTCCGCCCCCGCGGCCATGCCCTCGACCCGCGCCTCCTCGCCGGCGCGCGCCGACAGCATCACCACCGGCACCGTGCGCGTCATCGGCTCCGCGCGCAGCTCGCGCAGCAGACCAAAACCGTCCAGGCGCGGCATCATGACGTCGGCCAGGACCAGGTCCGGGGGGCGGAGGCGGGCCGCCCGCAGCGCGGCCTCCCCGTCACCGACCGCCTCCACCGTGTAGCGCTCGCCGAGGAGCCGCGCGAGATAGTCGCGCATGTCGGCGTTGTCGTCCGCGAGCAGGACACGCGGTCGGTCCTCGAGAGGCTTCGCCTCGCCCTCCCGAGGTGCGGCCGGTGGCGCGGCCTCCGCGGGCTCCGCGGGCTCCTCCTCCGGGAGCCAGCGCTGGGCCTCCTCCACGAAGAGCACGCCGTGCGTGGCGGTCGACGTCAGACCGCGCCGGGCGCCGATGCGATCCTGCGGCAGGTGCGCCGCGCCCTCGGGGAGCGACACCGTGAACGCGCTGCCCTGCCCCTCGGTGCTCTCGACGCGGATCGTGCCCCCGTGGAGCCGCACCAGCTCATGGATGAGCGCGAGCCCGATGCCGGAGCCCTCGTAGGTCCGCCCACGGGCGCCCTCCACCCGGTGGAAGCGCTCGAAGAGCCGCGGCAGCTCGGCCGTCGGGATGCCCGTGCCGGTGTCGCGCACCTCCAGCTCGAAGCCGCCGCCCACCGCCCGTAACGCCACGGTGATGCTGCCGGCGAAGGTGAACTTGAAGGCGTTCGAGACGAGGTTGAGGACGATCTTTTCCCACATCTCGCGATCGACGTAGGCCGTCCCTGGGAGCGGCGGACAGTCCACGACGAGCGCCAGCCCGCCACGCTCTATCGTGGAGCGGAACACGCTCGCCAGCTCGGCGGTGAAGGTGGCCAGGTCGGTGGGCTCGTAGCACGCCTGCGCCCGCCCGGCCTCGATGCGCGAGAACTCGAGCAGCGAGTTCACCAGCTTGAGCAGCCGCAGCGCGTTGCGGTGCACGATCCGCAGCCCCTCTCCGCCAAGCGCGGGGACCCGCGCGGCGAGCGCGTCCTCGAGCGGCCCGAGGATGAGCGTCAGCGGGGTGCGCAGCTCGTGGCTGACGTTGCTGAAGAAGGTGGTCTTGGCGTGATCGAGTCGCGCCAGGGCCTCGGCCCGCTGCCGCTCCTCCTCGTGCGCCCTGGCGTTGGCGATGGCGGTGGCCACGTGCCCCGCGGCCAGCACGAGGAAGCCCATGTAGGGGTCGGACAGCGCCAGCCTCGGGCTGACCCCGGCGACGAGGAAGCCATAAGGCTCCCGCTGCCCGCGCGCGATGGGCAACACCACGGCCTGCCGCAGGGGCTCCGGCCAGAGACCTGCGTGCAGGGGCCCGAGGCCGGCGCCGAGGTCGCAGAGCTCGACCTGCCGCGTCTGCGCCACGCGGCCGAGCGGCCACGGCGCCCCCGCGGCCGCATCGAGCCGGATCACCTCCGGGCTGGCCGGCCCCACGGCGGCGAGGCCGGTGCCGCCCATGAGCCGGGCCGCTCCCCCCTCCGGGTCCGTGACATAGAGGAGCGCAAAGGGCACGTCCGCAGGGTCCTCCGCGAGCGCCCGCACCGCTCCCGAGCACGCCGTCTCGACGCTCTTGGCCTCCGCGGCCCGCTCCCCGAGCGCGCGCAAGACGTGCAGCCGCCGCTCGCCGATCACCCGCCCGGTCACCTCCGTGACCGCCGTGAACACCCCTCCCACCCCGCCGGACTCGTCGCGGATCGGGCTGTAGGAGAAAGTGAAGTAGCACTCCTCGACGAACCCATTGCGATCGAGGGGCAGCATCTGGTCCTCGGACCAGGTGGCCTCGCCCCGCTCGAGCACCCCCTCCAGCATGGGGCCGATGATGTGGGCGATCTCGGGCCAGCACTCGAGGCCGGGCTGGCCCATGGCGCGCGGGTGCTTGGTCATGCCCAACATCGGGCGGTAGGCGTCGTTGTAGATCATGACCAGCTCGCGCCCCCACCAGAGCACGATGGGGAAGCGCGACGACAGGCAGATGCTCACCGCGGTGCGCAGACTCTGCGGCCAGCCGACCACCGGACCGAGCGCCGTGCTCGCCCAGTCGATGGAGCGCATCAGCGCCCCCATCTCTCCCCCGCCGAGGAGGCAGTCCTCGGGGCGAGGCCGGGCCCCGGTCACTGTCCCCCCCGCTGCCAGCGCAGCACAGCCCTCATGCGTCCCAGCATGGCCAGCATGGGTGGATCATAGGCAATCGCTGCACAGCACCAAAGATGAAGTAGAAGGTCGCGCGGCGTCCAGAGCTGCCGAATCAGCCTCTTTCCCGCCGACAGACCTGGGTAGAAGGGCGGTCTCAGAAACACCGGCGCCGAAGCTCGATCAACCAGGCCTCGGCCTCGGCGCGCGCCGGGGCCTCTTCGGGCAGCGGCGAACGCTCGCGCGCCTCATCGAGCAGCGCGAGCGCCCGCCCGAGCTCACCCCGCCAGGCCTCCCGCGTCGCCTCCCCGAGCACCACCCGCTCGCCGGTCCGCTTGGCCTCCACCAACGCCCGTGCCGCCCCGAAGCCATACTCATCCATGATCTCGGTGAGATCGGTGACGAGCGCCCCGGTGCGTAGAAGATGCGTCCCCGTGAGCGCCGTCCGCAGCACGTAGAGGAGCCGCTTGGCCGTGGGCTCGGCCGCCGATTCGAAGGTGCGCCGCTGCGCCTCCGCAAAGCCGTGATAGTGGCGGTACAAGGCGCGGCTCAAGTTGCGTCGGATGAGCGCTTGCAGCTCGCCGAGCTCGGCCGCGGCTTTCAGGCCGATGGATCCGAGCACGCGCTCCAGGTACGTGCCGTTGCCGCCGAGCAGGCTGGCCAGGGCGGGGCCGATCTCGTTGCTCGAATAATCGATCTCGACGCCCTGAATCACCTCGAGCCGATTCGCGTGGAGCGGGGGCGGCTCGAGCCCCACCAGGCGCCGCGTCGGCTCGACATGCAGCCCCTTGAGGTCGAGATCGCTGTCGGGCGAGGGAAAGCCGTAGGCGTGAGCGCCGCTCAGCACCACCACCAGATGGCGCCGTCGCGCCTCTTCCTCGGCCAGGACCTGCTCGGCCACGGCACGCGCCGCCTCACTCAGGATGCCGGGTGGTCTCACAGGTACATCTCCACGAGCTCGATGCACAGCCGATCGAGCGCCACGCGATCCGGGCTGTGGGGCAGGGGCGAACGCTCGACCAGCGATTCGAGCGCCTGATCCATGCGCTCGGCATACTCCACCAGCGCCTCGTAGCTCCAGGCACCGTCGCGGATGGCGCGCAGCTCCGCGGCGTCGGGCCGGCGCACGAGGACCCGACCCTCGCCGATGATCTCGTGGGCCATGCGCAACAGGCGCACGAGGTGGGCCGCGTGCTTGGTGTCGAAGCCATACTTCTCCTCGAGCGCGGCGCGCGCCGGGTTGCGGTGGGCCTTCCATTCCAGGTACTGCTGCCAGTGCCGCTGCGCCGCCTTGAAGCGGCGCTCGCGATCGAGCGCTTCGATGAAGTTCGCATCGAGGCCGATGTGATTCGCGGCCAGCTTCCAGGCATCCACCGCGGCCCAGCGCTCGGCCAGCGTGTTCTCGAGCGCGATGCGCGCCGCCGGCTCGAGCGCCGACAGATCGACCTGCCAGCGATCGAGCTGCTTCTGGATGGCGGCGAAGGCCGCGTCGCGCGTCTCGGGCGAGAGGGTGGAGGTCTCGGGCAGGCCGAACGCGGCGCGCGTGGGCGGCCCCTCGGGCGGATGCATGAGCCAGCTGTAATGGCCCTTGATGCGCTTGAGCTGTGCCTTGGCGTAGCCGGAGAAGGTGTGCCGCGCCTTGCGGGAGAGAAACAGGGAGGCGCTCTCGCGCAGTCGCTCCCCGGCCGGCGTAGACACCACCACATCGTCTGGAGCGGTGTGCAGGGCCTCGATGATGCTCGGGTTGCACTCGCAGGCGAGGCGGAAGAACTTGCGGATGTCATAGATCACCGCGTCGACGGGCTCGCGCAGCTCGGCCTGCTCGAAGACCTGATGGAAGCCCAGGAAATAGGGTCGCGGCGGAATCGCCACCCCCTTGTAGTCGAGATCGCTCGTGGCGATGGCGGTGCCATAGGCATGGCTGCCGTGGCGCACGAGCAAGATGGTGCGCTCGTCGAGCCAGGGGAGGTTGCCTTGATAGACGAAGGGGAGCCGACCCATGGCGCTATCCTACCTCGCTGCTGGTGGCACTCCTCTTGGCCGAGACGAGCGCCCGCGCCCAGCCTCTCCATGTGTCCCCTCCGGTCTCCCTCCCGCAGGGACACGTGCTCGACGATGGCTCACGCTCGGGCGGGTAAGAAAGTGCTTGCGCTGAGTGGGTCAGCTCGCCTAGTTTTCGCTCGCTCCATTGATATATAAGTCACGACCGGTCGGTGACTGCGTGCGTGGCCGCTTAGCGAATCCCTGAATATCGCCCCCCCACGACACGCTACCCAGCAGGTTGTTGTCTTGGCGACGAGAGAGATCACTCTCCGGCGGCCGAGAGACGAGCTCCTGCGGGGAGCGGTCGAGAAAGGACGTATGCCATGCTGAAGAGTGCTCATTCGTTGTCCTGGCTCGCTGGTGGAATCCTTGGCTTCTCCCTGCTGAATGGCTGCGGCGCTGTGGACCAGCCTGCGGTCGAGTCGACCGGCAGCGGGCCCGAGGCCGTGGCCAGTGACGTCGTGGTCAATCTGTCCTCGGCCGTCCGCTCCCTCGCGGCGGGGGACGACGTGCAGGTGACGGTGACGCTCACCAACGTCGCCAACCATGCGGTGAGCGTCCTCCGATACCACACCGTGGTGGATGGCATTCAGGAGAACCTCTTCAATATCACCCGCGATGGTGCCCCCGTGCAGTACGTGGGCCGGCTCTACAAGCGGGTCGAGCCGCAGGCCAGCGACTACATCACCTTGGGCGCGGGCCAGAGCCTCACCCGCACGGTGAGCCTCGCGGCCGCGTATGACTTCTCGGCGACCGGCCGCTACAGCGTGAGCCACGCCGGGG
>DATAGU010000229.1:0-31855 GCA_036263495.1 Polyangia bacterium | reverse complement strand
GACGAAGAGGAGGTTGACGCCGAGCTTCTGGTAGCGCGGCTCGTGGCCGCTCACGGCGGGCGCGACGTAGAGGCCGGTGGCCAGCCAGGCGGTGGCGATCCAGAAGATGCCGAGTTGGGTGTGCCACGAGCGGGTGACGGCGTAGGGCAGGACGTGGGCGAGCGGGAGGCCGTAGAAGCCCGCGCCCTCGACGCCGTAATGGGCGGTGACGGCGCCGAGCGCGATCTGCACGACGAGGAGCGCGGCGACGACGAAGAAGTACTTGAGGGTGGCGCGCTGGCTCGGCGTGGGGTCGACGCCGAACAGGCGATCGGCGGGGGGCGGCGGCGCGGGCGGCTCGCGGCCCCGCTGCGCGGCGTCGTACCAGACCATGCCGCCGATGCCGGCGAGGAGGAGGACGAACGAGACCACGCTCCACACGAGCGCCTGCCCGGTGGGCCGGTTGCCGACGAGCGGCTCGTGGGGCCAGTTCTGGGTGTAGGTCACGTGGGCGCCGGGGCGCTCGGTGGCGGCGGCCCAGCTGGTCCACCAGAAGAAGGTCGCCAGGTCGCGGAGCCGGTCGGGATCGGCGAGCGCGCCGCGGGGGATGGCGTAGGCGTCGTTGCCGTCGCGAAAGACGGCCGCGTAGTGGGCGGCGTTGTCGACGAAGGCGGCGGCGCGCACCGGGTCGAGCATGAGCACGCCGGTGGCGGGGTCGTAGGTGTTGTTGCGCATGAGGTGTTCGAGGCGGGTGCGCAGCGCGGCCTGCGTCTCGGCGCCCAGACGATCGAAGGGAAGGCCGTGCTCGGCCTCGGCCCAGCGGTCGAGGATGAGCACGGCTTCGCGGTGGAGCCAGTCGGCGGTCCAGTCCGGGGCCACGTACGAGCCGTGTCCCCAGATGGAGCCGAGCTCATGGCCGCCGATCGACTGCCACACGTTCTGGCCGCGGTGGATGGCCTCGCCGTCGAAGAGCACGGCGCCACCGGAGACGACGACGCGATCGGGGATGGGGGGGAGGTTGCGGCGTAGCTTCAGGCCGAAGCTGCCGAGCACGACGAAGGAACCGAGGACGACCAGGGCAAAGGCGGTCCAGAGCCTGCGGGTGTGCATGCACGGTCGCAATGCAAAACCATGGCCGCCTTGGCGCCGGTCGGAGCCTTCGAGACCATCACCTGCCGTCTCCGGCGGCGGTAGAAGACGGCGCCGGAGGGGATGCGGCATGGGGCGGCTGGCGGGGACGCTCCAGGATCATCTGGATCCCGGTGACCATGCCCCAGACCCAGGCGCCCAGGATCAGGGGTCCTCCAATGACGAGCAGTGTCAGAGGGATCCCTAGCAGGAAGAGCAGGAGCTGCACCACGCCGACCCGGACGCGGCCGCCGATGATCGATCCCAGCCCGGGACATCCCAGAACGTTGATGAGGAACCCCACGATCGCCCGGATGAGCCGCTTTTTCGGGACGGCGCTCGTGCCCTCGTCGGCCTGGACGGACGGCATGACCCGGTAGGCATCGACGATCGACTCGCTCTCCGCGGAGAGGTGCGCGCTCCTGGATGGTTCGGTCACGATCTGCCCTCCTGGCTCAGCCTGGTAGGTGCGCTGCGAGCGCCGCTTCCATCGCCGTGCGGGGTGCTGGCCGCCCGGTGTACAGCTCGAACTGCCGGAAGGCCTTGTTGAGGAGCACCTGGCGGCCGTGCACCACCCGCGCGCCGCGGCGTGTGGCCGCCATCACGAGCTCTGTGGGCATGGGCTCGCAGACGAGGTCCATCACCACCAGGCCCGGCCGCAGCCGCGACTCCAGGACGGCCATGCCCGGCGGCACGGCCGTGCCGGCCTCGGGGCAATGGACCAGGATGTCGAAGTCCAGGAGACGCGCGAGGTCGTCGAGCCCCCCGGCGGTCGCTCCGGGGCCGAGGGAACGCGCCAGCGCCGCTGCGGCCGCCGGCTGATGATGGACCACGTGAAGCCGGGGGCCCCAGTTGGCGAGCACGTGGGCGACCGCGCACGCCGCCGGCCCGGCGCCGATGATGAGCACGCGCCGCCCGGCGACGATGGTCACCTCCCCGAGCGCGTCGCCCGCGCCGAAGGCGTCGGTGTTGTATCCCACCAGGTGTCCGCCGTCGTTGACCACGGTGTCGACGGCGCCGATCTTCTGCGCCAAGGGGTCGATGGAATCGAGGAGCGGGATCACGTCCCGGGTGAACGGCGGGGCGACCTCGAGGCCGCGGAGGCCGAGCGCGCGCATCCCGTGAATCGCTTCGGCGAGGTCCGTCCCCTGGAAGGGGACGTAGGTGAAACTGAGTCCGAGCGCGTGGTAGCCGGCGTTGTGCATGGCCGCGCCGAGCATCTCCGGATCGGGCGAGACGGAGCCGCAGAGGACGATCGGAGAGCGCGTCAGGGAGGGCACGCTCCAGCGTACTACTTACCCGACAGGGAAAGAGACGAGATCGTCGGGCTGGAGTCCTCCTTGCCCGTCTGCGTGAAAGCGGAGCGCCGAGGCCGGCGCCGGTCATGGTATACGACGTTCCGCAGCCTTCCCCTCCCCCAACGCTGATCCGAGGAGGCCCTCGTGCTCACCGGCCGCATGATGGACGAACCGCTCCTGCTCACCCACTTCCTCGAGCGGGCGCGCACCTTCTTTCCGCGCTCCGAGGTGGTGGACCGGGCGCCCGACGGCTCGCTGCATCGCTACACGTACGCCGACTTCCACCGGCGCGTCTGCCAGCTGGCCCATGCGCTCGGCCGCCTCGGCGTGGCGCCGGGCGATCGGGTGGCCACGCTGGCCTGGAACCATCACCGGCACCTGGAGGCCTACTTCGCGGTGCCGGCGATCGGCGCGGTGCTGCACACGCTGAACCTGCGCCTGCACCCGGACGAGCTGGCCTACATCGTGAGCGACGCGGAGGACGTGGTGCTCCTCATCGATCGGTCGCTCCTGCCGCTCTGGCGCCAGTTCGCGGCGCGCGCGCCCTCGGTCCGCCACGTGGTGGTGCTGCCCGACGATGGCCCCGCGCCCGAGGGGACGCTCGACTACGAGGGCCTGCTCGACGCGGAGCCGGGTCACTATGACTTTCCCCGGCTGGAGGAGCGCACGGCGGCGGCCCTGTGCTACACGTCGGGCACGACGGGGCGGCCCAAGGGCGTGCTCTACACTCACCGCTCGACGGTGCTGCACACGCTCGTGTCGTGCATGGCCGACGTGCTCGCCATCTCCGGACAGGAGGTGCTCCTCCCGGCCGTGCCGATGTTCCACGCCAACGCCTGGGGCCTGCCTTATGCGGCGGTGGCCCTGGGGACGAAGCTGGTGCTCCCGGGGCCGCGGCTCGACGCGGTGTCGCTGTGCGATCTCATCGCGCGGGAGCGAGTGAGCTTCGCCGCGGGGGTCCCCACGATCTGGATGGGCCTGCTCGCGGAGCTCGACGCGCATCCGGATCACCATGATCTGTCGTCCTTGCGGCGCATGGTGGTGGGCGGGGCGGCGCTCACGCCGGCCCTCCTCGAGGGCTTTAGCCGCCGCGGGATCGAGATGATCCACGCCTGGGGCATGACCGAGCTCAACCCGCTCGGCTCGGTGGCGCGGATCAAGCCGCGCCTCGGCGAGGCCGGCGCAGACCCAGACAAGATCCGGACGCTGCGCCTGTCGCAGGGCTATGCGGCGCCGTTCGTCGAGCAGCGGCACGTCGGGGCGGCGGGGGAGGTCCTGCCCTGGGACGGCACCAGCATGGGCGAGCTCGAGGTGCGCGGGCCGTGGGTGGCGGCCTCCTACTTCGGCGACGCCGGCCGGGACCGCTTCACGGCCGATGGCTGGTTCAAGACCGGCGACGTGGTCACCATCGACGCCGAGGGCTATCTCCACATCACCGATCGCTCGAAGGACGTCATCAAGTCCGGGGGCGAGTGGATCTCCAGCGTGGCGATCGAGAACGCCCTCATGAGCCACCCCGCGGTGCTGGAGGCCGCCGTGTTCGCAGGCCGGCACCCGCACTGGGACGAGCGGCCCTTGGCCGCGGTGGTCTTCAAGCCCGGGAAGGAGGCCTCCAAGGAGGAGCTCACGGCCTTCCTGGCGCCGCGCTTCGCCAAGTTCTGGCTGCCCGATGACTACGTCGTCCTGTCCCAGATCCCGCGCACCTCGACCGGAAAGTTCTTGAAGACCCGGCTGCGAGAGGAGTACGGGGACTGGCTGCTGCAGGGGAACCAGCCCTCCAACGCGGAATGACACGCCTGGCTTGCTTGCCTAGCGGCGGCGTCCTCATGAATAATCCGGGCGGTGCCGCCACTCACATATCGACGGGCCCCGCTGCGGGCCGGGTTCCTGGTGAGCGGCGCTCTCGACGCTCCAGAGGAGGTGCTGTGCGACTCGACCGACGGCGACTGGCGATCTTAACGGTACTCTCCCTTCTCTTTCTGGGCGCCGCGACGGCGCAGGCGCAGAGCAGCACCCCCACCAACAATGGCTTCGCCATCAACCGCTACGAGCCCACGCCCGCGGGTGAGGCGTCGTTCGCGGTCGATCACCCCTGGTACTCCGCCATCCGCCTCTTTGCCGGCGGTGTGACGCTCAACTACGCCAACAAGCCCTTCGTGTTCGGGCCGCGCAGCAATGACGACCATGTGGTCGACAAGCAGATCGCGGTCATCGGTCACCAGTTCCTCCTGCACGTCGATCTCGCGGCCTCCTTCGTCAATCGCGTCACGTTCTCGGCCAGCCTGCCGGTGGTCTTGCTCGAGCGCGGCACGCTGGTGGAAGGGGTCGGCCCGATCCAGGGCGGTTCGCTCGGGGACCCGCGCTTCGGCGCCATGGTGCGCCTGTACGGCAACCCCGAGGCGAGCGCCTTCTCGGTGAACCTCGGGGCCTACATCTGGGTGCCCCTGCGCCTCGACTCGGACCACGTGGGCGACCGCAGCATCCGCGTGCTCCCCAAGCTCGTGCTGGCCGGGCTCAAGCACCGGGTGCGCTGGTCGTTCACGAGCGGCTTCTACTACCGCGCGCAGGCCAAGCTCAGCTACCGGCCGGCCCAGCCCGGCAACTCGATCGGCTCGCAGCTGCAGCTGGGGGCGTCGATCTACTATGCGGACCCGCGCCGGTTCAGCATCGGTCCGGAGGCGATCTTCACGACCACCGTCATCGGCGGCTGCCCGTTCTGTGTCGATTACGCCGGGCTCGAGCTGCTGCTCGCGGCGCATTACAACATCGCGAAGCAGGTCATGGTCGGGGTGGCCGGCGGGATCGGGCTCCTGCGCGAGCCGGGGACGCCCGAATACCGGCTGCTCTTCCGCCTGGCCTATGCCCCCTTCCGCCGCCCGGCGGCGCCGCCGCCCCCACCCCAGGATACGGACGAGGATGGGATCCCCGATGCCGAGGATCGTTGCCCCTTCAAGAAGGGGGTGCCGGCGCCGGGGACCAAGCTGCACGGCTGCCCGCCGCCGCCGCCGGATTCGGACAAGGACGGCATCATCGACAACGACGACCGCTGCCCGGACGTGCCCCAGGGCGAGCACCCGGATCCCGAGCGGCTGGGCTGCCCCGATGGGGACGATGATCAGGACGGCGTGCTGAACCACGAGGACGAGTGCCGCGCCGAGCCGGCGGGCCCGCACCCGGATCCGAAGCGGCGCGGCTGCCCCGCGGGCGATGCGGATCAGGACAAGGTCACCGACGACGTGGATCAGTGCCTCACGGTGCCGGCGGGGCTCCACCCGGATCCGGACAAGCCCGGCTGCCCGCTGCCCGACCGCGATGAGGACAGCGTGGTGGACAAGGAGGACGCCTGTCCGGATCAGCCGGGGGCGCCGGATCCCAACCCGAAGAAGAATGGGTGCCCGGGCCTGGTGCAGATCAAGGGCGGCGCGATCCGCATCTTGAAGCCGGTGTACTTCGCGACCAACAAGGACGTGATCCTGTCCAGGAGCTTCCCGGTGCTGCAGGCGGTGGCCAACGTGCTGATCGCGCAGCCCGAGATCCGGCGCATCTCGATCGAAGGGCACACCGACAACCGCGGCAAGCCGACCTGGAACCGGGAGCTGTCGGATCGGCGAGCCAAGAGCGTGCAGCGGTGGCTCATCGCCCACGGCATCAACCCCGAGCGGCTGGGGGCCCAGGGCTTTGGCCCGGATCGGCCGATCACGACCAACGCGACGGACGCCGGCCGGTCGCAGAATCGCCGCGTCGAGTTCCGCATCGTCGATCCGCCGCCGGTCGAAGCCCTCACACCGTAGTCCCCTGCCGCCGCTGTAAAGTGGTGCCCTCGGCCAAGACGGGGGCACCCCTGCCGTGCCCCCCCGAAAAGAGGAGAGCGATGCGACGACGGATGTTGAGCGAGAACACGTCGTGGGAGGATGCCTACACCGCGGTGGCCTACATCGCCGATGCCCTGGCGCTGGTGGGGGCGGAGGGGGATGAGGAGGTGGGCGCGCTGGCGGTGAAGGTGGAGCAGCTCCTCGGCGCCTGGGAGACGCTCGATGCCGAGCGGCGGCGGGAGCGGCGGCGCGTGGGGCAAGCCAATGCGCAGGTGCGGCGGCGCGACGTGCAGGCGGACGCCGAGGTGACACAGCTCCACAACGACCTCCTCGAACAAGTGGCGCAGGATCGGAAGAGCCCGCTGTTCGTGGGGTTCTTCCCGGATCCGCTGCCCACGGTGGTCCGCATGTCACTCGGCAGCGAGCTGCCGGTGTTGCGGGTGCTCCTCGGCAAGCTCCGGGATCCGGGGACCTCCGCGGCGCTGCGCGAGCGCCATGAGGGGGCCCTCGGGCGGATCGTCGAGCAGGGGACGGCGGCCATCCAGGCGCGTGAGGAGGCCTTCGCCGCGGCCGGGCGGACGGCGGCGCGCATGGCGACCTGGCGCGATGACGCGGGCAACGTGCTGGCCGGGGTCGAGGAGGCGCTGCATCAGCTGGCCGCGACGCGCGGCGATGGCGGCGACTGGGTGGATGCCTTCTTCGTGGCCGTGGAGAGCCCGCGCAAGGCCGAGGACAAGGCCGGCCCGCCGGCCGGCGGCGCGCCCTGACGGCGTGACAGGGGGCGCCTGGTCTGCGACCGCGGCTTGCGATCAGGGGCCAAGGTCGCTAGAGTCCCCGCGCGCTTACTGACGGAGAATGACCATGCCTCGTCGTCCCAAGATCGCACTCATCGGCGCCGGCAACATCGGTGGCGAGCTGGCCAGCCTGGCGGCCCGCAAGGAACTCGGCGATGTCGTCCTGTTCGACATCCCGGACAAGGAAGGCCTCGCCAAGGGCAAGGCCCTCGACCTCGAGCAGAACGGCGCCACCCTCGGCTACGACGCGCACATCACCGGCACGTCGTCGTGGAAGGACTGCGCCGGCGCAGACGTGGTGATCGTCACCGCCGGCGTGCCGCGCAAGCCGGGCATGTCCCGCGACGATCTCCTCTCGATCAACCTCAAGATCATCCGGGGGGTGTCGCAGGAGCTCAAGACCCACTGCCCCGAGGCCTTCGTCATCGTCATCTCCAACCCGCTCGACGCCATGGTCTATGAGACCAAGAAGGTGACCGGCTTCCCGCGCGAGCGCGTGGTGGGCATGGCGGGCGTACTCGACTCGTCGCGCTTCCAGCTGTTCCTCGCGCGTGAGCTCGGGGTGGCGGTCAAGGACGTGCGCGCCATGGTGCTCGGCGGCCACGGCGACACGATGGTGCCGGTGACCTCGTACTGCACGGTCAACGGCGTGCCGGTCAAGCAGCTCCTCTCCAAGGAGAAGCTCGACGCCATCGTGGCCCGCACCGCGGGCGGCGGCGGCGAGATCGTCAAGCTGATGGGGACGAGCGCCTACTTCGCCCCGGCCTCCTCGGCGATCGCGATGGCCGAGGCCTACCTCAAGGACTTCAAGCGGCTCCTGCCGGCCGCCGCCTACTGCGAAGGTGAGTATGGCTACCGCGACCTCTACATCGGCGTGCCGGTGATCATCGGCGCGGGCGGCGTGGAGCGGATCGTCAACATCGATCTCACGGCCGAGGAGCGGGCGGCGCTCGATCGCTCGGCCGCGGCGGTGCGCGAGCTCATCGAGGCGAGCGCCAAGCTGTAGTCCTCCCTGGCGGGCCCGGGCACCTCGAGCAGGTTGGCCGGGCCCCCCGCTTGTGCGACGACGGACGCGAGAGTACTGCTGAGCGTCATGCGCCGCGCGCACGTTCGAGTCGTTCCCCGTACATCTCCTGTCCCCGGCCGAGACACGGTCCGCGCTGCCCCGCGCCGCTGCCCTCCCCTGCTCGCTGTGCTCCTGCTCCTGGGCGCCATCGGTGGTTGTCGTTCGTCGCGGCCGCCGCCGGCGCCGCCCGTCGATGCGGGCCGAGCGGGGACGCCGCCGAGCGGTCCGGACGCCCAGCTCGATCAACTCGCGCGCGAGCACATCGACGCCACCTTCGCCGAGTCCCCGACCACCGCCACGTGGATGGGGGCGCACCTCTACGATGATCGCCTCGACGACGTGAGCCCCGAGGCGATCGAGCGGCGCCGGGTCCGGCTGCAGTCCCTCAGCGCCCGCCTCACCGCGCTCCCGGACGACCGGCTCGACCCCCTGCACCGGCTCGATCGGGCGCTCCTCGGGCGCGAGGTGCGCCGGGCGCTGTTCGAGATGGACGTGGAGCGCCCGTGGGAGCGCAACCCCGTGCGCCACGTGTCCCTCATCGCCTCGGGCATCCACGAGCTCCTCACGCATGATCACCCCTCGCTGGCGGACCGGATGCGCCTCGTCACGCAGCGGCTTCGGCAGGTCCGGGTGGTGCTCGAGGGTTCGCGCCGCACGCTCCACAACCCGCCCGAGCTGCTCGTGCGCCGCGCCATCGAGCTCGGGCAGAACACGCGCGGCTTCATCGCCGAGACCCTGCCCCAGGTGACCGGCGTCCTCGCCGACGAGGCCCTCACGAACGACTTTCGCGCGGCCCAGGGAGAGGCGCTGCACGCGCTCGATGACTGGCTCAGCTGGCTCCAGCGCGATCTCCTGCCGCACGCGCGCGGGGAGCTCGCGCTCGGACGCGATCAGCTCGCCGCCCTGCTCGACGCCGAGGAGATGCTCGACGTGCCGCCCGAGCAGGCGCTGGCCGTGGCCGAGCGCGAGCTCGCCAACGTCAAGGTCGCCTTCCTCGAGGCGGCGCGCGCGGTCGCCCCGGGCAAGACGCCGGTCGAGGCGCTGCACCTCCTCGAAGAGGATCACCCCAAGGCCGAAGACGTGCTCGCCACGGCCGCCGCCACCCTGGAGGCGGCCAGCGCCTTCGTCCGCGAGCGCGCGCTCATCCCGCCGCCGACGGCGCGCCTGAAGGTGATGGAGATGCCGCCCTTCCTGTGGGGCGGGGCCACCGTGGTGCTATGGGGCCCGTTCGAGGCGCAGACGCGCGACACCTGGCTCTATGCCGAGCCGGTCGAGCGCCAGTGGGATCCCAAACGACGCGAGGAGCACCTGCGCGCCTTACCCCGCTCGCAGATGGCCCTCACCACGCTGCATCAGGCCCTGCCCGGCCACTTCGTGGCCCAGGAGGCGATCCGCCAAGCCCCCTCGGCCCTCGAGCGGCTCGCGCGCAGCGAGGCCTTCTTCGAGGGCTGGGCCGGCTACTCCGAGCAGATGATGCTCGCCGAGGGGTTCGGGAACGGCGACGTGCGGCTGCGCCTGGCGCTCCTGCGCGAGCAGCTCGTGCAGCTCTGTCGCCTGATCGCGGTGCTGCGCTTCCACGCCCATGTCGGAGAGGCCAAGCTCGATGATCTCGGCGATCTCTTCGCCGACGAGGCCTACCTCGATGACTACGCGGCCCGGCGCGAGGCCGAGCGGGCGGCCATCGATCCGATGAGCCTGGCGGCGGCCCTCGGCCGGCTGCAGATCTTGAAGCTGCGGGAGGATTTCCGTCAGGAGCGGGGCCGCGCCTTCACCTTGCGCGAGTTCCATGCCCGCCTGCTCGCCCACGGCGCCCTGCCCCTCCCCCTCGTGCGCCGCACCCTGCTCATCGAGGACCACGGCGCCTCGCTGCCCGCCGTCCTCAACGCCGCGCCCACACCTCCGGCTTCGCCGCCGCCGGCGCCGTGAAGTAGGCCGCGAGGACCTCGCGCGCGAGCTCGTGGGCGCGCCGGCGCCAGGGGCGATCGTTGGCCAGCAGGACGGCGATGGCGACCGCCGGGTGATCGGCCGGGGCATAACCGACGAACCACGAGTAAGCGAGCAGCCGATCCTCGGGATGCGTGGGCGTGGGGCTGGCCGTGGCCTGGGGATCCTCGATGCGCTGCCAGCCGCTCAGCGATCCGGTCTTGCCCGCCACCTCGACATCGCCGAGGTAGGCCCGGCCGCGCCGGTCGTGAAAGCCGTGGCGTGCCGTGCCGTACCGGGTGGTGCCCACCATCATGGCGCCGACGGCCGCGGCCGTATGTTCGTCGAGGACACGGGACACCTGACCCTCCGGTCCCGGCTCGCCCGGCTCCTCTGCGGCGAGGTGCAGCGGCAGATCCAGGCCCTTGCGGGCGATGACGGCCGCCAGATAGGCCCCGTGGAGGGGCGACAGCGACGTCTGCCAGAACCCCGCGGCCACCTGCGCGAACGGCAGCGGCTCGGCCGGGAGGCTCACCTGCGAGGCCGTCGTCGGCAGCTCGAAGGGCAGCGCCGCGCCAAAGCCGAGCGCACGCGCCGTCCGCTCGAGCCCGGCCCCCAACGCGGACGCGGAGTTGTCGAGGCGCCCATAGAGATGATCATGCGCCAGCCGGGCCAGGATGGCGTTCTGTGACTTGGCCAGGCCAAAGGCGAGCGTCTGGCAGTCCGTGTCGAGGCGCGGCATGGGCACGAGGTTCGTGGCCTCGACCGAGCGGAGGCCGCCGTGGTAGCACACCCGCGTCTCGGGGGTGACGCCCTGCGCCACCAGCGCCGCCGCCGTCACCACCTTGAACACCGAGGCCGCCGGGGCCCACGCGCCGAGCGCCAGTTCGGGCGCCCACGCCTCGGGCGCCGCCTGCCGCCGCCCTTCGAGCGCGAGCACGCGGCCATCCTCGATCCCCAGCACCACCACCGAACCGAGCGGCGCGTTCTGTCGCGCGAGCGCCTCCCCCGCGACGCGCTGCACCCGCGCGTCGATCGTGAGCGGCAGCGGCGCTTGCCCCTCCCCCCGGCGCGCCACGTACGCCCCTCGCGCATCGACCTGGATCTGCGCCGGTTCGAGCCGCAGCCGGGCTCGCGCCCCCTGCCCCCGCTCCGAAGCGGATGAATGCCCTCCGATCGCCCCCGCCGCCAGGGCCGCGTGGCGTCCCCGCAGCGCCTGGCCGAGGGCCAGAAGGAGCACAACCGTGATGCACAGGAGCAGAGCGACGTGGCGGCGGGCCGAAGGTCTGCGGAGCATCTCGTCCTCCAGGAGGCGTCTGCTCGCAGGGTATGAGATGTAGGTGTATGTGTCAAAAAATCCTTCCCCAACCCCTTCAAAGCCCTTCTGCGCAGTGGCACTCGCGTTGTGTTCCCCAAAACAAGGGAGTCAGCTATCATGAGGCGATGGCGCAAGAGACGATGGTCACCATCATCTCGGACCCCGCCGAGCGCAGCCCGAGTGCCAAAGAGGCATGCCTGGTGGTGATCTATGGCCACGAGCTGGGGAAGAAGTACCACCTCGATCAGACCACCATCAGCATCGGGCGATCCTCCAAGTCCGACATCCAGATCGACCAGGAATCGGTGTCCCGCAACCATGCCCAGATCGTCAACGACGGCCACACCGTGATCGTCTCCGATCTCGGTTCCACCAATGGCACCTACGTCAATGACGAGCTCATCAAGCAGCAGACCCTGCGGGATGGAGATCTGCTCAAGATCGGGCGCACCATCTTCAAGTTCCTGACCGGCGGCAACATCGAGCACGCCTACCACGAAGAGATCTACCGGCTCACCACGATCGACGGCCTCACGCAGGTCTACAACAAGCGCTACTTCCTCGAATCGCTCGAGCGGGAGCTGTCGCGCTCGTCGCGCTACAAACGGCCCCTGTCGCTCGTGATGTTCGACATCGATCACTTCAAGAAGATCAACGACAGCTACGGGCACCTCGCCGGCGACGCCGTGCTCAAGCAGCTGGCGACCATCGTGCGCGGGCGCATCCGGCGCGAGGACATCTTCGCCCGCTACGGCGGCGAGGAGTTCTCCATCATCCTGCCCGAGGTGGATCTGCCCTCGGCCCGCATCACCGCCGAAAAGGTGCGCACCATCGTCGAGCGGGGCAGCTTCGGCTTCGAGACCACCTACATCCCCGTGACCATCTCGGTCGGGGTGGCCTCGGCCGACGCCACCGATGACCCCGTGGCCCTCATCAAGCGCGCCGACGCGCTGCTCTACGAAGCCAAGAACGCCGGCCGCAACTGCTGTCGCGGCTAGCCTTCATTTTGCTGCCACATCCCCCGTCGTGAAGCGCCCCGCGTGTTGTACGATGGGGACGTGAAGATCGCGAGCAGCATCACCGACACCATCGGCAACACGCCGCTCGTGCGGCTCTCCCGTCTCTCCCAGGCCACGGGCGTCGAGCTCGTGGCCAAGATCGAGTGGCGCAACCCCGCCGGCAGCATCAAGGATCGCATCGCCCACGCCATGGTGAGCGACGCCCTGGCGCGCGGCCTGCTCCACCCCGGCGCCACCCTGATCGAGCCGACCTCCGGGAACACCGGCATCGCCCTGGCCATGATCGCGGCGGAGCGGGGCTATCGCCTCATCCTCACCATGCCCGAGACGGTCAGCCACGAGCGCGTGGCGCTCCTCCGCGCCTACGGCGCCGAGGTGGTGCTCACGCCCGGCAGCCTCATGCTCGAGGCCGTGCACCGGGCGCAGGTGATCGGCAAGGAGATCCCCGACGCGGTCTTCCTGCGCCAGTTCGAGAACCCCGCCAACCCGGCCGTGCACGAGCGCACCACCGCCGAGGAGATCTGGCGCGACACCGACGGCGAGATCGACGTCTTCGTGGCCGGCATCGGCACCGGCGGCACGATCACCGGCGTGGGCCGCTTCCTCAAGAAACGCGCCCAGAAGGTGCGTGTGGTGGGCGTCGAGCCCTCGCGCGCCGCCGTGCTCACCAGCGGCAGCGTCGGCAACCACCAGATCCAGGGCATCGGCGCCGGCTTCGTGCCCCGGGTGCTCGACGAGAGCGTGATCGACGAGATCCTGCCCGTGGACGACGAGGCGGCCTTCGCGGCGGCGCAGCGGGTGGCGCGCGAGGACGGCGTCCTGGCCGGCATCTCCTCCGGCGCGGCCCTGGCCGCGGCGCTCCGGCTGGCGCAGCGCAACGAGCTCAAGGGTGCGCGCTTCGTCATCGTGTTCCCCGACTCGGGCGAGCGCTACGGCTCGACCCCCCTCCTGCGGCGCGAAAGCGCCTCTCACTAGCCATAACGCCCTCCTTCGCGGGGCGCGGCCACTGCGAACGCCTGTCGGCCGCTACAACTCGCGTTCGCAGTCACTGCGAACGCCTGTCGGCCGCTACAACTCGCGTTCGCAGTCACCGCGGACGCCTGTCGGCCGACACACATCGCGTCCGCAGTCACCGCGAACGTCTCGGATGATTCAGCGCACCGCCCCACACGCCCTCCCTTTGTAGGTGAACTTCCAGGACCGCCAGCGTCACCAGCTGCTGGGACGGTATAAGTTGGGCCAGGCCGAACGAAATGGTTTGCACACCAACGGATAGGTTGCGGCCGGAGGCGCTCTCCATTAGAACAGCTTCACCTTCTCTGTCAGCGGGAGATGACATGAACCTGAACGTGCCCCGGAGCGAACGCGGGGAGACCGGGGAAGCGCTGGCCGCGCGGTACCAGGCCGTGCGCCAGGCGACCGAGGCGCTGTGCGAGCCGCTCACGCCCGAAGACATGGTGATCCAGTCGATGCCCGACGCCAGCCCGGCCAAGTGGCACCTCGCCCATACCACCTGGTTCTTCGAGACGCTGGTCCTGGCCGCGGCGGTGCCGGATCATCGGCCGTTCCACCCGCGCTACGGCTACCTCTTCAACTCGTACTACGAGGCGCTGGGCGCGCGTTCGCCCAGGCCGAGGCGCGGCCTCCTGTCACGCCCCACCGTCACCGAGGTCCTGCACTACCGCCACGAGATCGACCGGCAGATCCAGGAGCTCCTCGCGGCGCCCGCGCGCTCGCGCTCTCCCCGCGAGGACGGCCAGGGCCTCCCCTCGTGGCAGGAGATCCTGATCCTCGGCCTGCACCACGAGCAGCAGCACCAGGAGCTCCTCCTCACCGACCTCAAGCACCTCTTTTCGCAGAACCCGCTCCAGCCCATCTACCGGTCAGCGCCCTCCGCGCCTGCCACCGCCGCCACGATCCCCTCCCTGGCCTGGCACGAGGTGCCCGGCGGCGTGCGGGAGATGGGCCACGCGGGCGAGGGCTTCGCCTTCGACAACGAGGGCCCGCGTCATCGCGTGTATCTGGCCCCCTACCGCCTGGCGGCGCGCCTGGTGACCACGGGAGAGTATCTGGCGTTCATGGGAGATGACGGCTATCGCCGGCCCGAGCTCTGGCTCTCCGACGGATGGGCGGCCGTGCAGACGCACGGCTGGGAGGCGCCGCTCTACTGGGAGCCGCGGGACGGCTCGTGGTGGCAGATGACGCTCTCGGGTCCGCGTCCGGTGCGCCTCGAAGAGCCCGTGTGCCACGTGAGCTACTACGAGGCCGACGCCTATGCGCGCTGGGCCGGGGCGCGCCTGCCGACCGAAGCCGAGTGGGAATGCGCCGCGGCCGATCAGCCCGTCGCCGGCCACTTCGTCGAGAGCGGGCAGCTCCACCCGATGCCGGCGAGCGCGCCCGGCGACACGCAGTTCTTCGGCGACGTCTGGGAGTGGACCGCCAGCCCCTACGTTCCCTACCCCGGATTCCGCCCGCTCAGCGGCGCGCTCGGCGAGTACAATGGCAAGTTCATGTGCAACCAGATGGTGCTGCGCGGGGGCTCGTGTGTCTCGCCCGCCTCACACCTCCGCGCCACCTATCGCAACTTCTTTCCCCCCAACGCGCGCTGGCAGTTCTCGGGGCTCCGGCTGGCCAGGGACGCATGAGGCGGCCGGCGCAGAAGAGAACGGCGCGGCCGGTCGCGGGCGCGCCGCAGGAAGTCTCCCGGCGCTTGCGCCTGCTCGCGCCGACCGTGGCCGAGGCGGACTCGGACTTCGGCCACGACGTCGCGGCCGGTCTCACCGCCCATCCCCGGCGCCTGCATTGCCGCTACTTCTATGATGAGCAAGGCTCGCTCCTGTTCGAGCAGATCTGTGCCCTGCCCGAGTACTACCTGACCCGGGCCGAGGCCGAGATCCTCGAGCGTCACGCGGCCGAGATGGCGGCGCTCGTGCCCGCTCAGGGGAGCCTGGTCGAGCTCGGCAGCGGGAGCTCGGTGAAGACGCGCCTCCTCATCGAGGCGCTCCTCCAACGGCACGGGCGGCTGCATTATGCGGCCGTCGACATCTCGCGGAGCATGCTGGAGTCGAGCGCGCACGCGCTGCTCACCGACTATCCAGCGCTCGAGATGACCGCGGTGGCGGCCGAGTACCAGGCCGGTCTCGCGCTGCTCCTGCAGGGTGGACAGATGACCCCGGACGGGCCACGGCTCATCCTGTGGCTCGGTTCGAACGTGGGGAACTTCCACCGCGACGAGGCGGCGGCGTTCCTCGCCGGCCTGCGCGCGAGCCTGCGGGCGGATGATCGGCTGCTCCTCGGCATCGATCTCCGCAAGGAGCGCGCCGTGCTCGAGCCCGCGTACGATGATGCCCAGGGGGTGACGGCGCGCTTCAACCTCAACCTGCTCGCCCGCATCAACCGGGAGCTCGGTGGGGACTTCGCGCTCGACGGTTTCGCGCATCGCGCGGTCTATGATGAAGTGCTCGGCCGGGTGGAGATTCACATCGTGAGCACGCGGGCGCAGCGGGTGACCGTGCGCGGCCTCGGGCTCGAGCTCGAGTTCGCGGCGGGCGAGGCCATCCACACGGAGAACTCGTACAAGTACTCGCCAGACGAGATCGCGGCCCTGGCCAAGGCCGCTGGCCTGCGCATCGAACGCCAGTGGTTCGACGGGGCACGGCGCTTCAGCGAGAACCTGCTCGCGCCGGTTTGAGCGGCGCCGGCGGGCGGGCGGAGGCAGCCGACTCCGGCCTCACGGAGGATGGGACCCCGGGCGGCGTGGGCCATGCGCGAGATTCTTCGCTCGCTTCCCGAGCGGAGGGGAAGCCGTCTGGCGCTGCCGCTGCCTGTTCGCACACAAGCCGCTCAACGAGCGTGCGTCGTTTGACATCGTTTCGTTGCATCATACGGTTACACAGTCGGCGTTCGATCGCTGTGCAACCAGGAGGGGCTCGATGAAGAAGCGATACCAGGCCGCGCTCGTGGCGGCAGCGTTGCTGTCCTGCCAGCGTGCCCAGGGCGGGACGACCAGCACGTACTCGGTGACGGTCCCCGCGAACGCCAACCAGAACACCACGCTCACGCGCTGGTACAAGCTCTACGTGCCGAGCACGGGCACCGGCCCCGCCCCCTTGGTCATCCTGCTGCACGGCGGCAACCAGAGCTATGACCGCGTGATCAACCCGAGCTGGAACACACCGACGCAAGTCTGGGCGGTGGTCAACTTCAATTACTGGCCCTCGGACCCGAACAACCTTTCGATAGCGGATAAATTCAATGTGCTCATCGCGGTGCCCAATGGCATCGACGACACCTCGACCGTGACCAGCGGCACCAACGCCGGCGGCGCGCGCTATGGCTCCAGCCAGCACTGGAACGACTGCAGCGGCTTCAACCGTGGCTTTGCGCCCGACGCCAACGGCGACCCGCAGTATACGGTCGACGACGTCGCGTTCATTTCCACCATGATCGCGGACATCAAAACCAACCGCGGTGTGACGGTGGACCCCAAGCGCATCTTCGTCGCCGGCGCGTCCAATGGCGGCAACATGGCGCTGCGGCTCGCGCGGGAACTGTCGGGCACGATCGCGGCGGTCGGCGTGACGCTGGCCGGCGACGCCGCCGGCCCCTACGCGTCACCCACGCCCGATCCGTTGGCGGTCTCCGATACCTGCACCAACCAGAACTCGCAGGCGACGCCCGTGCCGATGTGGATGTACAAGGGCGTGGCGGACAGCTTCATCCTCTACAATGGCGGCTGCAACAATCCGAGCGCGAACAAGGCCGACGGCTGCTGGCTGCCCTACGAACCCGGCGAACCCGGCAACCTGCGTTCGAACAACGTGACGACGATCTCGCGCGTGCTCGCACGCTACGGGCTCGCGTCTGCGCCGACCGCCAGCGGACCCATCTTCTACAACATGAATAACGGCTCGGACGCCGGCGGTCAGAATTCGACCGTGAGCTGCACCTACCACTACGGCTCGGGCACGGTGGGCACGTTGAGCCGCTCCGACGTCGAGGACTGCCGCGCGACGTTCGCCGGCCACGTCGACCCCAGTATCACGGTGCATCTATCGGCCCTCACGCAGGGCGTCTTGGGCTACCAGAACTACGACATCGAGGCCGCGGTCGAGCAGTGGAATTTCTTCCAGAACCACCCGCTGCCCTGACCCGAAACACCACAGTTCCCCGCCTACTGCGGTGTTCCGGCCGCGCAGCTTCAGCCCAGGGCCCCTCTCTCGTGTGGATTCGGGCCATGGGATCGCGGTGCTATCATCCTCCGCGACCGCTCTTTCGCGGCCGAGATCGGACACGCCTTGAGCCCTTCCCCGCCGAAGAAACCCGAGCCGCCGCGCGGTCGCAACCTCGATCTGTTCGCGCCCCAGGAGGTGCCGGCCAGCCCGCCCGAGAAGGCTTCGCAGCGTCCGCCGGCGCGGACGCCCGCCGGGCCGCAGCGCCAGGCGGCGCCGACCGAGCCGCCCGAATTCCCGAGCCTCGACCCCATCCCCGAGCCGGAGGTGTGGGCGCCGGAGTTCGTCCCCGAGTTCGTGGGCTGGGATGAGGCGCTCCCGTCGCCGCCGGCGACCCCTGCGCCGGTGACCGCGCCGCTGCGCCGCAGCGCCCCGCCGGCCCGCGGTTCCATCGACGCCGTGGCGCTCGCGGCGCCGGCCCTTCCGGCCCGCTCGCCGACGACGCCGCAGGCCACGGAGTCCTCCCGCGTCTATCGCGTGTCCGAGCTCGTGCGCCTGGCGAGTCGCGCGCTCGAGTCGCGCTTCGCCGCGGTGTGGGTGGAGGGCGAGGTCTCCAACCTGCGCGTCTCCCCGGGGGGGCACTTCTACTTCACCCTCAAGGACGCCGACGCGCAGCTCGGCGTGGCCATGTTCCGCACCGAGGCGCTGCGCCTCAAGTTCCGGCCGGCCGACGGCCTCAAGCTGCGCGTGCGCGGCCGCCTGACGATCTACGACCAGCAGGGGAAGTTCCAGCTGCAGGCCGACTTCGCCGAGCCGGCGGGCCTCGGGGCGCTGCAGCTCCAGTTCGAGCAGCTCAAGCGCCGCCTCGAGGCCGAGGGGCTGTTCCGCGTGGAGCGCAAGCGCCGGCTGCCGTTCCTGCCCCGCTGCATCGGCGTGGCCACGTCGCCGAGCGGGGCGGCGGTGCGCGACATCGTGCGCGTGGCCGCGCGGCGCTGCCCGGTGCGCATCCTCATCGCCCCGTGCCAGGTGCAGGGGGAGGCGGCCGTGGGCGACATCGTCCGCGCCCTCCGCTGGCTCGATCGCTGCCCCGAGGTGGAGCTCATCATCGTCGGTCGCGGCGGCGGCTCGATCGAGGACCTCTGGGCCTTCAACGACGAGGCCGTGGCGCGCGCCATCGCCGCCTGCCAGGTGCCGGTGATCTCGGCGGTGGGGCACGAGATCGACTTCACCATCGCCGACTTCGTCGCCGACCAGCGCGCGGCCACGCCTTCGCAGGCGGCGGAGCTGGCGCTGCCGGTGCATGCGGAGCTGGTCGCGCGCATCGAAGATCTCGGGGCTCGGCTCGAGCGGTCGGCCGAGCGCGTGCTCACGCGCTCGCGCCAGCGGCTCGACGATCGCGCCGAGCGGATGCAGGCGATGATGGGCCGCTATCTCGACGGCCGGCGGGCGGCGCTCGCGGCGCTCAGGCATCGGCTCGGGGAGCTGCACCCGCGCGCGCGCCTCGGACGTCACCGCACGGCGCTCGAGCGGCTGGCCACGCGGCTCGAGCGGCCGCTGCGCGAGCGTCTCGGTCAGCGGCGGCAGGCCCTGGCGCGGCTCGAACAGCGGCTGTTCACGGCGATGCATCAGGGGCTGGCGCGGCGCCATCGCGCCTTCGCGACGGCGGCCGGCAAGCTCGACGCGCTCTCGCCGCTGCGCGTGCTCGATCGCGGCTATGCGGTGGTGCGCCGGCCCGCCGGGGAGGTGGTGACGCGGGCGCTGGCGCTCGCGCCCGGCGAGCCGCTGTCGATCCAGCTCGGCGACGGCGCGGTGGACGCGGTGGTGACGGCGGTGCACGGGCGAGCCCCGGGCGGGGACGGCGAAGGAAGGGGCGGGGACGGCGAAGGAAGGGGCGGGGACGTTCCGGTCGGGGGAGAGCCTCGGTGAGCGGCAGGGACGAGCCGGGCGTGAGCCGGCCCTCGCCGATGAGCGCCAGGACCCGGTTCCTCGGCGTCATCGGTTGGCCGGTGGCGCACAGCCACTCGCCGGCCATGCAGAATGCCGCGCTCGCGGCGCTCGGGCTCGATTGGGTGTATGGCGCCTTTGCGGTGGCGTCGGAGGCGCTCGAGCAGGCGGTGGCCGGGGCGCGCGCGCTCGGCTTCATCGGCCTCAACGTCACGGTGCCGCACAAGGTCGCGGCGCTCGGGTTGTGCCGGCCCGATGCCCTGGCGGAGCGCGTGGGAGCGGTCAATACGCTGGTGTTCCCGACCGAGCCGGGGGGTGAGACGCGCGGCCTCAACACCGATGTCCACGGCTTCCGGCGCCTGCTCGCCGAGGCGGGTTTGCTCGACGGCGGCGCCGTGCACTGCCAGGGGCGGCCTCTGCGCGCGGCCCTCCTCGGCGCGGGCGGGGCGGCGCGCGCCGTGGCCGTGGCGCTCGTCGATGAGGGCGTGGAGACGCACGTGGTGCGTCGCGGCGCCCGTCGGATCGAGCTGCCGGGCCTCGCGCTCGAGCACCACGACTTCGGCGCGGCCGCGCTGGCGGCGCTCCTGCCCACGGTGGACCTGCTCGTGGACACGACGCCGCGCGGGCTCGGCCCAGGACCGGGCAGCGAGGGCCAGGAGGGCGCGGCCGTCGATCTCATGGCCTCGGCCCCGGCACCGGCGCCGACCTACCCCGAGCAAGAGGTCGGGCTCCTGCCGCGTCACGCCCTGGTGGTGGATCTGGTCGTGCGGCGGGAGACGCCGCTCGTGGCCGCGGCGCGGGCGCGGGGGCTGCGCGCGTGCACGGGCGCGGCGATGCTGCTCCATCAGGGGGCGGCGGCGCTCGAAGCCTGGACCGGCCGGGCGGCGCCGCTCACGGTGATGCGCGCGGCGCTCGGTCGCAGTCTCGGTGGCAGCGAAGCTGATATCCTGGCCTCATGACCGCCGCGAAGGCCCAGGAACAGCGCCGCAAGACCATCGTCCTCTCGCGTAACCCCGAGCTCGACCACCACTTCGCCCAGGAGCTCGTGCGCCGGGGCGACCTCGAGCTGTGCACGGTGGAGACGGCCCGCGAGCTCTTGTCCGAGGTGCACCGGGCCGATCTGTGCTTCGTGGACCGCATCCTGCCCGATGGCTCCGCGGCCGAGGTGTTGGCCGCGATCCGGGGCGATCGGCGGCTCGCGCCCCTGCCGGTGGTGCTGGTGACGGCGCCGGGCGCCCCCCACGCCTCACGGCCGGAGGCCTGGGAGCAGGGCTTCGACGCGGTGCTCGAGGTGCCGGTGCGGCCGGGGAAGCTGTCGCTCCTCGTGGCCCGCCTGCTCGGCGTGCCGTTGCGCGGCCGTGACCGCCACCCGGTGCACGTGCCGGTCTTCGGCGGCGCCGTGGCGGCCGAGGAGTACCTCGGCGTGTCCGAGGATCTGTCGGAGCGGGGCATGCTGGTGCGCCTGGTGCCGCGCCAGCGGATCGCGGTGGGCGCGCGCCTGACGCTGCGCTTCAGCCTGCCCGGCGAGGGGGCGCCGCTCGCGCTGCGGGCCCAGGCCATGCGCCTCGACACCCAGGCCTTCGCGCCGGCCGTCGGCATGGGGTTCGCCTTCCACGGCGTGGAGATGGCGGATCGCGAGATGCTGCGCCGCTTCCTCGGCGACGTGGTGGGCGGCTGGCCGTTTCGCTGGCACCTCGGCGCCGGCGGGGGCGACTCGGGGCGCAGCGAGGTGTGGCTCGCCGGGATCCTCCTGCCGGACAGCGACCTCGAGCCCATCCTGGCCCTGCGCGGGCCGCTCGACCTGCGCCTCGGCGGGCTGCGCCGCGTCGCGCCCGAGGGCGTCGCGCGCTGGCAGGAGCTCTTGCGTCGCTTCGGCCGCGAGGGCGTGCGCCTGCAGGAGTGCTCGGTGGGCCTCGTGCGCCAGGCGAGTGTCCTGCCGAGCCTGATGGACGGGGTCGAGATCCAGTCCTTCTATGCCCCCTATCGCTGCCCCACCTGCCAGGTGGAGGAGGAGCGCCTCATCGAGACCCGCCAGCTCGGTCCGGAGCGCAAGCCCCTGCCCTTCACCTGCCGCTCCTGTCAGGGGCCGCTCGACTTCGACGACCTGCCCGAGCGGTTCTTCGCCTTCCTCGCGGCCTGAGCCGAAACACCGCCGTCGTCTGCCCGCTGCGGCGCAGCCAGCGACGACCTCCAACCGCGGTGTTCCGGCTGAAGCTCCGCCACGTCACGTCTTGCGGCGACGGTAGACGAACTCCTCGGTGAGGGGGCGGCCATCCTTCGCCCCTTCGAGCCGCACGTCGATCGTGCCATTGGGGTTGCGGCGGTAGCGGATGCTGCGGGGGTAGCCGTGCTCCGGGTTCTCGAACATCGCCTCGCCAGGGCGGCAGGCGACCATCTTGAACTCCACGCCGGGGCGCGCCCTGGGATGGGCGATGTAGTAGATGCCGTCGGACCGCTCCTCGATGCGCAGGAACTCGAAGAAGAACGTCTCGTCGCCCGTGATGCGGCGGCCCACGCCGAGCATCGAGCGCCCTTCGGCGTCGGTCCAATGCTCGTCGAGCCGTTCGGTCGGCGACTGGAAGGTCCAGGAGCCCGCCATCCAGCCGAGGTCGTGGATGCTCGGCGTGCACTCCTGAGCGACCGCCTGCACCTGCCGGTGCGCGCAAGCCGGGAGGAGCAACACCAGAGACAACACCACCCCGACCGTCACACGCATCGACGGACCCGACGCGTGCGCAGCTCGCGGTGTGCATTCGCCGGAAGGCAGGGGCGGATCCATGCGCAGGGGTGTTCCAAGCCAAGAGATTCAATCGTCGCCATGCCCCCCCTCTTCTCTCATCCGAGGCCTGACTCCAAGTGGAAAGATCGGGCGCGAAGCGTCCGGCGCGTACGTCCTCAATGGGGCAGCGGTGCCTTGAAGGCGAACGGCACGCCATAGCCCACCACCGGACGCGGATCGAGCACATAGGTGAGGTCCCGATCCCCAAGGGCGTTCACCAGCGTGCGGAGCTTGATCGGCACGGGCACGCTCTCGAGCCCGTGACGGCCCCGCATCCAGGCGCCGAACTCGGCCGCGCGCTCCTGCGAGCGAAACAGCCAGGCCGTGCCGCGGCGGGTGTCGCCCGCGGGGATCGGACGCTCTGGCGCGGGCGCGAGGATGAAGACCGTGGGGTCGTCGTCGTGGAACACGGAGCGGTAGTCGGCCAGGCGTCGGATCATGTTCATGCGTCCGGGGGCTCGTGGGAGCCGCGCAAATAGACGGCGTCGCCCAGAGGATACCGCAAGAATTGCGGCGAGCGGGACGGCTGCCGCGTGCAATCCCGCCCGGAGCCACGGAAAACGCCCCGGCGCCTCTCTTGCACTGACCCAGGGTGCGCCGACGCCATGAGGCGCCGGCGGCTTCGCCACTCGATGAGCCGAGTGGGGGCGCTGCTCACGCGGCGCTCTTCGGATCACGAACCCCGGGGGCCCCATGTACTCGTCGACCGATCCATTCTCCGCCGTCACCGCTCCCCCCCTCCCTCTCTTCCGACGCCGCGCCCGCTGGCGCTGGCTGTGGCCCCTCCTGACCCTGCTCCAGTTCGCCTGCTCGCCGCAAACCGACGAGCAGGCCGCGCCGCTCCGCCAGGTGGCCAGCGTCTGGCGCGACGACTTCGGCGACGACACGCAGATCGCCGTGACCACGCACGCCCACCGCGTGACCGACGTCGCCGCCGACGAGGGCGCGAGCTTCGCCCTCGCCGCCGACAACCCGCTCCTCAGCCTGGAGAGCTGCGATCCCTGGGACGCGCAAGGGGACGTGACCCGGCGGGTCCCGGGCGCCGTGCACCCCGACGTGCAGTACTTCCCCGAGGGCCAGGACGGCTTCAAGTACTGGATGATCTTCACCCCCATGGGCACCATGCCCGAGGGCACCCCACCCCCGCCCAACCCCGGCACCGCGCGCGACTGGTGGTGGGAGCGCAACACGCTCGTGCGCTCGAACGACGGCGTCCACTGGGTGAAGACGAACGACTACGAGAACCCGCTCGTCGCCCCGGGGCCAGACGCCTGGGACGCGTCCTGGCACGCCGACCCGGACTTCGTCTACGCCCCGGGCAAGGGCCCGAACGGCGAGTCCTGGTTCCTCTACTGGACCGGCTGCGGCGACGGCACCTGCCGCGTGGGCGTGGCCACCTCGTACGACGGCAAGCACTACACCAAGGTCGGCCCGATCATGCCGGGCTGGACCCGCACCCCCACCGCCTTCTACGACGCCGACACCGGCCTCTTCCACCTCTGGTACAACTGGGGCACGAGCCGGGTCGCCTACGCCACCTCGAAGGACGGCGTCCACTACACCCCGTACGATCCCATCCACCCCGACAGCCCGCTGTGGGGCTACGTCATCCTCGCCCCCGAGGAGGGCACCTACGACCAGGGCGGCATCAGCCACATGGACGTCGTCCGCATCGGGTCCGACTTCCACATGTATTACAACGCGCAGCCCACGCCCAAGTACGCCGGCATCGTCACCGGGCACGCCATCTCGAGCGACGGCATCCACTGGCGCCGCTCGCCGAACCCCGCCGTCGTCCCGGGCGATCAGGTCTGGCGCTTCACCAACGGCGACTCCTACGCCCTGCAGACCCTCTATCGCCCGAGCGCCGTGGTGGTCGACGGCACGGTGCGGCTCTATTACTGCGGCAGCGACAGCTACTCCGCCTACCCCGAGGCCAACCACTGGGAGATCGGGATCGCCTACTCGCTGCCGGTGGTGCGGGACGGGCACGTGGAGCTCGGCCGCCACCAGGAGCCCGCGCCCTACCACCTCCGCCCCGGCACCCTGGGCTGGTATCACTTCGACGAGGGCAGCCTCCCCGAGCCCCCGCCGTCCCCTCACCCCGGCGAGTACGTCGCCCAGGACGGCACCCTGGCCTGGTACCACTTCAACGAGACCGAGGGCACCACGTGCGCCGACGCTGGCGGCGCCGCCGAGAACAACGGCACGCTGCACGGCGCCGCCCTCACCGAGGGCCTCTACGGCAACGCCCTGTCGTTCAACGGCGGCGCGTACATGACCGTGCCCGACAGCCCGGAGCTCGCGGCCCAGACCGAGCTCACCATCGAGGCCTGGGTGAACCCCACGGCGCACCAGTCGAACAACTACATCGCCGTCAAGATGACCCCGCGGAGCGAAGACGCGGCCTATGGCATCAAGCTCGAGAGCCTCTACACCGGCGCGAGCGAGCTCGGCGCCTTCATCACCGACACCAGCGGCCGCCTCTACTTCGCCTACGGCGGGAGCGTCCCGCCCGACACCTGGACCCACGTGGCCATGACCTACCGCGTGGGCGATCCGCACATCCGGCTGTATCAGGACGGCGCCGAGGTCGCCTATCGCTACGGCAACCCGGGCAAGGCCACCGACCTCATCCCGCCCGGCACCGAGATCCGCACCAACCTCGGCCCCCTCCACGTCGGCGTCCTGCCCTACAGCAAGCCCATCTACTACCACGGGCTCATCGACGAGCTCCGCCTCCTCGGCCGCGCCCTGCCGCCCGAGCAGATCGCCGCCGATGGCGGCGGCGTCGCGACCAACGGCGCGGTGCAGGACGCGAGCGAGAACGGCAACCACGGCACCCCGAGCGGCCCCATCGCCTGGACCGAGGGCCTCTTCTCCTACGGCATGAAGTTCGACGGCACGGGCAGCGTCGTCGTGCCCTACGCGAGCAGCCTGAACGCGACCGACCGCCTGACGCTCGAGGCCTGGGTCCACCCCAGCGTCGACAAGCCCAACAACTACGTGGCCATCCGCATGAGCCCCGGGAGCACCGACAGCGTCTACGGCCTCAAGCTCGAGAGCACCTACGCCCGGCACTCCGAGATCGGCGGCTGGATCACCGCCTCCACCGGCCGCAGCTACTTCTCCTACGGCGGCAACGTGCCCACCGGGACGTGGACCCACGTGGCCATGGTGTACGAGGCGAACCCGACCGCGCCCACGCGCATCCGCCTCTACCAGAACGGCAACGAGGTGACCTACCGGTTCAACTCCACGCCCAACAACGGTACGGACAGCATCCCCGCCGGCGCCCTCATCCGCAACAACGGCGCGCCGCTCGTCATCGGCAAGATCTCGTACGGCTCCAGCCTGAACAGCGGCTACGAAGGCCTCCTCGACGAGCTGCGCGTCGTGGCCGGCGACAGCGCCCCCACCAGGAGCCAGCTCGAGACCGACGCCGGCCTGCAGTACTGGCCCACGGGGCAGGTGACCTCGACCGTGCTCGTGCCCGCCCCGGGCGAGCGCTGGCTGCGCTTCGACACCCTCGACGACCGGCCCGAGGGCACCCGCATCGTCTACACCATCCTCGACGAGAAGGGCGAGCTGCTCCTGTACCCCGCGCTCCCCGGCAGCGATATCTCCGCGCTCGGCGACACCCCCATCCAGCTCCGCGCCGAGCTCGCCACGGACGACCCCGCCGCGACGCCGATGGTCTTCGAGTGGAGCCTCGAGACCGAGCAGCCCCCCAGCGTGGCGCCGGGCGCCCTGCCCCTGGCCACGGCCACGCTCCTCGACTCCGGACACCTCTGGCTCACCTTCCTCGCCCTCGGCCTCCTCACCACCCTCGCCGTGCGCCGGCGCAGGGACTGGCGCTGACGGCCGCCGCGACGCGGCCCCTCCCACGCCGCGGCCGGCTCACGGCTCACGGCTCCTGGAGCGTCCCAGGGGGGGTGGAGTGGCCATGAGCACGAAGGGGTAGGACACGGTCACCTCGCCCCCGTCCTCGGGGGCGGGGAACTCGGCCACCGCCAGGGCATCGAGGATGCACTGCCCGGTCTCTGGCTCGGCCAGCAACGCCGCGTCCGAGTCCGGCTGGATCTCCCCCTCCCCCACCACGCCCTTGCCATCCTGCGCCCGGATCTTGAACTTCACCAGCAGGCGCCCGTTGAGCTGCGGCGCCTTCTCGAGCGCGCTCTCGTAGCAGGTCTTGATCTGGGGGATGATCTTCTGGATGCCGGCGCGCACCACCTCCTTGTCGAGCGCGCCGTCGAGCTCGGCGTTGAGCGGGGGCGGCCCCTCCTCCCCCTCGGTCGCCGCGGTCGGACGGGCCGCGCCGCTCGGTGGCAGCGGGCGAGCGCCCGTCGGCCTCATCGCCTGGAGCGCCTCCCGCGCGCCCTCTTTGCGGGGTGTCACCGCCGCCACGGCCTGCGGCGCCGCGACCGGGGCGCGCACGACCAGGGGCGGCCCACTCGCTCCCATGAGCGCGCCATCCCCGGCGGCGAGCGTGAGCGGCGGCGCGCCCGGGCGGCGCTCGACCACGGCCTGACCGCGATACACGTGGATGGCCAGGAGCGCCGTCCCGAGCGCTGCCCCCGCGACGACCCCCTTCTTGGCTACCAGAAACCGGTGATCCATATCGCTTCTCCCCTGGAGCGTGAGCTCCACATCCGCATCCCTTCCCATCGTGTGAATGCGCGCCGGCGCCGTCGTCACGTCGATGCCGTCACCGCCCAGGCGCGCCGTGCCGCCGAGCAGCGTGAGCGTCGCGCCTTCGGTCCGGAGCACGGCCAGCCCGCGCGCGAGCACAAAGGCCTCTCCTCCTCGTTCGAGCCGCGCGCTGCCGCCCGCGGCCACGGTCAGCGCCGCCGCGGCGGGCAGCGGGTCCCCCACGCCGCCGCCCGGCACGATCACATCCCCAGCCGCGGCGGCCAGGCGCCAGGGCCCGGCCTCAGCCCCGGCCGGCGCGGGCGACAGACCCGGCCCGAACGTCGAGCGCGTGCGCAGGACGAGCAGCACCACCGCGGCCACGGCCAGCGCCCCCGCGACGCCGCCCACCCCGACCCTCCAGCGCCGGCGCCGCCGCGCCCGCTCGGACGCGGCCACGGCCGCGAGCACCTGGGGCAAGAGCGTCTCCGGCGCCCGTGGCGCCGCCCGGCGCACCACGTCGTCGAGCGCGGCGTCGTCGAGTCCCTGGGGTCCGCCCGTCATGAATTCTCTGTCCCTGGTCATGCCCCTCGCTCCGTCGTGAGCGACAAATCCTTCGCGGCCCCGCCCGCCCGTTCGCCGAGCGCGGTCCGGAGCGCCTCGCGGGCCCGCGCCAGCCGTGAGCGCACCGTGCCCACCGGCACGCCCTCCACCGCCGCGATCTCCTCGTACTCGAGCCCGTCCCACTCGCGCAGCGCGAACACCGCCCGCTGCTCTTCCGGCAGGGCGGCGAGCGCCACATGCAACGCCGCCACCAGGCTCGCCCCCTGCGCCGCCTCCTCCGGGTTGCGCGTGGCCGCCGCCGTCTCCAGGCCCGCGCCGACCGCGACCTCCACCCGCAGGCGCGCGCTGCGGGCCCGGTCGTGGCACAGCCGGCGCGCGATGGTGAGGATCCAGCCGCCGAGCGTGGCCGGCCCGTCCGGTGCAAAGCGGCCGATCGCCTGGTGCACGCGCAGGAACGTCTCCTGCGCCAGGTCCTCGGCGTCGGCGCGGCCGGCCAGGGCCACGCACAGGGCATAGACCCGGTCCTGGTAGCACTCGACCAGGGCCCGGAACGCGTGCGCATCCCCGCGGCGGCAGGCCGCGAGCGTGGACGCGGGCAGCTCAGCCATGCGTCCCTTCTCGCTCCCTGGCCTGGTCTTCGGCTCTATCCATCATGAGGTCCCGTGCCGCCCCTGCTCATCTATCTGTTGGCGTTGGCGTACACGATCGCGGGCCGGGAGAGTTCCCGGCCGCGGTGGATTTCTTGGGGGAGGCAGGTCCGCTCGAGACCCCACGCGGAGGCAGGGGGCGGGCTACTTGCGGGGCGCCGCCGCGGCCGGCGGCATGAACCGGGCCAGCACCGCCTTGCGCAGGAGCGCCGGCGGCAGGAGCCCCTGCCCGAGGATGAAGTCATGGAACGCGCGCGCGTCGAACTTCGGCCCGAGCGCCTTCTGCACCTCCTCGCGCAGCCCGAGCAGCTTGGTGTAGCCATAGAAGTACGAGGTGGCCTGCCCCGGCGCGCGGAACGTGTAGCGCTCCACCTCCTGCGTGGCCATGGCCTCGGACAAGACCACGTCGTTCAGCAGCACCGCCTTGGCCTGCGCGGGCGTGATGAGCCCCGCCTGCAGCTCGGGGTCGAGGAAGGCGCGCGCCGCCCGCTGCAGGCGGAACTGCAGCGAGATGAGCTGCCCATCGGGCGGCATGAACGGCTTGATGAGGTACTCCGAGTACAGCCCCCAGCCCTCGACGTTGACGCTGTTGAACGCGAAGATGGCGCGCGCCACCGACACCCCGCGCTCGATCATGGCCGCGAACTGCATCTCGTGACCCGGCCGCGCCTCGTGCACGGTCAGGCTCCAGGAGGCCGCGGCGTACGTGAAGTCGTCGTACTTGAGCTGGGCCGCCGCCGACCCGGGCGGGGCCGGGATGTTGAGCGGCAGCACGAACTCCCCCTGCTCGCCGTGGTTATTGAGGAGCGGCGGCGGGTGCATGTGGGGCGCGGGCTGGGTGGCGGTCTCGGCCTCGCTCGACAGGCGGATGCGCGCCGGCCGCACCGGCAGGCTGACCAGCTTCTCGCGCCGCACGATGCCCTCGATCTCGCCGAGGCGGCCGCGGTAGTGCGACATGATCGTCTCGCCCACGAGCTGCTCCTTCTTGAGCGCGCGGATCACGTCGCGGTAATCGCTCGCCTGGAGGCCATGCTGCGCGGCCACCGCCTTGGCCAGGACCTGCATCTCCCCCTGGATCTGCGTGAACGCCGCGTGCGCGAGGGCGCGCAGCATCTCGGGCCCGATGTCCACGCCCACGTGCCGCAGGCGGAAGGCGTAGTACTCGGGCGGCAGGCGGAAGTCGCTGCGCGCGCGCGGCAGGACCTCCTTGCGCAGGAAGTCCTGGTACGCGCCGAGCTGCTGCTTCAGCTTGGCGTGCGCCTCGGCGTAGCCCGTGATGTTGTACTTGGTGAAGAGCTGCGCCATGCCGTCGATGAGGATGGGGCCGTTCGTGAGGTCGCGCTCGAGTTCCGCGCGCGCCGGCCCGAGGAGGCCCGGCGTGGCCAGGCGCTCGCGCGTCTCGGCCATGGCCAGCTCCACGAGCGGCTTGATCCCGGGCTCGAGCCCCGCGTAGCGGCGCAGCCGCACGAGCGCGGCCGGGCGCCGCTCGGGCGGGATCTGGTCGTCGAGCAGCGCGTGCAGGCCGCCGAAGACGAGCCGCGGCACGTTGTCGTAGGGCAGGAAGTAGCGCTCGTCGAGCCGCGACTCCTCGATGTCCTGCGCCGCGGCCTGCACCAGGATCTCGAGGTCCTGGCGCACGAGCGGATCGGTCTCCGCCTGCAGGCGCTTGCGCAGCTCGCCGAGGGCCTCTTCGAGCGCCTTCTGATAGCGCGCCACCGAGCCCGGCCCGAGATCGATGATCTTCTCGTCCAGCCCCATCACCCCGTACTCGCCGGCCGTCTCGGGGTGGAAGCGGGCGATCACCTGGAGCAGCACCTGCGCATGGGCGTTGCTGCGCTCGACCCAGGCCGCGGCCGGCGGCGGCGACGGCGTAGACGGCGGCGGCGACGGCGCCCCGGTGCCTGGCGCATTGGCGGCGCGCGGCGCCGGGATCGGCGGGGACTCTCCGCGGGCCACGACCCCCGACAGGGTCACCCCCAGCAGCGCTAGCCCCACCCGCCCCCTCCACAACCCACGAGATCGTCGCATCGTGCTCGGCATCACAGGCTCTCCCGAAAACGCTCGTCCACCATCATCCGGTGGCCAGCGACGCAGCCGCCGCTGGCCCGCCCACCCCCAAACGGGGGTTCGGATCGCGACGAAAGTATGTCAATACACGGAGAGTCGCCATGCCGATCCGATCGCAGAACCCCGCCACCGATGAGCTCCTCGAGACCTTCGCCGAGACCCCGCCGGCCGCGGTGGAGGCCGCGCTCGCCCGCGCCCACGCCGCCTTCCTCCACTGGCGCGAGGTCCCGATCCCCGAGCGCGCCGAACCCCTCAAGCGCGCCGCCGCCCTCCTGCGCGACGGCGCCGCCGAGTACGCGCGCACCATGGCCCTCGAGATGGGCAAGCCCGTGACCCAGGGCGAGGGAGAAGCCAAGAAGTGCGCCGTCGCGTGCGACTACTACGCCGAGCACGCCGCCGCGCTCCTCGCCCCCGAGGAGCGGCCGAGCGACGCCTGGCGCAGCCTCGTCCGCTACGACCCGCTCGGCGTGGTGCTCGCCATCATGCCGTGGAACTTCCCCTTCTGGCAGGTGTTCCGCTTCCTCGCCCCGGCGCTCATGGCGGGCAACGCCGCGCTCCTCAAGCACGCCCCCAACGTGCCGCGCTGCGCCCTCCACATCGAAGACATCCTCCGCCGGGCCGGCTTCCCCGAGGGCCTGTTCCAGAACCTCTTCATCGAGCCGGGCCGCGTGCCGCCCGTCCTCGCCGACCCGCGCGTGGCCGCCGTCACCCTCACCGGCAGCGACCGCGCCGGGAGCGAGGTCGCCGCGCAGGCCGGCCGCGCCCTCAAGAAGGCCGTGCTCGAGCTCGGCGGCAGCGACCCCTTCATCGTGCTCGCCGACGCCGACGTGGCCGAGGCCGCGCGCGTGGCCGCCGACGCCCGGCTCATCAACAGCGGCCAGAGCTGCATCGCCGCCAAGCGGTTCATCGTGGTCGAGGCCGTGGCCGACCGGTTCCTCGAGGCCTTCGTGGCGCGCATGGCCGGCGCGGCCGCGCGCATGGGCGACCCGCTCGACCGCGCGACCGAGCTCGGCCCCCAGGCGCGCCACGACCTGCGCCAGAACCTCCACCGCCAGGTCGAGGCCTCGGTAGAGCGCGGCGCGCGCCTGCTCCTCGGCGGCGCCGTGCCCGCCGGCCCGGGCGCGTTCTACCCCCCCACCGTGCTCGACGCCGCCGGGCCCGGCATGCCGGTCTTCGACGAGGAGACCTTCGGCCCGGTGGCCGCCGTGGTGCGCGCCCAGGATGAGGCGCACGCCCTCGACCTCGCCAACCAGACCGCCTACGGCCTCGGCGCCTCCCTCTGGACCGCCGACCGCGCCCGCGGCGAGCGGCTCGCCGGCCGCATCGAGGCCGGCTGCGTGTTCGTCAACGGCATGGTGAAGTCGGATCCGCGCCTGCCCTTTGGCGGCATCAAGCGTTCGGGCTTCGGCCGCGAGCTCGGGGACATCGGCCTGCGCGAGTTCGTCAACGTCAAGACCGTGTGGATCGGCTGACCCACGCCCGCCAGAAGGCAACCGCCCCACCCCATCGGCCCCCCTCCGGGCCTTTGCACACCTGCCGCCGGGCGTTGATACACGTCTCAGGGCGGGGGACGGTGGGTCTCAGGACGGGGACGGTGGGTCTCAGGACGGGGACGGTGGGTCTCAGGACGGGGACGGTGGGTCTCAGGACGGGGACGGTGGGTCTCAGGACGGGGACGGTGGGTCTCATGACGTGGACGGTGGGTCTCAGACGCTCG